>JAEXAH010000114.1 GCA_023458315.1 Pseudomonadota bacterium
CCGCCCAGGCCGCCGACACCCAGGCCGCCACCTACAAGGCCGCCGCCGAAGCGGGCGGCAGCGCCTCGGCCGTTGCCGCCGCCGCCCAGGCCGCCGCCGATGCCGCCAAGACCGCCGTGTCCCAGGCCACCATCGCCACCCAGCAGGCGGCCCAGGCCGCACAGCAGGTGCAGGCCCTGGCCACCTATCAGAACAGCATGGACAGCGCGGTCGCCACCGCCACCACCGCCGTCAAATCGGCCATCGAGACGGTGAACTGGGCCACCGCGCTGTACAACGCGGTATCGTCGCGCGATGCCGCGCAACTGGCGGTCAATTCCAGCGCCAGCGCCACCGACGCCACCGACAACAAGACGGCCATGGCCGCCGACCTTGCCAGCCTGACCGCCGCCACCGGCAAGTGGGGGCAGTTGAGCGCGTGGAACACCAGCCATGCCGCCAGCACCGCCGACAAGGAAGCGGCCGCCACCATCGCCGCCGCCTATAACCGCGCCCTGGCGGCCAAGGACAAGATGACCGCCGCGTCCAACGACGCCAACACCCAGACCGCCACCGCCCAGGCCCAACTGGAACTGGCCCAGAGCAAGACCGCCGCCGCCCTGTCCGCCACCAGTCTGAGCGAGGCGCTGCGCCTGACCGCCGAGGCGCAGAACGCCGCCGCCGAGGCCCAGCGTCTGGCGGCCATCGTCGCCAACGACAAGGCCCAGGCGGACAATGCCAAGGCGATCATCGAAAAGGCGTTCGCCGACGCCCAGACAGCGGTGGCGACCCTGGCCGTCGCCACCCAGATGCAAACCTATGCGGGCACGGCGCAGGCGCGTCTGGCCGACGTGCAATCCGACCACGCCCAGGTGGTCAAGGATCTGGGCATCGCCCAAACCAAGGCGGCGGCCGTGGCCGCCCAGGTCACGTCCGGCAGCATCGACCTCGGCACCGCCGAGATCGCCAAGAACGCCGCACTGGGCGCGGTTTCCGACGCGGCGACCCAGAAGGCGGAGGCCCAAAGCGCCTATGCACTGGCCAAGGCGGCGGCCGACAGCGCCACCAGCTACTACAATGGCCTGAGCGCCAGCGCCAAGACCTCGGTGGTCACGACCTATTACAATCAGGCGGTCAAGGCGGCCGCCGACGCCAAGGCGCTGCTGGACGACGCCAGCCTGAAACTGGCCGCGGCCCAGGGCGCCGCCACCGCCGCCACCACCGATTACAACGCCCTGGTCGCCAACCAGGCCAACCTGACCGCCCTGTACGTGGCGGCCATCGACACCGCCGCCACCAAGGCCCTGGCCGCCAAGACCACCGCCGACGCCCGCGCCACCGAAGCCGCCAGCCTGTACACCTCGGCCGACAGCGCCGCCACCAGCGGTCTGGCCGTCGCCGCGGCGCTGAACGCCGACATGACCGCCTTTGGCGCCAACAGCACGGTCGCCGCCTGGCAGACCTCGCTGACCGCCCTGACCACCGCCATCAATACCGCCGTGACCAAGCTGGCGGGCCTGAAGGCCGCCATCGAGGCCGCCCAGAGCGACGTCACCACCGCCTACGGCACCGTCCACGGCCTCGACCCGTTGACCAATCCCAATTCGGGCAACGTCACCACCGCCCAGGGCAGCGCCGAACAGGCCAGCGCCAAGGCCAACCTGGCGGTCAGCCTGCGCGCCGCCATGGACCAGCAGATCGCCGAGATCAACGACAAGCTGGCCCAGGTGGCGGTGCTGCGGGCACAGTTCCAGTCACTGGCCAACGACGCGCCGGTGCTGACCAGCACGGCCGCCGTCACCCTGACCGCCATCGCCGAGGACGTGGGCGACGGCGCCGCCAATGGCGGCGTCACCGTCACCAGTCTGGTGGCCAGCCGCGCCACCGACGCCGAAACCGCCAGTGCCAGCCTGGGCATGGCGCTGACCGGGGTGGACGCCGCCAGCGGCGGCAAGTGGCAGTACACCAACGGCACCACCTGGACCGACGTTCCCGCCAACCTGGATGCCGCCCACGCCCTGCTGCTGAAGGCCACGGACAAGCTGCGCTTCGTTCCCGACGCCAACTGGAACAGCCAGCAAGGCGGCCACACCGCCCCCACCATCACTTTCCGCGCCTGGGACGGCAACACCGGCACCGCCTATGCCCAGGTCAACCTGAGCGCCGCCTCGGCCAGCGGCGGCTTCACCGCCTACAGTTCCGCCACCCTCACCGCGTCCTTGCCGGTGACGGCGGTCAACGACCTGCCGGTGCTGTCCGGCGCCATCGAGAAAAACGTGGCCGAGGACGGCACCGTCACCTTCACCGCCGCCGATTTCAGCGCCCGCTACAGCGACGTGGAAACCGCCACCCCGGCCAGCATCAAGGTGCTGACCCTGCCCGCCAACGGCGTGCTGAAGCTGAACGGCGTGGCGGTGGCCGCCAATCAGGTGGTCGCCTATGCCGATCTGTCCAACCTGACCTTCACCCCCACCGCCAACTGGAGCGGCGGCACCAGCTTTCAATGGGTGGCGTCGGACGGCACCGCCTTTTCCACCACCACCGCCAGCGTTTCCATGACGGTGACGGCGGTCAACGACGCGCCGGTCCTGTCGGGCAGCGCCCCGACCCTGACCGCCATCGCCGAGGACGTCGCCCCCGCCGTCAACGCGGGCAGCAAGGTTTCCGCGCTGCTGGCCAATTGCGCCAGCGACGTGGACAGCAGCAACCTGTCCATGCGCGTCACCGCCGCCAGCACCGATGGCGGTTCCTGGCAGTACAGCACCGACAACGGCACCACCTGGACCAATTTCGGCTCGTTCCCGCAGGATCTGGCGGCCACCGCCGCCGTGCGCTTCGCCCCCAACCCCAACTGGAACAGCCAGCAAGACGGCCATGCCGCCCCCACCCTGACCTTCAAGGCGTGGGACGGCCAACTGGAATCCGCCACCGCCATGACCGCGTCGGTGACGGTGTCGGCCGTCAACGACGCGCCGACCATCACCTTGCCCGGCTCGTTGGTTTTCGACGGCGTCAATGATCTGGCCACCTCGGATACCGTGTCGCTGGCGGGCAACCACAGCGTCGAGGCGCTGATCCGGACCAGCACCACCGGCTCGTGGCTGGGCATCGTCTCCAGCCAGAGCGGCCAAGCCTTTCAGCATATGGTGATCAACGGCGACAAGCTGGTCGTGCAGCTTTCCGATGCCGCAGGCCACACCGCCAATGCGCAAAGCACCATCCCCGTCACCGACGGGCAATGGCACAAGGTGGGGTACACCTACGATTCGGGTGTCATCACCATTTACGTCGATGGCGTCGCGGTCGGCACCGGCAGCGACGGCGCCATCAGCCTGTCGGGGATTTCGGCACCGTTGATGGTGGGTGTCAACCGTTCGGGCAACAGCGGCTTCTTCAACGGCGAGATCGACGAGGTCCGGGTGTGGAACACCCCGCGCACCGCCGCAGAAATGGCCGCGTCCTGGACGCCGTTGAGCGGGTCGGAAAGCAACCTGCTGGCCAACTGGACCTTCTCGACGCCCAATTCCGGCGCCGACACCACCGGCAACCACCCGCTGACCCTGGGAAGCGGCTCCGCCGCGCCCACCCCGGGAACGCCGGGCCAGGTTGCCATCCTGCTGTCCACCATGGCCGAGGACAGCGCCGCCGGAGCGGGGACGTCGGTTGCCGCGCTGACCGGCATCACCCATGACATCGACAGCGCCAACCTGGGCATCGCCATCACCGGCACGCCCACCGGCAGCGGTGTGTGGCAGTACAGCACCGACAACGGCACCACCTGGAGCAATTTCGGCACGGTGTCGTCCAGTTCGGCGCTGTTGCTGGCCGCCACCGACAAGGTGCGCTTCGTTCCCGGCGCCGATTACAACGGTGACGCCACCTTCTCGTGGCGGGCCTGGGACCAGAGCACCGGCACGCGCGGCAGCAAGGTCAGCGCCGAATTGTTCGGCGGCAGCACCGCTTTCAGCACCGAATCGGCCACCGCCACCGTCATCGTCACCCCGGTCAACGACGCCCCTGCCGTCACCTTGCCCACCACCACCTCCAGCTTCACCGAGAACGGCACCGCCGACGCCCTGTTCTCGACCCTGACGCTGACCGATGTGGACAACGCCACCCTAAACGGCGCCACCATCACCATCGCCGCCCCGGTGGCGGGCGACGTGCTGAACTTCACCACCCAGAACGGCATCACCGGCAGCTACAGCGCGGGCGTGCTGACCCTGACCGGCTCGGCCAGCGTCGCCGATTACCAGGCCGCCATCCGTTCCGTCACCTTCTCGAACCCGTCCGAGACCCTGGTCAACGGCAGCCGCAGCATCAGCCTGACCGTCAGCGACGGCGCGCTGAACAGCACCCCCGTCACCGCCACCGTCACCGTGGTCGGCGTCAACGACGCCCCGGTCTTGCTGAATTCGGTGCATTTCGACGGCTCCACCACGCGCATGCTGGTCCCGCAGACCGAGGAAACCGCGTTCTCCGGCGCCGAGGAATTCACCATCGCCATGCGGGTCAAGCCCGAGGGCGCGGGCATTCTGTATCGTCAGGGGGCTTATTACGGCGAGTTGGGCATCCTGACCCGCGTCAATGCCGACGGCACCATGGAAGTGGCGTTCGATGCCCAAAGCACCGGCGGTTGGGACTGGTATCATACCGCCGCGGGCACCGTCAGCATGGATGCGTGGCACCAGATCGCCCTGGTCAAGACCGCGGCGGGCGGGGTGACGCTGTATGTGGACGGCGCCGCCATTCCCCTGCTGGACACCAGCAATAGCGTCGTCACCAGCCTGACCGGGGCGCGACTGACCGCCGCCCAAAGCACGGCCCCCAACTATTTCGGCTTTTCCGGCGATCCCGGCACCCCCGATGCCTTCAAGGGCGATCTGGCGGAACTGGCGTTGTTCGACAAGGCCCTGAGCGCCGGATCGGTGGCGACCTGGAGCACTGGCGGCGCCACGAATCTGCCCACGAGCGACCTGTCGGCGCTCCAGACCGATTATGTGTTCGGCGCCGGAACCGGCAACCTGGTCCTGGACGTCAGCGGCAAGGTCGGCGCGCTGGACCTGACCGCCCTGGTCGGCGGCGGCGGCACCGCCCCGGCCTGGAACAATCCGGCGGCCCCATCCATCACCATCGTCGAGGACAGCACCGCGCGCGGTCAGGTGCTGGCCGCCGACGTGGACAGCAGCACCCTTGCCTATTCGGTCAAGACCCAGGCGGCGCACGGCGTGGTCAGCATCGATGCCGCCACCGGCAAATGGACCTATGTCCCCTCGGCCAATTACAACGGAACCGACAGCGCCGTTCTGCGCGTCGCCGACGGCCAGGGCGGCTTTGCCGAGGTGACGCTGTCGCTGAACGTGTCGGCGGTCAACGACGCGCCGGTGATTTCCGGCCTGGGCGCCGCCATGGTCGTCGCCGCCGATGGCGACCCGGTGGACGCCTTCAGCGGCGGTCTGTCCATGATCGACGTGGATTCCAGCAAGTTCACCACCCTGACCATTTCCATAGTCAACGGCCATCCCGGCGACATGCTGGACCTGCACCCCATCGCCGGTGGCGGGTTCGGCATGGACGGCGGCCAGTTGTATTACAACGACCCCCAGGGCAATTGGGGCGCCCATGGCGATGTCATCTTCTCGGAAGACGGCATCACCTTCATCTTCCCGCCGGGCAAGGAAGCATCGGCGGCGCTGATCAACGATCTGCTGAAGGGCACGACCTTCGCCAGCCTGTCGGACGTGGGCGGCACCCGCACCCTGTCGGTGACGGTCAGCGACAATGACGGCGCCACTTCGACGGCGGTCGATCGCGCCATCGAGGTCAACGCCCCGCCGGAACTGCTTGTTTCCGCCGCCGACCTGAACGACGGCGTCGAATTCGGACGGACCGGCTATGCGGCCACGGCGCCCGGTTCGGTGGTCAGCACCCGCGTCGATGATCTCACCGTCGAGATCCGCTTCAAATGGAACGCCGTCGATTTCGCCCGGGAACAGGTTCTGTTCTACAATGGCGATTCGTCCGGTTCCGGCTATGGCCTGACCATCTCGAACGGCCAGTTCACCCTGCTGGTCGGCGGCGTCCAGTCGCTTTCGACCGGCATCAACGTTCCCGATGATAACTGGCATCACGTCGCCCTGGTGCGCGACGGCGGCCAATGGCATCTGTACCTGGACGGGACCGACACCGGCTTCAATTCGGAAATTCAGCCCAACGCCATCAGCGGCGGCCGGACCGTCATCGGCAATGCCAGCGAACTGAATTACGGCTTCAACGGCACCATCGACGACGTGGCGGTGTGGGCCGAAGCGCGCAGCGCCGCGCAGATCGCCGTGGACCAATACGGCATCGTCGGCACCCGCAACCTGGACGGCCACTGGAACGGCAGCATCACCAGCGGCACCCTGGCGGACCTGAGCGGCAACAACCACACCCTGACCGTGGCCAGTTCCGTGACCATGACCCCGGTTCCGGCCAGCGACACCATCGACGGCCTGACGCTGGAAATCGCCTTTTCCTGGAGCGGCCAGGGACCGGCCGCCCAGACCCTGTTCTTCAGCGGCAATTCCGAGATCGGCGGCTATGGCCTGCAAGTCCGGAACGGCACCTTCCACATCATGACCGACGGCCCGGCGATGGAGGATACCGGCATCGCCGTTCCCGTCGGCGGCGACCACGATGTGGCGCTGGTGCGGGACGGCGGCATCTGGAAGCTGTACCTGGACGGCGCCGACCAGGGCATCAACACCATCGCCACCCCGTCGGACATGGCGGGCGGCCACACGGTGATCGGCAACGACGACCTGCTGGCGACGGCGTTCCAGGGCAGCATCACCAGCGTGGCGCTGTGGAACGGCGGCCGCGACGGCACCCAGATCGCCGCCGACGCCGTTTCGATCTCGCCCACGGCCAGCGGTCTGGTGGCCCATTGGACCGGCAACTCGCAGATCGGCCCCATGACCGACGTCTCGGCCAACGCGGTGCCGGTGTCCGCCACCGCGCCGTTCGAAAGCCTGGTCGGCCTGAACGCCATCGAAGGCGTCGCCACCACCTTCACCCTGACCACGTCCGAAGACCCCGCCGCCACCATCACCATCGTCACCCCCCCGGCGCATGGCACGCTGACGGTGTCCGGCCACACCTACACCTATACCCCGGCCGCCGGGTACACCGGCCCCGACACCTTCAGCATCAAGACCCAGGACAGCCTGGGCGCCAACCAGACCTATGGCCTGGAAGTGATGGTGAAAGACGCCAACGCCGCGCCGACCTCGTCGGCGGTGCCCGCCATCGTGGCGCCGGTGGCGACCCCGGTCAGCGTCGATCTCGGCAGCTATTTCCACGATGCCGACAGCACCGATTCGCTGATCTATTCGGCGTCGGGCGGCAAGCCGGACTGGCTGCACCTGGACCCGGAAACCGGCGTGCTGAGCGGCACGCCGCCCATCGGCAACAACAGCGCCAGCTTCACCGTCACCGCCACCGACCGCGCCGGACTGACCACCACCCAGACCATCACCCTCAGCACGCCGGAACTGAGCGTGGCGGGCATCAACCTGCCCGGTTCGGCGCTGGGCTTCGACGGCGGCGATTCCGCCCAGACCAAGCTGACCGGCATGTCCTCGGCCTCGGGCACGGTGGAATTGTGGGTGCAGATGGCCAACTGGCAGCCCGGCACCGAGCAATACATCGTCGGCAACACCATCGCCCAGGGCGATAACAACGCTTTCGCACTGGGAATCACCGCCTCGGGGCTGGCGCTGCATTACGGCGGCAACACCCAGAGCGACACCCTGATCCTGAACGCCGCCACCGGCGCCTTCACCCAGGGCTCGTGGCACCATGTGGCCTTCAGTTGGCAGGCGCAGGGCCCCGAAACCACGCTGGCGCTTTACGTGGATGGCGTCCTGGTGGACACCGACACCACCATCCTGCACATCGCCCCGGAAAACCTGGCCGATTGGAGCCTGGGCAACAGCGGCCCCGGCACCACCCCGCTGGACGGCATGGTCGGCACGGTGGACAACGTGCGGATCTGGAACGATGTCCGCACCCCGGGCGAAATTCTCGGCAATTTCACGGTCAAGAGCCCCGCCGCCAACGACCATCTGCTGGCCGACTGGCGCATGGATACCATGACCGAGGACGGCACCCTGACCGATTCCTCGGGGAACGGGAACCACCTGTTCCTCGGCTCGGACGAAACATCCCCGGCCCGCCTGAACCCGCCGGGTCAGGCGCTGAACCTGAACGGCGGCTACGTCGAATTGCAGAACCCGGTGCTCACCAGCCTGATGACCATCGAGGCATGGGTGAAGCCCAACCAGTTGCAGCCGGGCGACAGCGGTTTCGTCACGCCCACCGATTTCTCGCCCATCTATTCCGTCGGAACGCCCGGCACCGTCGGCTATCTGGCGGTCGGCTACACCGATAGCGGCGCCCTGACGCTGCGGTATTACGACAACGGCGAAACCTACAACCTCAGCCAGTCCATGGGGCACCTGAACGCCGACATGTGGAGCCACGTCGCCGTGGTCATCGGCCCCAGCGAATCGGGCAAGAGCGTCGCCCTGTACGTGAACGGTCAACTGGCCGACACCGGGGCCATCCCCGACCTGCCGGTCGGCCCGGCCAGCCAAGCCTATGTCGGCCATATCCCGGGCGGCAACTCGCTGGCGGGCGGGTTGGCCGATGTGCGCGTCTATGACGGCGTGCGGACGCCGGGCGACATCCTGCTGGACATGAACACCCGTCTGACCGGCGACGAATACGGGCTGTTGCTGGGCCTGTCGCTGAACCAGACCTATACCAACAATTCCGTCACCCATTTCAACGTCGAACGGTCCGGCGACGACACCCCCGCCTTCACCGACGCCTGGCTGACGGGATCCGGCACCATCGGCGGCATCAAGGAAGCATCCTACGGCAGCACGCTGACAGTGCGCGAGGACACCCCCGTCACCACCAAGATCCTGGCCGTCGACCTGGGCAGCCACGCCCTGACCTATGCCGTCGACGCGGGCCACCAGCCCAGCCACGGTTCGGTGCACATCCAGAACGACGGCACCCTGACCTATCGTCCCGACGACAATTACGTCGGGAACGACAGCTTCACCCTGCGCGTCACCGACGGACAGGGCAACGTCGCCACCCGGATCATTACCGTGGACGTGACCGAGGTGGACGATCCGGTCAGCGCCGAGCCGCCGCCCGGCACCGATTTCGGCGCCCTGTCGCTGCACGGCAACACCAAGGTCGCCATCGCGGGCGGCCTGAACACCGGCAACAGCGCCCTGACCTACGAAGCCTGGGTCCGCTACAACCCCAACATCACCGCGCCCCAGACCATCCTGGCGGCGGGCGCGGGCGGCACCGCGGCCGCCCTGACCCTGGGCGCCAACGGCGCCGTCACCTTCACCCTGGGCGGCCAGCCGGTGTCCACCGTCCTGGACGGCAATTGGGGCGGCTGGCACCACATCGCCGCCACCGCCGAGACGATCGGCGGCGTCACCACCATGATCCTGTACGTGGACGGCAAGGCCGCCACCAGCTTCAGCGGCGCCTTCTCGTATTCGGTCGGCGGCGGCGGGGCCGCCCTGGGCAGCACCGCCAGCGGCGGCGATTACCTGAACGGCAAACTGTCGGACGTGCGCGTCTATACCGAAGTGCGCAGCATGGCGGAAATCCGGGCCGACATGGCCGGAACCGCCGTGGACAACGCCGCCTTGCTGGGCCGCTGGGAATGCGACGAGGAAAACGGCACCGCACTGGCCGACACCAGCCCCGGCGGAACCCATGGCGGCACCATCGTCGGCAGCAATTTCGACTGGGACGACCGCGTGGTGGCGGTGGCCACCACCGGCACGCCCATGTCGGTCGGCGGCCTGTTCCTGTACGACCCCGACACGCTTTCGGGCCGGGACGGCAACACCCCCGGCAGCATCCGCGTCACCCTGAGCGCGACCCACGGCACCCTGACCCTGGACGGCCAGACCGCGAAAACCGTCAGCGTCGAAGGCACGCTGGAAGCGTTGAACGCCCTGTTGTCCACCGTCACCTATCTTGCCGATGCCGACTATGCCGGCACCGACAGCATCAAGGTGGTGATCGACGAGAAATCCCCCGACCTGACCCGTCTTGACGGCGGAACCATCCCGGTCTTCGTGCTGGCCGCCCCCAGCGCGGGCCACGACAGTCTGGTCGGGTCGCCCGGCGCCGACATCATCGACGGTTTGGCGGGCAATGACGGCATCTGGGGCCGCCAGGGCAACGACACCCTGATCGGCGGCGACGGCGACGACCGCCTGTACGGCGAGATCGGCGACGACACCCTGATCGGCGGGACGGGCAGCGACACCCTGGAAGGCGGCGACGGCAACGACCTGATCCTGGGCGGCGCGGGCCGCGACACCATCAACCTGAGCGGCGGCGGCAACGATGTCGTCGTCTACACGGCGGCCAGCGAATCCTCTGGCCCCAATTCCGACATCATCGAAAACTTCCATGCCACGGCCCATATCCGCTTCGAGGGCATGGTCGGCATCACCTATGACCCCGCCTACACCCTGACCAACATCAGCGCCAACCCGCCCGGCGACCTGCCGGGATGTCTGTCGCTGATCGACACGCTGGGGCCTGACAACCAGTTGTACTTCTTCACCGCCGACGGCCACGGCTTCCTGTACGTCAAGGGCGGCGCCTACAGCGGCACGCTGGTTCAACTGTCCGGAATCAACGTCGCCCCCACCGCCGACCAGATACTGATGGCCAACATCGTCACCGGCACGATGGCGGCCGATTCCCTGGTCGGCACGGCGGGGACCGACATCATCAGCGGCCTGGCCGGCAACGACAGCCTGAACGGCGCGGCGGGCAACGACGTGCTGATGGGCAACGAGGGCGCCGACACCCTGACCGGCGGCAGCGGCGCCGACACCTTCCAGTACGCCATCCACATGGAATCGACCACGGCCGCCATGGACGTGATCACCGATTTCAATGCCACCGAGGGCGACAGCATCAACGTGGCCAGCGCCATGGGCATGGCCTATGGCGGCACCGCCTATGGCTCGGTCCAGGCGACGGTGGCCGACACCGTCACCGCCATCCTGGCCGACAACGCCACCGCCGATCAGGTGGTGTACTTCACCCTGGGCGGCAACGGCTATCTGGTGTTCCACGGCGTGGACAGCCACGTCCCGGCCAACGGTCTGGTCATCCGCCTGGACGGCGTGACCACGGCGCCGCCGCGCAGTGCCATCTTCGGCATGATGACCCAGGCGGGCACCTCGGGCGCCGACCTGCTGGTCGGCACCGCCGATGCCGACTTCATCGGCGGCGGCGGCGGGGCCGACGTCATCCGCGGCGGCGACGGCGCCGACACCCTGGTCGGCGGTGCCGGGGGCGACATCCTGACCGGCGGCGCCGGAAACGACACCTTCCTGTACACCGCCCCCGGACAGGCCAACGTCGTCGAGATCGACACCATCACCGATTTCGTCAGCGGCAGCGACCGCATCGTCTTCGGCGATATCAGCGGCGTCGGCTATGACGGCGTTCCCTATGGCGCCGTCGAATCCACCTTGATGGCGACCGTCGCCAACATCCAGATGGACCAAGGCGTCAACAACCGCGTGGTGTTCTTCGCCCTGGCGGGCGACGGCTACCTTTACGTCAAGGCGGCCGGAAACACCCATGACGGCACGTTGATCCGTCTGGCGCAGGTTGTCGATCCGCCCCTGCCCCAGGATATTCCCGGGGTGGCCGAGCCCATGGCCATCAACGCCACCGGCACCGGTGGGGCACCGCTGTCGGGAAGCTGGCAGGGCGACACCCTGACCGGCGCCACGGGGCAGGCGGTCTGGGGTCTGGACGGCGACGACACCATCGTCGGTGGCGCCAACGGCATGGTGAGCGGCGGCAGCGGGGCCGACATCCTGAGCGGCGACACCGGCACCCTCTACATCTACGGCAGCGCCGCCGAGTCCAATCAGGGCCAGGGCCACGATTCCATCACCCTGCAAGCCAGTCAGAAGATCGTCTTCCAGGGCATGGACGGCATCGCCTATGACACCAGTTTCGGCGATGCCGCAGACGTCGCCAGCGCCCTGTCCGCCATCTCCGCCAATGGCACCCTGGCGAACAAGGTGGTGTTCTTCACCACCGGCAGCGGCACCGACGGCTATCTCTACGTCAAGGGAACCGGCAGCGGCGCCAGCTTCGACGGCACCCTGATCAAGCTGCCCGGTCAGGCGACGGCGCCCGCGCAATCCCAACTGGTCGGCGTGTCGCCGGAGCCGATGGTTCTGGACAGCACCGACAATTCGGAAAACCTGTACGGTTCCGAAACCCAGATCATCGATGGTGGGCTGGGCAACGACACCCTGTACACCTATGAGGGCGCCGACACGCTGATCGGCGGCGCCGGGGCCGACAAGCTGGCGGGCGGCGACGGCCGCGACGTCTTCGTCTATACCAGCAAGACCGAATCCACGGCCGCTGACATGGATCGGATCATGGATTTCGACGGCAGCCAGGACCTGATCCGCTTCGCCGGCATGTCGGGCATGAGCTATTCCGGCACGGCGACGCCCATCGGCAACGCCTCGACCCTGGCGTCGGCCATTTCCGGCCTGACCGTCCCCGATCAGGTGGTGTTCTTCACCTTCCAGGGCGACGGCTATGTCTACGTCAAGGGCGCGGGCAGCGGCGGAACCGATTTCGACGGCACCCTGATCCGGCTGGTGGGCGTGACCACGCCGCCGCCCCTGGGCAGCATCCATACCGGCACCGCGCTGTACCTGGGCAACGCCCTGCCCAACACCCTGTTCGGCGACGCGACCCCGGACACGCTGATCGGTCAGGATGGCGCCGACACGCTGGTCGGCGGCAACGGCGTCAACACGCTGATCGGCGGCGCGGGCGACGATTACATGGAAGGTGGCGCGAGCAGCGACACCTTCGTCACCGGCCACGATTCCGACCTGATCGTCGGCGGTGGCGGCAGCGACACCCTGGTCATCGCCCAGAACAATCAGGTTCACGGCATCAGCCGTAGCGGCGACGATCTGGTGATCGAGTCGTTCAACGGCACCACCACCGTGCGCGACCAGTTCGCGGCGACGCCCAATGGCGTCACGACCCTAAAGATGAGCCTGGCCGACCAATATGGCGGCATGAACACCTATACCGTCACCACCACCGCCACCGCCGCCAGCGACCTGATGGCCGGCAGCGGCACCTCGGCCAGTCTGAACGGCGGCAACGGCAACGACATCCTGCTGGGCACCACCGGCATCGACACGCTGTTCGGCGGCGCGGGCATGGATTTCCTGAACGGCGGCGGCGGGGCCGACATCCTGGTCGGCGGCATGGAGGGCGACCACCTGACCGGCGGCGACGGCGCCGACCAGTTCCGCTTCTACAGCGCCGCCAATTCCAGCCTGGGCGAATGGGACGTGATCACCGATTTCACCCCCGGAATCGACCGGCTGGATCTGGTCGGCCTGGGCGGGGTGTCGGGGCTGACGCTGCGCAACGTCAGCGGCTTCCAGCCCAACGAGACGGCGATCCTGTCCAACATCGCCCTGAACGGGGCGGTTCCGGCCAACAGCATCTGCACCTGGACCTGGGACGGAAACACCTATGTCTACGTCAAGGCATCCGGCACGCCCATGGATTCCTTCTTCGTCGAGCTGCGCGGCACCACCGCGGCGCTGAGCAGCAGCGACATCCTGCAATTGCAGACCGTGACCGGCAGCGGCACCGCCAAGGCGTGGGACGGCGGCGGCGGCGGCGACCAATCGTGGACCCTGGCGGCCAATTGGGGCGCCGACACCCTGCCCGATTCCAATTCGGACGTGACCATCGGCGGCGCCGCGGTCGCCTATGCCGGGGCGGATTCCTATATCCGCAGCCTGACGGCCACCGGCACCGCGTTGAGCATCAGCGCGGGCGGCCTGTCGCTGTCCAAGGCCAGCACCATGGACGCCGCCAGTTCGCTGACCGTCGGCGGCAGCGGCAAGATCGGCGGCAGCGGCAAATTGTCGCTGGGCGGCAGCCTGAACTGGTCGGGCGGCACCCTGGCCAGCGGCCAGGGCGTGTGGGTGGCGGGCGCCGCCACCATCAGCGGCGCCCCCAGCCACATCCTGGGCAGCGTGCTGGCGCTGGCGGGCAATTCGACCCTGTCCGACGCCACCATCGCCGGCAGCGGCGAGTTGCTGAACGCCGGAACCCTGACCGTGACCGCCTCGGCCTCGGTGTTGACCGGCTTCGCCAACAGCGGACAATTGAAGATCGCCAGCGACGCCACCCACACCGCCGTCACCCTGACGGCAGGCGGCGACCTGATGAACATGGGCACCATCACCCTGGACGCCCGCAACGGCACCGCCGACAGCGTCACCCTGGCCCTGACCGCCGGTTCGTCGCTGTTCCTGGGCGAAAACAGCAATCTGGTCGCGGCGGCCGATGGCGGCGCCAGCCACCGGGTGGAAGGACGCATCGATCTGGTGGGCGGCACCATCACCGCCAACGATTCCCTGACGCTGGACACCCAGGGCGACGACCTGTTCGTCGCCGGGGGCACCTTGTGGGCGGGGACGGCCAAGACCCTGACCGTGGACCTGACCGACGGCGGCAAACTGGACCTGGAGGGCACGCTGCTGCTGGACGGCAACGGCACCGTGGCGTTCAACGGCGTCAACAACGCCCTGTGGTCACATGGCGGGCTGTTCATCGACAACAGCACCCAGGCGACGCTGGACAGCGGCGTGATGCTGGGCGACGCCTTCACCCTGTCCATGTCGGTGGGCGACGGCGGCACCGCCCATCTCAGCGTCAACGGCACCCTGGCCCTGGGTGGCACCTTCACCACCGTGCTGAACGGCGAGGTGACGGACGGCACCACCTACAATCTGGTGAATTACACCAGCGTCGCCGGTCACTTCGCCGAACTGGCCGGACTGGACGACGTGGGGGCGGACCTGCTGCTCGACCCCATCCTGGGCGGCGGCGCCTTCAGCCTGACCGGCCGTGCCGTCACCGCATCCGGCACCGCCGGGGCCGACACCATAACCGGCAGCGACGCAGCGGATTATCTGCTGCTGGGCGCGGGCAACGACATCGCCCATGTGGGCGCGGGCAACGACGTGGTGTTCGGACAGGCGGGCAACGACGTCATCGGCATCACCGGCACCAACTTCCACCTGCTGGACGGCGGCGACGGCACCGACACCCTGCGCTACGAGGGCGCCCCCGGCACCACGCTGGACCTGCGCGCCATCGCCGGTTTCGTGCAGAACTTCGAGAAAATCGACCTGGGCGCCACCGGCGTGCACAACCTGCTGATCAGCCGCGACACGGTACTGGGCATGACCGGCAACGACTACAACGCCCTGACCAGCACCGGCAACACCATGGTGATCAGCGGCACCGCCGACGACAACCTGGCCCTGAGCGGCGCCACCTGGACGCTGAGCGCGTCCGGCGCCAACATCGGGGACGGCAACAGCTACAGCGTCTACACCTCGACCGAGGACGACAAGACCGTCACCGTCTATGTGGACAACACCATCAACACCAGTCAGGCATAAGGTGGACGTGGCAGGGACATGCAGCTTGATTTGCTGAACAAACCCAGCGGGCGCACCGTCCACCTGATGCCGTCCGGTTTTACCCTGGACCTGATGGCGCCGGACGCGACCGGGCTGGCGATCGAGGACATCGCCCAATGCCTGGCCTCGCAGCCGCGCTGGGGCGGCGCCTGCCGCCCGTGGTATTCCGTGGCCGAGCACTCGGTGATGGCGTCCCATCTGGTGCCGCCACATCTGGCCTATGACGCGCTGATGCACGATTGCGAGGAATTCGGCGGCGATTGGCCATCGTGCTGGAAGGTGCTGCTGGGCCGCGATCTGGTGAAGGAAAAGCTGCGACCCATCAAGGAGGCGCTGGCACGGTGGTTCGGTTTTCGCCTGGACGTGCCCGCCGTCAAGCAGGCCGATCTGGTCTGCATGGCCACCGAATTGCGCGATCTGCTGCCGCCCGCCTGGATGGATTGGGGGCACCTGCCGCCGCCCCATCCGGACCGGATCGTCCCCGTCGGCCCGGACCGCGCCTATGACCTGTTCCTGACCCGGTACGAGGAACTGAACGCCCGCCGCGCCGCCACCACCCCCACCGCCAAGGGCCGCAAGCCCCGCGCCTGAGCGCTTTTTTCAACCGGCGTTCAAGGTAGGGCGGACGCGTCACTGCCATGGTTGCCGCGCGTTTTCGATGGCGCTATTGCTTGGCGATCCCCTTGCGGTTGCCGGATTTCGAGGAATGCTGAAGATTGCTTTCCTGCTGATTGGACCGGCGGCGTTCCGCCCGCGCTGGCACATGGTGACGTCGCTGGGTGTGGCGGTGGTGGTCCTGGCGGCCTTGACCGCCTGGGACGCCCTGGACGGGCAGGCGCGGCTGGGCCACGGCCTGTTCGGCCTGGCGTTCCTGGCCATCGGCCTGTTCCACGGGCTTTCGGTGCTGCGGGCGGCCGAGCGGCCCGAGCGCCTTCAGCGGCTGATGCGCATGGCCCTGCCCCTGGTGGTGGCGGCATTGCTGCTGGCGCCGCCAAGCCTGGGCGCCGACCGGATCGCCGCCATTTTGCTGGCGGCGGCGCTGGTGGTGGACGGCACCATCCGCCTGGGCATCGCCCTGGTGGTGCATGTTCCCGGCTGGCGCCGCTTCGCCATCATCGGGCTGGCGCAACTGGCCGGGGCGGCGGGGTTGCTGTGGCAATGGCCGCTGCCCGCCGCGGGCGGCATCATGCTGGCCCTGGCCTTGTCGCTGCTGCTGTCCGGCTGGGTGCTGATCCGCATGGGCCTGCACCTGCGCCGCCTGCCCGCGCATCAATCCATCCTGCGTTCGCCGCTGTATTCCACCCGCGACTGGCATGTTCACGCGCCATCGCTGGTGGGCGACGACCCGCCGCGCCGCGCCGACCAGCCGCCGCTGGTCATGTACAACTGGACACCGGCGGGGGCGCCCAACGTCCGCATGCGGCTGCCGGTCATCGACCGCTATTTCGCCGTGCCCGACACCGATGGCGGGGTGTCGTCGGGCCATGTCTCGCTGGAGCTGGGGGCGGATTTCTACGTCAGCTACTACCCCAAGGAAGAGATCGAGCGGTCCAGCACCAATTTCATCAGCACCATGAGCGGCGAGCCCAGCCACGACATGGTCGGCTTTTTCGTTCCCTCGTTCGCGTTCGAGGTGGCCGACTGGCGGGCGCCGAACCGCAAATTCCTGCTGCGCCGGTTCAGCGAGCGCCGCCTGCGCGCCTATTGGGACAGTTTCCAGCGCGACACCACCTATTCCCTGGTCAACCGCAATTGTGCCGTGGCGGTGGCCCCCGGCCTGGAGGCGGCCATGGAAGGCGTCTGGGCCGGTCCCCGGCCGTGGTCGCGGCTGGCCCGGCTGATGGTCGATCCCGGCCTGTGGCTGGCGGCGGTGATCCGGGGCCGCGCCGACTTCCTGACCTGGACGCCGGGCTTCGTGGTGGATTACATGGGAGAGTTGAACCGCGTCATGGATCAGTGCGAACTGGGCTGGAGCCCGCGCGGCGCATGGTCGCCCGATCCGGGCATGGTCGGTGGAGTGTACGACGAGGCATGACCCATCATTCCCACGCGCGCGGGCGCCATCTGACCCGCGCCGACCGGCGTTTCGCCACCGGCTCGGGCCGGATGGCCCATCTGTTCGCCCCCGGCTTCCGCGCCCTGCTGGAGCGTATCGACCACGGCATCGCCGAAGGCGCCATCGAGGCCACCCTGCCCGACGGCTCGCGCCGGGTGTTCGGCGGCCGCAAGCCCGGCCCGGTGGCGGTGATCGAGCTGAAATCGTGGCGGCCGCTGGTGCAATTGGTGACGGCCGGTTCGGTCGGCTGGTACCGCAGTTGGGCCGAGGGCGGCTGGACCAGCCCCGACCCGGTGCCGCTGTTCGATCTGGCCATGCGCAACCGCCATCCGCTGGGCGAGATCGGCCGCGCCCAGGGCCTGTTCCGCGCCTTCAACCTGCTGTGGCACGGCTTTCGCCACAACAGCCGGGCCAATTCGCGGCGCAACATCGCCTTTCACTACGATTTGGGCAACGATTTCTATCAGGCGTGGCTGGACCGCAGCATGAGCTATTCCTCGGCGCTGTTCGCCGAGCCGCTGTCGGCTTCCGAACCGCTGGAAACCGCCCAGCACCGCAAGATCACCGCCCTGTTGGACCGGCTGGACCTGAAGCCCGGCGCCCGCATCCTGGAAATCGGCTGCGGCTGGGGCGGACTGGCCGAGGTGGCGGCGGCGGAATACGGTTTCGACGTGACCGGCATCACCCTGTCCCACGAACAGAAAGCCTGGGCCGACCGCCGCATCGCCCAGGCCGGACTGTCCGATCGCGCCCGCTTTCACATCTGCGACTACCGCGACGTCCAGGGCAGCTATGACGCGGTGGTCAGCGTCGAGATGGTCGAGGCGGTGGGCGAGAAATACTGGCCCGCCTTCATGGCCGCCATCGCCCGCACGCTGAAGCCGGGCGGCCGGGCGGCGCTGCAATACATCGAGATCGACGACGCGGTGTTCGACAGCTATCGCCGCAACGCCGACTTCATCCAAACCTACATCTTCCCCGGCGGCATGCTGATTTCGGAAAGCCGCTTCCGCGCCGCCGCCGAACGGGCCGGGCTGGGCTGGCGGGACCGCATGGGCTTCGGCCTCCATTACGCCGAGACGCTGAAACGCTGGCGCCACAACTTCGACGCCGCCGTGGCCCAGGGCGGGCTGCCGCCGGGCTTCGACGACGAATTCATCGGGTTGTGGCGTTTTTACCTGATGTATTGCGAGGGCGGCTTCAACGGCGGCGGCATCGACGTGGCCCAGGTGACGCTGGTCAGGGAGTAGTCCCGACCTCCTCGTCCCCCACCACCGCCCGCACGGCGGCGATGACCCGGGCGTGCAGGTCCGGCTCGGCCTGGATGATGCGCAGGAAGTGCTGGCACGACAGCGACAGGCACCAGGTATCCGCCCAGGCGACGATGCTGGCCGAGCGCGGCACGTTGCGCAGCAGGGCGATCTCGCCGAAGAAATCGCCGTCGTGCAGGGTGTTGACCACCCGTTGTCCGTCGCCGTCGGGCACCATCACCTGCACGCAGCCGCGGGCGATCAGATAGAAATGGTCGCCGGGGTCGCCGTGGTGGAAGACGTATTGCCCCTCGGCGAAATGGGACAGGACGAACAACTCGCTCAATTCCTCCAGGGTCTGACGGCTGCATTCCGACAGGAACGGGATCAGCGCCAGACGGTCCGGAGTGATCAACTGCCCCCCGCCCTCTTGCGGGGCGGCGGTGGTCATGCCCTGCTGGCGGGTCCACAATTGGGCGTATTGCCCGCCCGCCGCGACCAGATCGTCATGGCGGCCGCTTTCCACCAGACGGCCGTCCTTCAGCACCAGGATCAGGTCGTAATCCACCACCGACGCCAAACGGTGCGTCACCGACACCACCGTACAGCCGGGGGCCAGGGTGGCGACGCTTTGGTTGACCACATGCTCGGATGCCGGGTCCAGGGCCGAGGTGGCCTCGTCCAGCACCAAAATAGGCGATTGCCGCAACAGGGCGCGGGCGATGGCGACGCGCTGGCGCTCGCCGCCCGACAGGGCGCCCGAGCTTTGCGTGACCGGCGTGTCGTAACCCTGGGGCTTGGCCAGGATGGCATCGTGGATTCCGGCGGCGCGGGCGGCCCGCACCACCTCGTCCTCGCTGGCGTCGGGCCGCCCGGCCAGGATGTTCTCGCGGATGGTGGCGTCGAACAGCAGGGCGTTTTGCAGCACCACCGCCATGTTGGCGCGCAGGCTGTCCTCGCGGATGCGCGGCAGCGGGACGCCGTCCAGCACCACCTGCCCCGATTGCGGGCTGAAAAAGCGCATCAGCAGCGACAGCGCCGTCGATTTGCCGCAGCCCGACGGCCCCACCAGCGCCACACGCTGGCCGGGCCGGATGCGAAAGCCCAAACCGGACAGGGTCGGCCGCTGGCCGTCATGGCTGAAATGCACGTCCTCGAACACGATCTCGCCGCTCAGCCGCGCCACCGGCTGGGCATCGGGGCTTTCCTGGCATGGCACCGGCTCGTCCAGAAAGGCGCGCAGCCGGACATGGGCCTGCTGCGCGGTGATCAGCAGCGGAATGGCGGTGGTCAGCATGCCCACCGCCTCGCCGATGCCCATCAGCAGGCCGATGAAGGCGATCAGCAACCCGGCGGTCATCTGGCCGTTGACCGCCAGCACCGCGCCGACGCCCACCACCACCAACTGGGAAATGCCGGTGCCCAGAACCGCCGTGCGGGCCACCAGACCACCGAACAGATACGACCGCCCGCCGGTTTCGTCCAACCGCCGCAAATGCCGGTCAAAGGCATGGCGGCGGCGCAGGCCCAGATGGAACAGCCGGATCACCGGCAGGGTGGTCAGGCTTTCCTGAACGAAACCGCTGGCCGCCGCCTTGGCCTGCTGGTGGTTGCCTTCCCATTCCCCGGCCGGGCGGGCGAACAGCTTGGGCAGCAGCACCGCCAGCGGCAACACCGCCATCGTCACCAGGAACAGCACCCAGTTGATGGCCAGCAACAGCGCCAGACTGGCGGCGATGATCAGCGAATGCAGCAGCAGCGGCGGAACGGCGCGGACCAGCGCCTGCTCCATGGCCGCCACGTCGGCGCCGAACAGATGCGCCAGCTCGCCCTGGGGCCGGGCGGCGATTACCGGCGGCGGCAGGGCCTGCAATTTCTCGTGCATCCGACCGCGCAGGCGGTTCATCACGGTCATGCCCAGCACGCCGGACAGGCGTTCCTGCAACACGGTGGACAGGCTTTGCACCGCCAGCAACCCGGCCAGGGCGGCCAGGGATTGGATCAGGACGTCCTGCCGCCCCTGGGTGATGCCTTCGTCGAAGATGAATTTGTACAGCAGCGGGCTGCCCAGGTAGTACGCGGCCTCCAGCAGCAGGGCGACGACCAGCAGCGCGAAGCGCATGCGGATTGTCGCCATCTGGCGCACACATCCGGCCACGAACGAAAACGTCACGATCGCCCCCTTCCCAATGGGTCCGTCAGCCTGAACTGTACCTTTATACCGCCCAGCCAATGAACTGACCCGTTGGGCCATTTCATCGGCCGGACGTATTGTCCCTCGCCGGGCGCGGCTTTCCAGCCGCTTGGCCGCCGCCGCAATGGCGGCTGGATACCGGCCAACAGGTCAAATCAAAGGTCGGCCGGTATTACATCACCGCCCGAAATAGATGCGCTTCAACTGTTCCGGCAGGTCCGGGGCCAAATTCAGCGCCTGTTGGAATTCCGCCTTGCTCAGCACCGCCAGACGGCCATCGCCGCGCCCGACCACCGTGGCGTTGCGCATTTCGCCGGTGATCAGCGCCCGTTCGCCGAAATACTGGCCCGGCCCCAGGGTGGCGGCGACGCGGCCGTCGCCATCCTGGCGCACCACCACGTCGGCGTGGCCGTCGCGCAACAGATAGAAATGGTCGCCCTCCTCTCCCTGACGGACGAAGACCTCGCCGTCGCGGAAGGGCCGCACATGCATCTTTTCCGCCACCTGGGTCAGTTCGGCGGTGCTGAGGCGGGCGAACAGGTCGATGCCGCGCAGGGCCATGGACAGGCCCACCGCCTCGTTGACCCGGACGTCCGAGACGATGCGGCCGTCCACCATGGACATGATGCGGTCGGCGTGGCCGATGATGCGGTTGTCATGCGTCACCATGACCACGGCGCGGCCGTCGGCGGCGGCGAATTCGCGCAGCATGGTGACGACCTCCAGCCCCGACGCCTGATCCAAGGCGGCGGTGGGCTCGTCGGCCAGGATCAGCCGGGGCGCGTTGACCAGGGCGCGGGCCACCGCCACACGCTGGCGCTGGCCGCCCGACAGGGCCGAGGGCTTGTGGTTCACCCGATGCCCCAACCCCAGCCGCTCCAGCAGGGCCAGACAATGGCGCCGCGCCTGCTCGGGCGGGGTGTCGCCCACATGGGTCGCCATCACCAGGTTTTGCATGGCGGTCAGGGAATCGAACAAATTGTGCATCTGAAAGATGAAGCCGATGTCACGGCGCATGCGGGTCAGGGCGGCGCCCGCCAACCCGTCCAGGCTTTTGCCCAAGACCTCGATCCGCCCTTCCTGCACGCTGCGCAACGCCCCCATCAGGGTCAGCAGCGTCGTCTTGCCCGAGCCCGACGGCCCGGTCAGGATGACCAGGGAACCGGGCTCGATCTCCAGGTTCAGGTCGAACAGCACCTGCGCCCGCGACCCGGCATCGCCGAAATAATGGGACAGCCGCTCGGCGCGCACCACCGGGGCCAGGGACGACGCGCCGTTCATGAGAACAGATCCACCGGGTCGGCCTTGCGGATCTTGCCCACCGCCAGCAAGGTCGCCGCCAACGCCATGAACAGCACCAGGGCGAAGATGGCCGACATGTCCGGCAGGTTCATGCGCAGCGGCAGTTTCGACGTGTCGGCCGCCACCCCGTACAGCCCCCAGGCCATCACCGCCGAGGGGATGTAGGCGGCCACCGACAGAACCAGTGCGATGAATCCCACCACCGCGACGAAGAAATCCTGTTGATAGCCGATGGCGCGCAGGGTGGCGTATTCCTTGAGATTATCGCTGACGATGCCGTGCAGGGCCTGGGAAATGAACACGATACCGACGAAGGTGCCGACCACCAGACCCAGGCGGAAGATGTAGCCGATGGGGGTGTTGTCGGCGTAATAGGCGATTTCGTTGTCGATGAAATCCTGTTTCAAGAACACCCGCGCCCGACCGTCCAGCACGGCGGCCAGCCGGTCGCGCACCGCCGTCACGTCGTGGCCGTCCGCCACCCGCACCACGCCGACGCCGACGCGGTCCAGCGGGATGGCGGTCAGGCGGTAGTAATTGAGGTCCGAGGTGATCATGGTGCCGTCGATGGTGAAGGACGGCCCCAGATCGAACACCCCCGTCACCCAGGCGGTGCGTTGCAGGGTGTCGGTGGCGTTCAGCACGGTGATCTCGGCCTCGCCGCGTGCCAGCACGGCGTCGCGGAGAACCTCGAAATCCACCCGCGAATCGCGGTCCATGATCAGCCGGTCGGGCATGGCCACCTGCCCGTTCTGCCCCGCGATTCCGGGCGGCAGGAACACCGGCGCCTGGGGCGAATAGGCCAGCAGGGTGCAACTGAGGCCGTGGCCGTCCAGCGGACTGGCGATCTGGATGGAACTGGCGTAAAGCGGCGCCACCGACCGCACACCGGACACGCCCTGGGCCTCGTACAGCAGGGCGCGGTTCATCCAGGGCGGCGAATCCGCCCAGGATTTGAAGGTCGGACCGGCGATCAGGATGTCGGCATCCAGGGCGCGGGGCACGCCGACGGCACTGTCGTACAGCGCATTCTGAAAACCCAATTGGGTGAAGATCAGCACGATGGCGACACACACGCCGACCAGCGCCCCGGCCAGCTTGCCGCCGCGATGCAGCAATTGCCGCACCGCCAGTTCCGCCGCCACCCGCAACATCACGGCACCGCCAATCGCACCGTCACCTCGGCCCCCAGGATGGCGGGCAAGGGGGTGTCGGGGGTGACGTCCACCTCGACGATGCGGGCGTCGCGCCCGGTCAACACGTCCGAGGCCGGGCGCTTGGCCCGGAACACCTCGTGCGAGATGCGGCGAACCCGGCCGCCGACCGGCTGGTCCAGGAACCGGGCGTGAATGGTGACGGCCATGCCGTCGCGCAGACGGGCGGCCTGGTTCTCCTCGATCTCGGCCACCACTTCCAGGCGGTCCAGCGGCGCCATGCGCAGCACGCCGTCGGCGCCGATGGCCTCACCCGCCCGGCTGTGCAGCGACAGCACCACCCCGTCCACCGGCGCCCGCACCACCAGATGCTCGGCCTGGGCCTTGGCCCGTTCCAGGGCGGCCTGCTCCACGTCGATGCGGGCCAGGGCGACACGGTCGTCGATGCCCCGCGTCTCGGTCTGCGCCTTCAGGACGTTGGCGGCCTGCGCCACCTCGTTTTCCGCGGTCTTGCGATCGGCGGCCAGGGAATCCAGCGCCTGCTGCGAGACGTGGCCTTCGGCGAACAGCGCCTTGCGGCGCAGCCACTCCCGTTCCAGCATGTCGCGGCGCGCTTCCTTGGCGGCCAGCACGTTGCGCTGGGCGGCGATGTCGGACCGCTTGGCCCCGGCCACGGTTTGCTCGCGCTGAAGCATGGTCAGGGCCAGCGTGCGTTCGGCCATCAGCACTTCCGCCCGACGGATGTCGTGGCCGTCCAGCACGGCCAGAACCTGCCCTTCCGTCACCGTCTCGCCCGCCGCCACCAGCAATTGCCGGACCACGCCGCCCTCGGACGGGCCGTACACGGCGCGCACCCGCTCCACCGGCTCGATGCGGCCACGGGCCACCAGCGCGGCGACGGCGGCGGACGGCGCGGGGCGCGGCGTGCCGCCAGTCCCCAGGAAGATGGCGCCCAGTCCCAGGACCACCACCCCGATTCCCCCCCACATCAACCGGCGGCGCCGGTCCCGCACCCAAGAAACACCCATCCCCATCCCCTCGGAAATTCCGTACCCGACACCTTGCCGCGTCGGGCGGGAACCGGCAAGACGCCCGAGCGCCAAAGGTTCAACCGGGGTTGAGAAACGCCGCCCGCCCCAGTCTTCGCATGCCTTGACGACGGGCGGGCATGGTAGCTTGCCGACGTGATGGGATGGCGACAGAAAGTATTCGGGGTCGATCCGGGCATGACGCGTATGGAGACAGGAATGCCGCCGATGGCGTCATCGGAGGTTGATTTCGGGCAAGCCGCTCTCGCAGAAAACATTCAGAAGATCAGAGAGCCGTTTTACATCGTCAGAAGCCCGGACGGCCGGTTGGGCGGCTCCTGCCATCCCCCCAACCTTGTCGGCCATGGATTCGAAGCGGTCGCCACCTTGCCGCCCCTTTATCCGGAGTGGCTGGGGGATCGCGGATTTCAAGAAACCCACACCTGCCGCTTCGCCTATGTGGTGGGCGAGATGGCGCGGGGCATCGCCACGCCCGCCATGACCATCGCCGCCGCCCGCGCCGGATTGCTCGGCTTTCATGGCAGCGCCGGATTGTCGCCGCAGCGGGTGCGGGATGGCATTGCCGAAATCCGCGCGGCGTTGGGCGAGGCGTCGTGCTGGGGCGCCAACCTGATCCACAGCCCCAACGATCCCGCCCTGGAAAGCGCGGTGGCGCGCCTGTTCCAGCAATTGGGCGTGCCGCGCGTGTCGGCGTCGGCCTTCATGGCCCTGACCCCGCCGGTGGTCGAACTGGCGGCCAAGGGCATGTGCCGCGATCCGCAAACCGGGGCGGTCCGGCGCCGCACCGCCATCTTCGCCAAGGTGTCCCGCGCCGAGGTCGCGGCCCAGTTCATGGCCCCGGCGCCGCACCGCATCCTGGCCGATCTGGTGGCGCAAGGCGCCCTGACGGCGGACGAGGCGGATCTGGCCGCCACCGTGCCGGTGGCCGAGGACATCACCGTCGAGGCGGATTCCGGCGGCCATACCGACAACCGGCCGCTGACCGTGCTGTTTCCCATCATCCAGCGCCTGCGCGATGAATTGGTGGTCCGCCACGGCTATGGCCGCGCCATCCGCGTCGGCGCCGCCGGCGGTCTGGGCACCCCCGCCGCCGTGGCGGCGGCGTTCGCCATGGGCGCGGCCTATGTGGTCACGGGCTCGGTCAACCAGTCGGCCGTGGAATCCGGCCAGCCGCCCTCAGTCCGCCGCATGCTGGCCGAGCTTGCCAGCACCGACGTCACCATGGCCCCCGCCGCCGACATGTTCGAGATGGGCGTCAAGGTTCAGGTGATGAAGCGGGGCACCCTGTTTCCCTTCCGCGCCCAACGCCTGTACGAACTGTATTGCCGCCATTCCGGGCTTGACGACATTCCGGCGGCCGAGCGGGCGATGCTGGAAAAAGACGTCTTCCAGGCCCCCCTGGACGAAATCTGGCGCCAGACGCGCGAGCATTTCGCCGTCCGCGACCCGGCGGAAATCAGCCGGGCCGAGGCCGATCCCCGCCACCGCATGGCCCTGGTGTTCCGCTGGTATCTGTTCAACGCCGCCCGCTGGCCCATGCTGGACGACGCCGCCCGCCGCCATGACTTTCAGGTCTGGTGCGGCCCCGCCATGGGGGCCTTCAACGACTGGGCACGGGGCAGCTTTCTGGAGACGGCGGAAAACCGCACGGTGGGGCAAATCGCCTGCAACCTGCTGGAAGGCGCCGCCGTGGTGACGCGCGCCCAACAGATGCGCATGGCCGGATTGCCGGTTCCCGCCGCCGCGTTCACCTGGGCGCCCCGCCGTCTGGCCTGACCGGCCGCCCCGTCCCTTTCGCACGATCGAGATCGCCATGACCAACCGCCATCCCATCGCCATTGTCGGCATCGGCGCCATGTTTCCCGGTTCGGGGTCCACCCATGGATTCTGGCGCGACGTGGTCGCCGGGCGGGATTGCATCGGCGACGTGCCCGCCACCCACTGGCTGGTGGAGGATTTCTACGACCCCGATCCGACCCGGCCGGACAAGACCTATTGCCGCCGTGGCGCCTTTTTGCCGCCCGCCACGCTGGACCCGCTGGAATTGGGCATTCCGCCCCAGGCCCTGTCGGCCACCGACACCGCCCAGTTGCTGGCGCTGATCGTCGCCAAGGAAACGCTGGACGAGGCGTGCCGCACCCGGTTCCGCGACATCGACCGCAGCCGCGCCAGCATCGTGCTGGGCGTCGCCTCGGCCACCGAACTGGTGGGAACCATGGGCGCGCGGCTGCAACGGCCGGTCTGGGTCAAGGCCCTGCGCGAAGCGGGGCTGCCCGAGGA
Organism: Pseudomonadota bacterium; assembly: GCA_023458315.1. Taxonomy (GTDB): domain Bacteria; phylum Pseudomonadota; class Alphaproteobacteria; order Rhodospirillales; family Magnetospirillaceae; genus Magnetospirillum. The sequence goes on from JAEXAH010000114.1 coordinate 26,879, forward strand.
CGAGGTCGTCGCCATCTGCGACCGCATCGCCTCGCATTATGTGGAATGGCAGGAAAGCACCTTCCCCGGCGTTCTGGGCAACGTGGTGGCGGGGCGCATCGCCAACCGCCTGGATCTGGGCGGCACCAATTGCGTGGTCGATGCCGCCTGCGCCAGTTCGCTGTCGGCGCTGCTGATGGCCCTGAACGAACTGGAACTGGGCCATTCCGACATGGTGATCAGCGGCGGCGTGGACGCGCTGAACGACATCTTCATGTACATGTGCTTCAGCAAGACCCCGGCCCTGTCGAAAAGCGGCGATTGCCGCCCGTTCTCGGATTCCTCGGACGGCACCATCATCGGCGAGGGACTGGGCATGGTCGCCCTGCGGCGGCTGGAAGACGCCGAGCGCGACGGCAACCGCATCTACGCCGTGATCCGTGGCATCGGCTCGTCCTCGGACGGGCGCGCCACCAGCGTCTATGCCCCCCGGCCCGAGGGGCAGGCCATGGCGTTGCGCCGCGCCTATGACGATGCCGGATATTCGCCGCGTAGCGTCGAATTGCTGGAAGCCCACGGCACCAGCACCCGCGCGGGCGACCTGGCCGAGTTCACGGCGCTGACCCAGGTGTTCCGCGAAGCCGACGGCGAAACCCGGTCATGGTGCGCGCTCGGCTCGATCAAGTCGCAGATCGGCCATACCAAGGCGGCGGCGGGCGCTGCCGGTCTGCTGAAGGCCGCGCTGTCGCTGCACCAGAAGGTCCTGCCGCCGACCATCAAGGTCGAACGGCCCGACCCGCGCCTGGAACTGGACACCAGCCCGTTCCATCTGAACACCCGCGCCCGGCCGTGGGTCAAGGCGGACGGGCCGCGCCGCGCCGCGGTCAGTTCGTTCGGCTTCGGCGGCAGCAACTACCATGTGACGCTTGAGGAATACACAGGCCCCCACGCCGCCGCCCGGCTGTGGAGCGGTGGGGCGCTGGTGCTGGTCCATGGCGCCGACATGCCGTCGCTGAGAAGCGCTGCCCATTCCATCGCCGCCCGCATCGCCGCCATCGGGCTGGAGGCGGCGGCGCGCGACAGCCAGACCGCCTTTGATCCGCGCGCCCACTGCCGCCTTGCCGTCGTCGCCGCCGATGCCGGGCAATTCGAGGCGCGGCTGTCGGTGGCACTGGGGCAAAGCGGCGCCTTTGCCGCCCCCGGCATCCATCTGGCCGTGGGGGAAAGCATCGGCGGCAAGCTGGCGTTCCTGTTCCCCGGCCAGGGCAGCCAGTACGTGTCCATGGGCGGCGATGTGGCCGTCGCCTTCGACGAGGCCCGGGCCGTGTGGGACAGACAGGCGGCCCGGCCCGGCGGGGCGGTCCATGGCGTGGTGTTCCCGCCGCCCGCCTTCACGGACGAGGACCGCGCGGCGCAGGAAGCCGCGCTGACCCGCATGATCCATGCCCAACCGGCCATCGGGGCGGCAAGTCTGGCCTTGCTGGCGGTGCTGGAACGTGCCGGAATCCGGGCCGCCGCCGCCGCCGGGCATTCCTTTGGCGAAATCACCGCCTTGTGCGCGGGCGGCGCCATGGATGCCGACACCGCCCTGGTTCTGGCGACGGAACGCGCCCGCTGCATGGAACAGGCGGCGGCGGGAACGGACGGTGCCATGATCGCCGTGGCGGCAGGCCACGCGCGGGTCGCGCCGCTGCTGCACGACCTGGACGTGGTTCTGGCCAACGACAACAGCCCGGAGCAGGTCGTCCTGTCGGGACCGCGCGACGCGGTCGCGGCGGCGGAAAGCCGCCTGACCGCCCAGGGCTTGCGGGTCATCCGCCTGAAGGTGGCCAGCGCCTTTCATTCGCCGGTGGTCGCCGCCGCGTCCGCAACCTTTCGCGCCGTCCTGGAAACCATCGAATTCCGGCCGCCGACCATTCCGGTCTATGCCAACCTGACCGCGCGCCCCCATGACGCCGACACGATCCGCGACCTGCTGGCGCGGCAGATCGCCGGAACCGTCCGTTTCCGCGAAACCATCGAGGCGCTTCATGCCGACGGTGTCCGCACCTTCGTCGAAATCGGCCCCGGCGCCGTGCTGAGCGGATTGGTCGAACAATGCCTGGGGGATCGCCCGCACCTGTCCGTGGCGCTGGACCGACGCGGCAGCCATGGCGTGACCAGCCTGCTGGACGGCCTGGGCGCGCTGGCGGTGAACGGCGTCGCCGTGGATTTCCCGGCGCTGTGGTCCGGCTTTGCCCCGGAACGCACGCCCAAGCCCCCGTCGCCCGCCGCCGTCCAGATCACCGGCGCCAATTTCGGCAAGATCTACCCGCCCCCGGGCGGGGCCGCCGCATTGCCGAAGCCCAATCCGCCCCGCCCCGTCCCCAGCGAAGTCCCCACCATGTCCAGCAACACCCCCGCGCCGCCCCCCCCGAGCCCGGCCGCCGCCGCCAGCGTCGAGACGATCTATCACCATGTGGCCGATGCCCATGCCGCCTTTCAGCGGGCCATCGCCGAAAGCCATCAGGCGTTCCTGGCCGTGGCCGGACAGGCGATCCAGCATCTGGGCGGCGTCCCGGCGCCATCCGTCGCGCCGGTGCCGCAACCGGTCGCGCCGCCCCCCATGCCCGCCACACCGGTGCCGGTGCCGGTGATGTCCATGCCCCCGGCTCCCGCCCCGATTACGGCCCCCGCCCCGATTCCGGCTCCGGTTCCCGCCGCCGGGCCAGCGGTCAACGCCAGGGACACCGTGCTGGCGGTGATCGCCGACAAGACCGGCTATCCGGTGGCGATGCTGGCCGCCGACATGGAGCTTGAGGCCGGGTTGGGCATCGATTCCATCAAGCAGGTGGAAATCTTCTCGACCTTGCAGGAACGCATCCCGGCCCTGGCCGGTGCCGACATGCGCGAGTTGAGCGCGCTGAAGACCATCGGCCAGATTCTCGCCATGGCGGACAGCCGCGTCGGTGGCCTGCCGCACTCTTCGCCGGTGGCGCCCCCGACCGGCGTGGACGTGGCCGCGCTGTTCCTGGAACTGGTCGCCGAGAAGACCGGCTATCCCAAGGAGATGCTGACCGCCGACATGGAGCTTGAGGCCGGGCTGGGCATCGATTCCATCAAGCAGGTGGAAATCTTTTCGGCGCTGGTCGAACGCCTGCCCGATCTGGCCGCGGTCGAGATGCGGGAATTGACCGCGCTGAAAACCGTGGGCGCGGTGATCGCCCGTATCGGTGGCGGAGCCGCCCCACAAACTGGCACCAGCGGCGGAGCCACCCCACGGACCGGCACCATCCGCGCCTGTTCGGTGCCCGAGCAGCGCCAAGCGGCGGGATCGGACATGCTGCGTGGCCTGAAGAATGTTGCCGTGATCCCCGATTCGGCGGGCGTCGCGGACCAACTGGTCCGGCTGCTGTCCGCCAAGGGCTTTGCCGCCCGCATCGCCGATCTGCCCGGCGGGGGTGACGATGCGGTGCTGTTCCTGGCCGGGCTCGACGGCGGCGACGCAGCCGTGGCCGCCGACCTGCACTGGCGCGCCCTGGAAGCCGCCAAGGCGGTCGCGCCGCGTTTCGCCGAACAGGGCGGCGCCTTCGTCACCGTACAGGATAGCGGGCGCGGCCCGTGGCTGGGGCTGGACGGTCTGGTTCTGACGGCCGGGCACGAATGGCCCGCCGCGCGGGTCAAATCCATCGACCTGGAAACCGGGGAACGGTCGCCCGCCGAACTGGCCCGGGCGCTGGCCGAGGAAATCGCCACCGGCGACGGCGACGCCCAGGTGCGCCTGGACGCCGACGGCCACCGTCTGGTGCGCGTCCTGCGCCCCGGCGAGGTGGCCGAGGGACCGCTGCCGCTGGCCGAGGGCGCGGTGATCGTGGTGTCGGGCGGGGCGCGCGGCGTCACCGCCGTGGCGCTGGAACATCTGGCCCGCCGCATCCGCCCGGTTCTGGTC
>JAEXAH010000115.1 GCA_023458315.1 Pseudomonadota bacterium
CGAACATCATGCCCACCGCCAGCACCGGCACAAGGAAAAAATTGCCAATAATGATGGCAACCGCCGCACCGATTGTGAACAGCAGCAGGGATGCGGCGCAGATCACCGGGAACCGGGTTTCTTTACCGGTGGCTTTCAGGATGACTTGCGTATCCTCAATTTCCCGACGCAGAAAGGATTTTTTCCTGCGGTGCGTGCTCTCGTTGATCTCTGTGCGGATACTCTTTGGCGCGGAGGTCAGGCGCTTGAATACGCCCTCGGTGAAGTCCATGGGCGAAATGCGGAAAGTGAGAAAAGCGCCGGCGATCATGCCGGCACAGGCGACTAAGAGTAATGTGGTCAAGCGGTTGCCGCCTCCTTTCTTAGAAATGATTGCAGCTGCGTATCCGGCATGCCGTTGTCGACCAGCCGTCTTTGCAGGCTCTGCGAGATATCCATATCCCGTTCATGGTACCCCTCAATGGTGTAATTGCTGTTTTCGTAGTGATTCTTGGTGATGTGGTATCGGTAAATGGAATTGTATCGCCGCGTCCCATTAGGCAGGATCTCACACTCCATGATCTCCATGAGACGGCGCTGTTTGTTCTCGAGTTGCTTGCAAAAGACCACCAGCGGGTATGCCTCGGTCACATTGTCCATGAGGGTCGAGTCGGACATATCCACGGCGCGCTTGCACAGGGAGACCATACGACGATAGGTGGCCTCGCTGGAGCTGGAGTGGATGGTGGTGAGTACGCCCACGCCGGTTCTGGCCGCCTCCTGCGCCGCATTTGCTTCCTCACCGCGCATCTCACCCACAAAGATCAGGTCGGGGTTGAATCGGAGGGCAATGTCCAGCAGGCTGATCTGCGTGATGCGCTGGCGCTCATTTTCGCTGTCGCGGGTGAGCGTGTGAACGACGGAGTTGACCACCTGTCCATCCTTCTCCCGCACCAGCTCTATCTCACGGGAGCCGTTCTCGATGGTGAAAATACGCTTGTTATCCGGTATGGTGGTCAGAAGCCAGCCTGCCATGGTGGTTTTGCCGGAGCTGGTGGCTCCCGCCACACAGATGGAGATACCGTAACGCAGGCAGGCGGCAAGAAAATCCAGCATTTCATCCGTGGCCGTCCCGCCGTCCACAAAGTCGGCCTTGGTCATGTTCTGCGGATTGACGATACGGATGGAGGCGGCCACGCCCACGTCCGCGTCCACTACCGGTGTTTTCAGGGCGGCGATGCGGATATTCTGGCTGAGCGTACCGGTGACTACGGGACTGGCGTTGTCCAGTATGACGCCGGAAGTGTGCAGCATGCGCCGGATGAGATTGATCGCATGATCCGGAGAGTCGAAGTGTTCTTTGAGCTTTTCCGACAGGCCGTTGGAATACTGGATCTCCACGTCCCGCCAGGAGTTGACGTCGATTTCTTCGATGCCGGAACCGAAGATGTATTTCGTAAGGAAGCCATATTCCGCCATTTCGGAGTAGATGGCGTCTATCAGCTCGTCCATGGTCATGCCTTTGACGGCAATGCGCTTGTCCTGAACGTACTTTGCCGCGTATCGCTTGATTTGCTCCCGGCTGTCGGATTCTCCCGTCATCAGGGTGGAATAATTGGCCGCGATATAGCCCTGTACCTCATGGCACACGTTGGGGAACTCGCGGGAGTCATCCTCTGGCGTGAAGAAAAGAGAATGCGCCCGTCCGGTCAACACAGGCTTACCCTCGGTCGGGGGTGCTTCTTCGCTGGGGATTGCGGTAAGGGCTGCGGGTGCGGCAATGGCTTCCACCGCTTTTCCCGTGTGCTTTTCCTCCAGATTTGGCACAGGCGACGCCGGCGCTGCCGGTGCGAATACGGAGGCGCTTCGTTTTTTCCCTAACATCCGAACACCTCCTTCAGAATTTGATCCAGTTCCTTTCGGAACAGACGGCTATCCTTCATGGTGAGGTCGGCGAGGAGATTCCCGGAAAGGTACTGTTCCTCCAGTTCCTGCGAATAGGGCAGCTTAAAGGCCACCGTGCCCAGCACCTTTCCGATGTGCTCGGCGGCTTGCTGGGGTTTGACGTTTGACGCTACCTTGTACTGCTTGTCCGCGTCCCACTTGGTATCCTTGAGGAGCGGAAGCTGGCTGGAGAAATATCCAACGGATTTGAGGTCGCAGTTGGCGAGTCTCAGGACGCTGCCCGCCTCCATCAGCGCCACGGCAGAGAGAATATCGTTGGCAATATAACTGCCGCAGTCCACAACGACATAGGGGGCAAGCTTCCGCAGCCCATCCAGCAGTTCTATGGCCTGCTGCTCCGTATAGGGAGGATAGGTGTATTCGTTTTCTCCTTTTTTCATTCCGAGTATCGTCAGATAGGGCATCCGCTTATGGGTAATGCAGTTGTTTTTGATGAGCGCGTCGCTGATATGGGGCACGGCGAGGATGCCGCCGAGGGAGCGCTCACACTCCAGCTCCGAGGGCGGACAGATGCAGGGCAGCATGGGCGCGGTCATGTCGCACAGGAGGAGCGCAACATTTTTCTTTTTGTCGGCGAGAGCCTTCGCCAACTTTACAGCCGCAACGGTCTTCCCGCTGCCGGGGCTGCCCCAGACCGCGAGCATTCCGCCGTTTTCGGCCTGTACCTCCTGTTCCGGTTCATCGTTTGCGCCGCGGTGAAAGATGCTTTTTTTCTTAAAGTTCATCAGTCTGAAGCCGCCTCGCTTTCCGGCGCTTCCTCAGCAGCTGGATCAGTAACCTCGCTTTCATCTGCTTTTTCCTCCTGGGCGGGATAGAGCTTTTCAATCAGCTCGTCCTGGGCCGTGATGAATGCGTTGGAGGCGTCCTGTGTGCCGCGATAGACGAGCGTCAGGTGGATCTTCGCGTCCTGTTCCAGCTCGGCAAGCACCTTCGCCTGCTCGGGACTGACGAGGAAGGTCACGGTCGCGGGAAGGTCTTTTTCATCCTCGTTCGTCGCTTCGCCGGTATTGGCGTCATAACCGGTGGAAGCGGTCACGCTGATGATCTCCACATACTGCAGTTCGGGCGGCACGACGGTTTTACCGCTCTCCTGGTAATCCGCGACAAGTACCGAGACGATGTCGCCGGATTTGAGCTTGCCGGAAAGGCCGGTGGCGAAGCTCTTGATCGTAACACTCATGGCCTGCTTGGTCCCGTCCAAATTGTAAAGGTAGGAGTTTTCGGCGGCAGGCGCGTCGGAGAGCTTGGACGGCAGGATATAATCGCCCGCGGCAAGGTCTGCCGCGGCGTACTTGCCCACGACGGACGCAGTGTCGTGCAGGATGTTGTCCGGCAGGTTGTACGCGCCGACCTCCACGGTCTGCACCATGTCCGCCGTAACCTGCTCTCCGGCGTCGATGGCCTTGGTCACGCGGACGATTTCTTCTTTCTGGCTGATGCTTCTGTTAAAAAGCGGCGTGATGCCGAAACAGATTACCAGCGCCGCAAGGATGCAGATGACGCCGACAACCGTCCGGTTTTTGAAAATGCTCATAAAATAGAACCTCCTCAAATCATGAAATATGCGGCGGTAAAGCCGACAGCGAGAAACGGGGCCAGCGGGTAGCTTCCCGGCGCGGCCCCTTGTTTTCGGATTCGGCGGATAAGCCTACCGCCGAGGGCGAACAGCAGGAAGAGGAAAAGCGCGAGAATCAGTCCTGCAAGCCCCGGCAAGAACCCCAGCGCAAAACAAGCGGCGGCGATGAGCAAGGTGTCTCCCGCGCCGCCTCTGCCTCGGCCCGCCGCAAAGAAAAACGGGACCGCAAGGAGCAGTCCAAAAAGATTGGCGGGGCTGAAAGAGATCAGCCCCGCCAGAGCGAGAAGGATACATGCGCTGTAAGGAATCGTCCTGCTGCGCAGGTCGGATACACCGGCGAAAACCAGCGGCCCGACAAACATCAAGACGCTGATCAGCTGCGGCATGGATCAGCCGAGCTGGTCGACCGCGCCGCCATAACCGAACATGTCGTTGATGGACTGTTCCAGCTTGGGGAGAACGGTGTCGCCGAACAGTTTATACAGGGTGAACAGCAGCAGAGCGCCCAGAACGACGGCGATCAGGATCTTGATAGCAGTGTCGATGTAGCCCTCGCCGGAATTACCGGAAAGGGCCCGACGGGTAAACGCGCGGCTGCGGGACAGGGCGTTCTGCGCCTTCGCGCGGACGGTAAAAGCGACGTTCTCAACGGTGGTCATGATGGCATTAATGGTCTTTTTCATAAATCGTTTTCCTCCTATAATTAGATGGTGTGTGGCTTACATGGACTGGCCGGACATGGCCTGGGTCCGCTGGGGCGCGGGCGCTTCCGCCTGAGTGTGTGTCTGGGAAAGCGTCTGCTCATAGGCTTTCATGACGGCGGCGTTGAACCGTTCGCGGGACTCCTTTGTGCAGGGGAAACAGATATCCTTGTATTCGCTTCCGACCTTGTACTGAGGCATCGCCACGAAAAGTCCCTTATTGCTCTCCAGCACCTTCACGCCGCGCACAGCGAAGGCACCGTTGATGTTGACGCTGGCTGTTGCTCTCTGGGTGCCGCTGCTTTTTGCGCCAAAGATCCGGACGTCATAGTTGACGGGGTTCTGCTCTGCGGTTTTCTCCGGGGCGGCCTGCTCCGCCGCTTGAGTCTGTGTTTTTGCCATTGAAAATGTTCTCCTTTTAAATTTTGGATAACAAAAAAACGCCCCGTCCGGGCGCTTGGTCACAAGGTTATCTTCATCCCGAAATCCTGCTCCAGGCCGGGAAACTCAACAGGCCGAAAGCAGGTGCGGTCGAGATAATAGAAATCGCTGCCGCCGCCGTCGTAGAGTTCCACGAGGTCGGAGACCGACATCGGACGGCCTGAAAAGCC
>JAEXAH010000116.1 GCA_023458315.1 Pseudomonadota bacterium
GTGTCGGCCATGCCCAGCAGCGCCTGACGGCGCATCAGTTCCGCCTGTTCCGCCTGGTGTTCCCGTTCCCGTTGCAGGCGCACCATGTCCAGCGCGTTGGCGCGGAACAGCGCCAGGGCGCGGGCGATGGGGCCGAATTCGTCGGACCGGTCGGCGGCCAGGGCCAGGGGGCGGTCGTGGGCGTTGTCCAGCACCGCCTGGACGTCGCCTTCCAGGGCGCGGAACAGGCGCGACAGGTGCAGGCCGATGGCGGCGGCCACGGCGGCACCCAGCACCAAGGCGGCACCCACGGTCAGCCACAGCAGGCGGCTGACGGCGACGTTGGAATCGTGAACGGCGCCGCCGCTGGCCTGCAATTCGCCCAGCATGGAATCGGCGGCCCGGGTGGCGGTGTCGATCACCGCCTCCATGCGCTGCTGGATGGCTTCCGAGGTTTCGTCGAACTCGCCCATCAGCCTGTTGCCCTGGGCCGGACCGTGATCGACGAAGGCGTGCGCCATGCGGGTGCCGGTTTGGTAATAGGGCGGGAACGCCTGTTCGGCCTCGGCCAGCGCCTTGACCACATCGTCCAGGCCCAGGGCGGCGGCATGGGCGCGGGCGCGTTCCACGTCGGCGCGGAACTTGGCGGCGAATTCCTCGGCCTTGTCGAAGCCGTCGTCCAGCCCGTCCTGGGCGCGGGTGGCGGACACGTCGCTCAGGAATTGCTGGACCTGGACCACGTCCAGCTTGGCGTCCTTGATGGCGGTCAGCAGCGGCACGGCGTGTTCGGCCACCGTGTCGGCCTGCTGGCGGATTTCGGTCAGGCGCGGCTGCTGGCCCTCGACGCGCGAGGTGGCGACCAGACCGGTGGCGGCGAAGATGCCGAGCACCAGGCCCAGCCCGGCATAGACTTGGGTGCGGATTTTCATGGCGAAGGCGATGCGGATGTTGCAGGGAGGTACAGGCTTCACCCTATACTTTAGTGTGAAGGTACTCGAAAAGTCATAAAGCTGCAATATCCCTACGCGTTCAGGCGATAACCAGCCCTTGCCATGGCGTCCGGTCGGGCCGCCCGGCGGCGAAACGCCAGATGGGGGGGATTTCGGCGCCCATGGCGGGCAGCGCGATCAGCGACGACGACACCGTGCCGAAGCCGGAATCGCGGGTGAAGCACATGGCCGCCGCTTCCTCGCCGTCGGGGCCGCCGCCGCCATCGGCCAGCAGGGCGGTCCAGCCGCTCCAATCCCCGGCCTCGGGGGCGGGCACGGCGGCGGCGCGGAAACGCGGCAGATAGGTCTTGATGCGCGGGCTGGAATCGTCGTCCAGTTCCAGCGCCGTCAGCATGTGCAGTCCTTCGGCCACCGGGTGCACCTGGACCCGCCGCCCGCCATCGGCCCGCACCCAAAAGGCGTCGCGGTTGTCGGCCAGCAGCATGTTGAACGGACGATAGGCGCCGCCGTCCAGGGCGGCCAGGGCGCGGGCGGCCTCGATGGCGTCGGCGTGGTCCAGCGCCTCCAGCACCAATTCGCCGCGCGTGCGCTTGCCCGCCGCCGGCCCCAGCGTCCCGGCGCGGTTCAGGATGGCCGCCACCACGCCCGCCCGGTTCATGCCCATCCACGACCCGCCCGCCAGTTCATCCAGCCCGGCCACCACATCGGGGCGGTCGGGCCAGTGCCGGGCGGGCGGTTTCCAAGGCCGTCCGGCCATTTCGTCACGGTTGGCGGCGACCAGCACCGGCCACGGCGACAGGGGGCGGCGCAAAATGACCAGGGTACACATGAAAAATCCGTTTCTACTGGAAGCTTCGGCAGTTATAACACCATCGCCACGATGGCATCGGGACACAACGACAACCACTTTCCTATAGTGGGCGAAAAAGGAAGTCGCACACCATGACCATGTTCGACGACCGCGAGAAAGCGTTCGAAGCGAAGTACCGGCTGGACCAGGAAAACCAGTTCAAGGTGAACATCCGCCGGGATAAGCTGCTGGGCTTGTGGGCTGCCGAGCATCTGGGCCTGTCGGGCGACGCGGCCAAGGCTTATGCCCTGTCGGTGGTGGATGCCGAATTCACCGAACCCGACCACGACGCCAGCCACAAGGTGATCCGCGACTTCGCGGCCAAGGGCGTGGCGGTGGACGAGCGTCAGGTGCAAAAGGAACTGGCGCGCCTGACCGAACTGGCCCGCGCCCAGATCACCGAAGAGATCGTCAAGAAGTAGCCCGCACCGCAGGGTCGAGCGATCGGGGCCGGGATTTTCCCGGCCCTTTGTTTTTCTACAACAGCCCGACGCTTTTGAAGCTGGTGTGGCCGCGTCGCCCGATGACCAGATGGTCGTGCAGGGTGATGCCCAGCGGCCGCAGGGTGTCGCGGACGGCGCGGGTCATTTCGATGTCGGCCTTGGACGGGGTCGGGTCGCCGCTGGGGTGGTTGTGCACCATGATCAGGGCGCTGGCGTTCAGTTCCAGGGCACGCCGCACCACCTCGCGCGGGTAGAGCGGGGTGTGGTCGACGGTGCCTTCCTGCTGCAATTCGTCGGCGATCAGCACGTTCTTGCGGTCCAGGAACAGCAGACGGAACTGTTCCTTGGGGCGGCGGGCCATGGCGGCGGTGCAGTAATCCAGCAGGGCATCCCAGCTCGAGATCACCGGACGGTCGATCACCTGGGCCTTCAGCATGCGCTGGGCGGCGTGCTCGACCACTTTCAGATAGGCGGCGGTGGTGGCGGAAACGCCCTTGAAGCGTTGCAGCGTCTCGGCCGGTTGCGCCAGCACCTCGGCGAAGCCGCCGAATTCCTCGATCAACTGCTTGGCCAGCGGCTTGACGTCCTTTTGCGGAATGACGCTCAGCAGCAATTCCAGGATTTCATAATCGGGCAGGGCGTCGGGCTCGGCCAGGAAGCGGTCGCGCAGGCGCTCGCGGTGGCCCTTGTAATGGGGCTCCGCGTCCTTTTTCGCGCTCAGTCCGGGCAGGGCGGGTTCCGACGTCACAAGCGGTCGTGAAAGGCTTCCAGCCATTCCAACCGCAATTCCAGGGTCTGGATGTCGTGATCCAGCCAGTCGGTCAGGTGGCACGGGTCGGAATCGTTGGTGGCGAAGCTGCCGCGCAGATCGATCAGGCGGGCCAGTTCGCCTTCGACCATCTCGATCAGCAGATCGGCCTGGGCGCGCTGTTCGGCCGGGTCCAGCAGGTCGATGAAGCGCATCTTGAGCGCGATGATCAACTTGGACAAATCGGTGCCGGGGCGCAGACGGGCGGTCAGCAAGGTGCGGAATTCGCGCCGTCCGGCCTCGGTGATGGCCAGCAGGGCGTCGTCCTCCATGCCCAGGCCGTCCACGGCCTCGACCAGACCTTCATAGCGCAGCAACTCGATCGAGGTGCCCATCAGGTCCAGTTGCGGCCCGGCGACGCGGGACAGGAAATGGCGGACCGATCCGGCCAGCACCGCATAGCGCATGGGGTCGCGCGCGATGGTGCCCAGGGCGCACAGACGGACGGCTTCCTTCGGCGTCAGGGTGTTGTCGGCGAACATGATCGGTGCCCTCTCGTGGCCCTAGTTGCGAGTCATTCGCAACATATAATGCGGCGCACGAATTTGTCCAGTGCCGTCATTATGGCAGAAAGCCCGGCCGGGTCATAGTCCCCATGCCGGGCTTTCTCAGCCTTGGGTTGCTTGGTGGCGGGCGCCGGTGATCGGTTCCGATCACCGGGACATGGTATCAGTCCTTGAATTCCTCGACCGGGTGGCCGTGACCGGCGAAGAAGCAAAAGCCGTTGCGGCCCGCGTGCTTGACCCGGTACATGGCGATGTCGGCGGCCTTGCACACTTCTTCCATGCTGTCGCCGTCGTCGGGGAACACCGCGACGCCGATCGAGGCGCCGATCTGGCAGGGGTGGCCTTCGTAATCGAAGGGGCGCGACAGGGATTCGACGATCTTGCGCGCCACCAGCGCGGCCTCGGCGGGGCGGGCGATTTCCTCGACCAGCACCACGAATTCGTCGCCGCCGACCCGCGCCACCGTGTCGGACGACCGCACGCAGGCGGCCAGCCGGTCCGACACGCCGCGCAGGACGTGGTCGCCCGCCTCGTGGCCCAGGGTGTCGTTGATGGGCTTGAACTTGTCCAAATCCACGTACAGCACCGCCATGCGGCCGCCATGGCGGCGGGCGCGGGCCAGGGCGTGGTTCATGCGGTCGTTCAGCAGGTTGCGGTTGGGCAGGCCGGTCAGGGTGTCGTGATGGGCCAGACGGCGGATGCGGTCCTCGTTCTCCTTGCGCTCGGAAATGTCGCGCAGGATGGCGGTGAACAGCCGGTGCTTGCCGTGGCGCAGCTCGGACACCGAGATTTCCATGGGAAAGGTGGCGCCGTCCTGGCGCTGGCCGACGCCTTCGACCAGCCGCCCCATCAGGGTCGGGAACAGGCCCGACATATAGGCGTCGAAGAAACGCTGGTGATGGTTGCGCATGGAATCGGGCATCAAATCGCCCAGGTCGATGCCCGCCATGCGCCCGCGCTTGTAGCCGAACATCTGTTCCGCCGCCGGGTTGGCGGATTCCACCTTGCCGGAATCGTTGATGGTGACGATGCCTTCGGCCACCGAGGCCAGGATGCCTTGCAGCCGTTCCTCGCGCTCGCGCAGGGCCTCGGCTGACTTGACGAATTTCGAGATGTCGCGGCCTTCGATGAAGAAGGTGTCGTCCGACGGCACGCGGCGCACCCGCAACTCCGCTTCGAATACCGTGCCGTCGGCGCGCGACAGCTTGAGCGGCAGGAATTCTTCTTCGGCCAGCAATTCCCAGCCCGCTTCCATCAGAAAGCGGTAATCGTCCACCACCCAATCCTCGAACGGACAGCCGATGGCGTCCTCGGACGAGGTCAGGCCCAGCATGCGCACGCCGGCATTGTTGAGGAAGATGATCTGGTTGTCGCGGAGCAGGCACACCAAGGAGGACGCGAGCTCCAGAAGCTCGCGGTCGAGAACGATGGTCGCGGTGCGTGTGGCCACGGAAGCCGTCACCTCTACCTTTCCCTCCACCGGTTTACGCAATGGTCAGTCCAAACCCATGCGGAAGTCAACAACCAACACTTCCGGTGCTTCAGGACAGGGCATCATGCAACTGCGCCAGTCGGGTGAACGGCGACACGCCCGGCGGCAGCGACAGGTCGCCCGCCCGGCGGATACCCTCGCGGCCCCAGCGTTCGCGCACCGCCTCTTCCAGCCATGCCTGGGCCTGGGCGTGGCGGGCGGCGGCCAGGCGGTCGTCGCCGCCCAGGAAGGCGGCGTGGCCGTCGATGGCCTCGACCAACCCGTCGATGCCGTCGCGGCGCGCCGACGACACCATCAGCACCGGCACTTCCCAGCCGCCGCTTTCGTCGCCGGCACCGCCCAGCGACAGGGCGCCCAGAACGTCGGCCCGTGCCCGGCGGGCCTCTTTTTCCATGTCGGCCTTGGTCACGACCACCACATGGGGGATTTCGGCGATGCCCGCCTTCATGAATTGCAGCGAATCGCCCGAACCGGGCTGCACGCAGAACAGCACGGTGTCGGCGACGCCGACCACGTCGGTTTCGCTTTGGCCGACGCCCACGGTTTCGATCAGCACCACGTCGTACAGGGCGCGCATCAGCACCATGCTGGACACCGTCAGCCCGGCCAGTCCGCCCAGCCGGTCGCGCGCCGCCATGGAGCGGACGAAGATGCCCTGGTCCTCGGGGTCGGTGGACAGGCGGGTGCGGTCGCCCAAAAGCGCCCCGCCCGACCGCCGCGACGACGGATCGACGGCGATGCACGCCACCCGGCGCCCGCGGCCGCGCCAATTGCCGATCAGCGCGTTCATCAGGGTGGACTTGCCGACGCCGGGCGGGCCGGTCATGCCGACCACATGGGCGGTGGGCTCGGCATAGGCGGCATCCAGCAACGCCACCGTCTCGGGGGCGTCGGGGGCGCGTTCCAACTGGGCGAGGGCGCGGGCGAGAGCGGCCTTGCCGCCGCTGCGGATGGTGTCGAGGCTCATGGCGGCGATCATCCCCATCCCGGCCGATGTGGTCAAGCGGCCAGGGCTTTGCTATGGTTCGGCGTCATGACGACCATGCTTTCGCGGCTGCTGCCGCATTTCGTGCTGGCGGTCAGCATCCTGGCCCTGGCGACCGCCCTGGTGGCGCAATACGGTTTCGGCCTGAAGCCGTGCGAGCTGTGCATCGTCCAGCGCGTCCCCTTCGTGGTGGCGGGCGGGCTGGCGGCGCTGGCGCTGCTGCGTCGCGCGGCCTGCTGGCGGCGGGTTCTGATGGCGGTGGCCGGACTGGCCTTTCTGGTCAATTCCGGCGTCGCCGTCTTTCATTTCGGCGTCGAGCAGAAATGGTGGCAATCCACCTGCGCCGCGTCCAAACAGGCGCCCATGGCCGTCACCGATCTGGCGGCCATGATGTCGAAACCGGTCGAGGCGCGGTGCGACGAACCGGCCTGGGCGTGGCACGGCATCACCATGGCGGCCATGAACATCGTGTTTTCCGGCGGTCTGGCCCTGGTGACGCTGGTGCTGGTCCGCCGCATGGAGAAATCGGCATGAGCGTTCCCGTCGAAACCAAGGACCAGATGATCGCCCGTTTCCTGCGGGTCAACCAGGCGGGCGAACTGGGCGCGGTGCGCATCTACCAGGGCCAGCGGGCGGTGCTGGGCAAGGGCCGCCACGGCCCGCAACTGGCGCACATGGCCGAACAGGAACAGCATCATCTGGACACGTTCACCAGGATGATCGGCGAGCGTAAGGTGCGGCCGACGGTGATGAGCCCGCTGTGGCACGTGGCCGGGTTCGTGCTGGGCGCCGGAACGGCGTTGCTGGGCGAACGTGCCGCCATGGCCTGCACCGTGGCGGTCGAGGAAGCCATCGACGAGCATTACGCCGAACAGGCCGCCGCCCTGGGCGAAGACGAGGCCGACCTCAAGGCCACCATCGAACAGTTCCGCGCCGAGGAACTGGAACACCGCGACATCGGTCTGGCCAACGGCGCGGAACAGGCCCCGGCCTATCCGCTGCTGTCCGCCGCCATCAAGACCGGCTGCAAGGCCGCCATCTGGCTGAGCGAGCGGGTTTAGGGCTTTTCCGCCCCGCAAATCCCCTTCAGCGCCTGCCATTGTTCGGCATCCAGCGCCGCCGCCGCCGGGGCGCCGTCCAGGCGCTCGACCGCGTCGGCGCGGCCCAGGCTGTCGGGATGGGTGGACAGCCATACCGGCACCATGCCCGGCTTTTCCCCCAGGCGGCGGAAGAACGACGACAGGCCGCGCGCATCCAGACCGGCCGCGTGCAGCAGGGTGACGGCGCCCGCATCGGCCGCCGCCTCGTCCTCGCGCGAGTAGGCCCCGGCCAGTCCCATGGCGGCGGCGGTGGCGACCACGCCCGAGGAATCGCCGGTGATCAGCGTCACCGCCACGCCGATGCCGGTGGCGCGGATCATGGCGGCCACCGGATGGCGCAGGCGCAGATGGGTGAATTCATGGGCCAGAACCCCGGCCAGTTCGCCGGGGTCGCGGGCATCCTTCAGCAATCCCGAGAACACCATCACCGTGCCGCCGGGCAAGGCGATGGCGTTGGTGTCGCGCTGGCGCACCACCACCACCCGGCGCGGCCGCTGCGACGGCTCCAGCCCGGCGGCCAGACGATCGACCAGCAGGCGCAGGGCGGCGTCGCCCGCCGGTTGGCCGCAAACGCCCCATTGCCGTTGCAGGCCGTCGGCCAGGGTGTCGCCCCAGGCGTTTTCCCACGATCGCGGCACCAGATCGCCCAATCCGCGCGCCGCCGCCGGAATGCCCAGCCACAGCGCCGCCAGCAATGCCGCCGTGGCGGCCAGGGCGGCCACCGCCTTGCTCCAGGGAAAGCGCGGCGGCGGCGGCAGCAGCGGGCGGACGAATTCCGCCTGGGTCATGCTCAGGCGGGCATCGGGGTCGGCGGCGCAGCGCAGCCGCACGCCGCCATCGGGAAGCTCGCCATCGGCGCGCAGATCGTCGATGCGCCAGAACGCCACCAGCAGGCCGTCCTCGCCCCGGATGTCCAGCCCGGCGGCCGAGGGCGACACCGTCACCTTGCGGCTGGCGGCGGTGCGTCCGTCGTTGAAGCGGCCGGGCAGGGCAACCATCAGAATTCTCCCATCAGAATTCTCCCATCAGAATTCTCCGGCGCCGTCGAACACCGCCGCCATGCCCTCGCCCATGCGGGTGCGGCTTTCCGGCGCCTGACACACCACCTGCCAGTCGGGTTCGCCGCTGGTCCGCAGATGGGCGCAGGCATAGCGGAACACCCGCTGCGCCGTCCACGGCCGCAGGACGCCCAGCGACAGGATGGAAATCAGCCAATTGCCCAGGGCCAGCCGCATCAGGCTGCCGGTGGTGGCCTCGAGCGCGAAGGAGATTCCGGCGAAACGGGTGTGCGCCGCCAACTGGCGCAGGAACCCGGCGCGATACCACGCCAGCGGCAGGCCGATGGTCAGCAGCGCCCACAGCGCGCCGCCCACATAGAACGCGACGACCACCGCCAGGAATTCCGCCGAGCCGTCATCCATGCCCTCGAAATAGGTGATGGTTCCGCCGATGGCGACGGCCAGTCCGGCCATGAACACCAATCCGGCCAGCCACAGCACCGCGAAACGCTTGTACAGCGGCCGGGCGCGGGCGTCGCATTCGAAGCGGGCGTCGCCGAACGTGGTGTTGCCCATGCGATAGCGGGCCAGGGTCATCTCGGCCCATGGCCACGCCCAGCCCAGGGTCAGGGCGCTGGCCAGGCCGACGGCGATCATCATCACGCCATAGCGCCACGCCTCGCCGCTTTGGCCGCCGCGGATGCCGCGCCACACCGTGCGGGTCAACTGATAGCGCCGGGCGCGGTACAGACCGGCACCCGCCAGCACGACGATCAGCACTTGCAAGGCGACAATGATACCCTGCGCCCACACGTCGCCCGCCATGACCGCCGCCTGGGCCGCCGTCATGGCGACGATGATCGGGGTGAAGACGGCGACCATGACCACGATGAAGCCCAGGAACAGCTCGCCGCCGCGCCCGGTGTACTCGGCCGGGTCGCCCCAGGCGTCGGTGCCGCTCCACAGCAGCCGCCGCACCCGCGTCTTGCCCCAGAATCGCCACAGGCTCAGGGTAACGACGTTCAGCAGCAGGTTGACCAGCGACAGCCGCACCATGGCGCCGGTGCTGCCATGATGGACGAAAGGCGCCTGGGCGGCGGCGGACGGAACGGGCAGGATGGTCACGGAAACGGACTCCAAAGAATTGCGCGATGGCAGGGTACGCCCGGCGGCGCCATCTGACCAGGGACAGGACTGAAAGGGAACATGCCATGTTGATTCGGCCCGCCGCGGACATCCGCGAATCCGAGATCACCGACCAGCGGCTTTACCTGAACCGGCGGACGTTTCTGGCGGCGGGGGCGGCCCTGGGGGCGGCGGCGCTGTGGCCCGGGCGGGCGCGGGCGGCGGCCCTGGACTACACCAAGGGCGTGGTGACGCTGGACGAGGCGGCGACGCCGTTCGAGGCGGCCAGCACCTACAACAATTACTACGAATTCGGCACCGACAAGGAAGACCCGGCGCGGGTGGCGCCCGGCCGTCTGAAGGTCGCGCCGTGGAGCGTGGCGGTGTCGGGCGAATGCGCCAAGCCCGGCAGCGTGGCGCTGGAGGATTTGATCAAGCCGCACCGGTTGGAAGAGAGGATCTATCGTCTGCGCTGCGTCGAGGGCTGGTCCATGGTCATCCCCTGGATCGGCGTGCCGCTGGCCGATGTGCTGAAGCGGTTCGAGCCGAAATCCAAGGCCAAATACGTGGAATTCACCACCCTGGCCGACCGCGACCAGATGCCGGGCCTGCGCTCGCCCATCCTGGACTGGCCCTATACCGAGGGCTTGCGCATGGACGAGGCCATGCACCCGCTGACCCTGCTGGCGGTGGGCATGTACGGCCGCGACCTGCCTGCCCAGAACGGTGCGCCGTTGCGGCTGGTGGTGCCGTGGAAATACGGCTTCAAATCCATCAAATCCATCGTCCGCATCCGCTTCAGTGAGACCCAGCCCGCCACCGCCTGGAACAAATACGCGCCGCGCGAATATGGCTTTTATTCCAACGTCAATCCGGCGGTGGACCATCCGCGTTGGTCCCAGGCCAAGGAGCGCCGCATCGGCGAATTCCGCCGCCGCGACACCCTGCCGTTCAACGGCTATGCCGATCAGGTGGCGGGGTTGTACGCGGGCATGGACCTGAAGGTTAATTACTGATGGCCCGCTGGTTGAAGCCCACGGTCTTCATTCTGTCGCTGCTGCCGCTGGTTTGGCTGGCCGGGCGTGCCCTGACCGACGGGCTGGGCGTCAACCCGGTCGAGACGCTGAACCGCTTTCTGGGCGATTGGGCCTTGCGCTTCCTGCTGATCGCCCTGGCGGTGACGCCGTTGCGCCGCCTGACCCGCTGGGCGCCGCTGGCCCGGCTGCGGCGGATGATGGGCTTGTTCGCCTTTTTCTACGTGGTGCTGCATCTGGCGTCCTATGTGGGGCTGGACCTGTATTTCGACTGGGCGGCGCTGTGGCAGGACGTGGCCAAGCGCACCTATATCACCCTGGGCATGGCGGCGGTGCTGCTGTTGCTGCCGCTGGCCGTCACCTCGACCGACGGCATGATCCGCCGCCTGGGCGGCCGGGCGTGGCGGCGGCTGCATATGCTGGTGTTTCCCGCCGCCATCCTGGGCGTCGCCCATTACTGGATGATGGTCAAGGCCGACATCAGCCAGCCGCTGTTGCATGCCGTGGTGCTGGCGGTGCTGCTCGGCTCTCGCTTGTGGGCGATGCGGCGGGCATAATGGCCGCGTCTCAACCGCCGTCGGGGGCGTTCATGCAAGGTGTGGTGCGGGTCGGGGTGCTGGCGCTGGTGCTGGCGGTTCCCGCCGGGGCGACGGCCCAGGTGGCGTTCAAACGCTGCCTGACCGAACAGGAGGTGCAGGTGGAGCAATTGGTGCGCCACGGCGTGTTCCTGCGCGAATCGGCCAATCGCTGCGACGGCATGATGCCCGGCAGCGCGAAAAAGTGGAAAAGCTTCGACGAACGCTTCGGCCCCCGGCTGAAATCGCAGACCGACCGGCGGGCCAAGCTGTTTCAGCGCGAGTTCAAGAAGGACGCGCTGAAGGTGCGGACCTATTTCGACGGCCGTCTGGTGACGTATCACCGCAACGTGCCGCTGACCGTGGCCTATTGCACCCAGGCCAACAAGATGTTGGACGAGGTCGGCAAGCGCGGCTGGGGCGGTTTCGCCGAACAGGCCAAGGTGGTGCAGAACGAGGTTCTGCTGGATTACAAAAGCTGCGGTGGCTGAAAAGACGACGCCCCGGCTTCCAAAGGAAGCCGGGGCGTTCATCCCAATGCCGAACGCGAAGACGATTACTCGTCGGCGCCGCCGGTCGAGGCCAGATACATCACGCCAGCCAGGAAGGTGGCGGTCAGGAACAGGCCGATATACACGGCGAAGCCCAGCGGGCTGGCGCTCGACGGAGCGGCGACACCGTTGAACAGGGCACCCACGACCGAAACGGCCAGATACAGCGCAATCACCAGCACGCCGGCCACAGTCAGGCCGAGAACCTTGGGAAGGACGTTCATCGAACTCGCTCCTTGAATCTTTAAATGCCGGTCTCGCAGACCGGCCCCCTCGGTGGAAACCTCTACCAGATTTAGGGCTACTCCGGAAGCCGAAAGCTGAAAACCTTGATTTGGATCAGCTCCAAACCGGCTTTTTCCCTTGGCAAGCCCTATCCGGACGGGTGGCCCGCGCACGAGACCCGACGAAGGGTAATTTGTCTTTCGCCCGGAAGCTGGTAATGCTGACTGTCGGGACATGAAGATTCAGGGAAGGGAAAACCATGCCGAGGACCGTATCCGCGCTGGTCGCCAAGGCCGATGCCGAGGCCATCGCCGCCGGCACCCATGGCGATCCCTTCGCCGTTCTTGGGCCGCATGGCGGCATTATCCGCAGCTTCCAGCCCCAGGCGGCGCGGGTGTGGGCCATCGGCCCGGCGGGCGAGGTCGAACTGACCCGGGTGCACGACCATGGCCTGTTCGCCGCCAAGGTGGGCGAGGAACTGGCCGCCGATTACCGGCTGCGCGCCGACGATCACCACGGCGGCAGCCACGAATTCCACGACCCCTACCGCTTTCCGCCGGTGCTGGGCGAGTTGGACATCCACCTGCTGGTGGAAGGCAACCACCTGCGCACCTTCGAGAAGATGGGCTCGCATTGCGTCACCGTGGACGGCGTGGCGGGCGTGCAATTCGCGGTGTGGGCGCCCAACGCCCGCCGCGTCTCGGTGGTGGGCGATTTCAACGGCTGGGACGGCCGCCGCCATCCCATGCGCCTCAGGGTCGAGGCCGGGGTGTGGGAAATCTTCATTCCCGGTCTGGGCCAGGGCACTCTCTATAAATACGAATTGCTGGGACCGCACGGCAATCTGCTGCCGCTCAAGGCCGATCCCTACGGCCATTACGCCGAGGTGCCGCCGCGCACCGCCTCGGTGGTGTGGGACCTGGCGGACCGCGACTGGCAGGACGGCGAGTGGATGGCGCGCGAACAGCAGCGCCGCAACGACCGCCACGCCCCCATGTCCATCTACGAGGTGCATCTGGCGTCGTGGCGCCGCGTGCCGGAAGAGGACAACCGCTCGCTGAGCTATCTGGAACTGGCCGACCAGTTGGCCGAGTATGTCCGCGACCTGGGCTTCACCCATGTGGAGTTGCTGCCGGTCAACGAACATCCGTTCTCGGGCTCGTGGGGCTATCAGCCGGTGGGGCTGTACGCCCCTACCTCGCGCTTCGGCAACCCCGAGGAATTCCGCGCCTTCATCGAACGCCTGCACCAGAACGGCATCGGCGTGGTCATCGACTGGGTGGCGGGGCATTTCCCGTCCGACCCGCATGGTCTGGCGCTGTTCGACGGCACCCATCTGTACGAACACGAGGACCCGCGCCAGGGCTTCCACAAGGACTGGAACACCCTGATCTACAATTACGGCCGCCGCGAGGTACGGAACTATCTGGTGGCCAACGCGCTGTACTGGATGGAGGAATACCACATCGACGGCCTGCGGGTGGACGCGGTCGCCTCCATGCTCTACCTGGATTATTCGCGCGACGAGGGCGAGTGGGTGCCCAACCGCTTCGGCGGCCGCGAGAACCTGGAGGCCATCGACTTCCTGCGCCGCATGAACGAAGTGGTGTTTGGCGAACATCCCGGCGCCACCACCATCGCCGAGGAATCCACGGCGTGGCCCATGGTGTCGCGGCCGGTCTATCTGGGCGGCCTGGGTTTCGGCTTCAAATGGAACATGGGCTGGATGCACGACACCTTGCGCTATTTCGGCAAGGAACCCATCCACCGCCGCTACCACCACGACGACCTGACCTTCGGGCTGCTTTACGCCTTCCACGAAAATTTCGTGCTGCCGCTCAGCCATGACGAGGTGGTGCACGGCAAGGGCAGCATTTTCGGCCGCATGCCCGGCGATCGCTGGCAGCGTTTCGCCAATCTGCGCAGCTATTACGCCTTCATGTGGACCCATCCCGGCAAGAAGCTGCTGTTCATGGGCAGCGAATTCGCCCAGGAAAACGAATGGAATTGCGAGGGCTCGCTGGACTGGCACCTGCTGGACGACGGCTTGCACAAAGGCGTGCAGGGGCTGATCCGCGACCTCAACCGGCTGTATCGGGTCGAACCCTGCCTGCATGAACTGGATTGCGACCCCCAGGGCTTTTCCTGGATCGACTGCAACGACCGCGACAATTCGGTGCTGACCTATCTGCGCCGGGCCAAGCAGGCCGACGATATCGCCGTGGTCGCCTGCAACTTCACCCCGGTGGTGCGCCAGGGCTATCGCGTCGGCGTGCCCCATCCCGGCTATTACCACGAGGTTCTGAACACCGATTCCGAATGGTATGGCGGCGGCAACGTCCACAATGACGGCGGCCGTCAGGCCGAGGAAATTCCGTGGCACGGCCATCCCTATTCCCTGGACCTGACCTTGCCGCCGCTGGCGGTGGTGATCCTCAAGCGCGAACGCTGAGGCCGGTCATGTCCAATCGTCGCCGCATCTGGCCCGGTTCGCCGTATCCCCTGGGGGCCACCTGGGACGGGCACGGCGTCAATTTCGCGTTGTTCTCGGCCCATGCGGAAAAGGTCGAACTGTGCCTGTTCGACCCGCGTGGCCGCGAAACCGAACGCATCGCCCTGCCTGAATACACCGACGAGGTCTGGCACGGCTATCTGCCCGACGCGCGGCCGGGGCAGTTGTACGGCTATCGCGTGCACGGCCCCTACGATCCCATGAACGGGCATCGCTTCAACGCCCACAAGCTGCTGATCGACCCCTATGCCAAGGCGTTGTCGGGCGACATCCTGTGGTCGGACACCCATTTCGGCTTCAAGCTGGGCAATGCCAAGCAGGATCTGGTCATGGACAAGCGCGACAACGCGCGCTTCCAGGCCAAATGCCGGGTGGTGGATACCGCCTTCACCTGGGGCGACGACCGCCGCCCCAACGTGCCGTGGAACGACACGGTCGTGTACGAAATGCATGTGCGCGGCTTCACCATGCGCCACCCGGACGTGCCCGCGCGGTTTCGCGGCACCTTCCTGGGGCTGGCGCAGCCGCAGGTCATCGACCATCTGGTCAAGCTGGGGATCACCAGCGTCGAATTGTTGCCGGTGCAGGCGTATGTGGACGAACGCCACCTGACGGAAAAGGGCCTGCGCAATTACTGGGGCTACAATCCCATCGCCTATTTCGCGCCCGACAGCCGCTATTACGGCGCCAATCCGCACGGCGATTTCAAGACCATGGTGCAGCGGCTGCACGAGGCGGGGATCGAGGTCATCCTGGACGTGGTCTACAACCACACCGCCGAGGGCAATCAACTGGGGCCGACCCTGTCGTTCAAGGGCATCGACAACGCCAGCTATTACCGGCTGGTGCCCGGGTCCGAGCGTTGGTACGAGAATTATTCCGGCTGCGGCAACACCCTGCAACTCAGCCATCCGCGCGTGTTGCAGATGGTGATGGACAGCTTGCGCTTTTGGGTCGAGGACATGCATGTCGACGGCTTCCGCTTCGATCTGGCGGCGTCGCTGGCGCGCGAGAAATCGGGCTTCGACGGCGGTTCGGGCTTTTTGGACGCCGTGCGCCAGGACCCGGTGTTGTCCAAGGTCAAGATGATCGCCGAGCCGTGGGACATCGGCGGCGACGGTTATCGCCTGGGCGGCTTTCCCCCCGGCTGGTCGGAATGGAACGGCCATTACCGCGACACCGTGCGCCGCTTCTGGCGCGGCGATGGCGGGTTGATCGGCGATTTGGCCTCGCGCCTGACCGGGTCCAGCGACATGTTCGGCTGGGGCGGGCGGCGGCCGTGGGCGTCCTTGAATTTCGTCACCTGCCACGACGGCTTCACCCTGGCCGATCTGGTCAGCTACAACAACAAGCACAACGAAGCCAATGCCGAGCAGAACCGCGACGGCACCGACGCCAATTATTCGTGGAATTGCGGCCTGGAAGGCCCGACCCACCACAAGCGCATCCAAAATCTGCGCCGCCAGCAGATGCGCAACATGATGGCGACGCTGCTGCTCAGCCAGGGCGTGCCCATGCTGCTGGCGGGCGACGAGATGGGGCGCAGCCAGGGCGGCAACAACAACGCCTATTGCCAGGACAACGAACTGAGCTGGGTGGACTGGGACAATCTGGACCAGGACATGCTGGCCTTCGTGCGGGCGCTGATCAAGCTGCGGCGCGACCACCCGGTGTTCCGCCGCCCGCGCTTCTTCGAGGGGCGGCGCACCACCGGCGGCGCGCTCAAAGACATCACCTGGGTGACGCCGGAAGGCTACGAGATGAACCCGTCCGACTGGACGCTGCCCTATGCCCGCTCGCTGGGTTTCATCCTGGGCGGCGAATCCTGCGTGGTGGATTCGCGGACGGGACGGGAAGAGGCCGACGACACCTTCATGGTGCTGTTCAACGCCTATACCGAGATCATCTTCTACACCCTGCCGCCCGCCCAGGCCGGGCGAAGCTGGGAGGTGGTGGTGGACACCGCGCGGCCCGATCCCATCCTGCACGATGAAATCTGTGCCGCCGGAACCCGCTTTCCGCTGAAACCCCATTCCCTGGCGGTGCTGCGGCGGCGCAACGGGCATCACTGATGCGCCGGGGCCACGTCATGCCCTTCGGCGCCGCCATCGAGCCCGGCGGCGTGCGCTTCCGGCTGTGGGCGCCCGATTGCGCCGCGGTGGCGCTGCACATTCCCGGCAGCCCCGACCTGCCCATGATCCGGACCGGCGGCGGCTGGGTCGAAGCCTTCGCCCCTGGGGCGAGGGCGGGGACGCGTTACGGCTTTCGTGTCGGCGGCCGGGTGGTGCCCGACCCGGCGGCGCGCAGCCAGCCCGACGACGTGCACGGCCTGTCGCGGGTGGTGGACCCGCTGGACTACGTCTGGCGCGATGGCGATTGGCGCGGGCGGCCCTGGCATCAGGCGGTGCTGTACGAATTGCACATCGGCACCTTCACCCCCCAGGGCACCTTTGCCGCCGCGCGCGGCCGTCTGCACGAACTGGCGCAATTGGGCATCACTGCGCTGTCGCTGATGCCGGTGGCCGATTTCCCCGGCCGCTGGGGCTGGGGCTATGACGGCGTGCTGCCGTTCGCCCCCGATGCCTCTTACGGTCCGCCCGAGGATTTGAAGGCGCTGGTGGACGAAGCCCACCGCCTGGGGCTGATGGTGCTGCTGGACGTGGTCTATAACCATTTCGGCCCCGAGGGGAATTACCTGCACGCCACCGCCCGGCGCTTCCTGACCCACCGCCACCACACGCCGTGGGGGCAGGCGGTGAATTTCGCCTGTGCCGAGGTGCGGGAATTCGTCATCCATAACGCGCTGTACTGGCTGAGCGAATACCATCTGGACGGCCTGCGCCTGGACGCGGTGCACACCATCCGCGACGATTCCACGCCCCATGTGCTGGACGAACTGGCGCGCCGCGCCCGCGTGCTGTGCGACGGCCGCCCGGTGCATCTGGTGTTGGAGAACGACGCCAATGCGGCGCATCTGTTGGGCGACGGCCTTTATTCCGCCCAGTGGAACGACGATTTCCACCATTCCCTGCACCGCCTGCTGACCGGCGAGGGCGGCGGCTATTACCGCGATTACGCCCCCGATCCGCTGGACCATTTGCTGCGCTGTCTGACCCAGGGTTTCGCCTTTCAGGGCGAGGAATCCGAGCATCGCGGCGGCGCGCCGCGCGGCGAGCCCTCGGGCCATTTGCCGCCCACCGCCTTCGTCGCCTTTCTTCAGAACCACGACCATGTGGGCAATCGGGCGCTGGGCGAACGCATCGACGTGCTGGCGCCGCCCCAGGCGGTGCGCGCCGCCACCGCGTTGTTGCTGCTGTGCCCGCAGGTGCCGCTGCTGTTCCAGGGCGAGGAATGGGGCGCGGCGTCGCCGTTCCTGTATTTCTGCGATCTCGGCACCGATTTCGCCCAGCGGGTGCGCGACGGTCGCCGCCACGAATTCGTCCACGACCCGCGTTTCCATGGCGCGGACGCCCTGGCGGTGCCCGATCCGCTGGCCGCCGAATGTTTCGCCCGTTCCCGCCTGGACCGCCGCGAAGTGCATCGGCCCGAACATGCCGAACGTCTGGCCCTGGTGCGCACCCTGCTGGATATCCGGCGGCGCGAGCTGATGCCGCGCCTGGACGGGGCGCGGGCGCTGGGCGGCGAACGCCTGGGGGCAGGGGGCTTGCGCGTGGACTGGCGGCTGGGCGATGGCGCCGTCCTGACGCTGCTGGCCAATCTTTCGGACACGGATATGCCCGGCGCGGTTTGCGCCGACGGCAGACTTTTGTACTCTACCGGCGGAGAAGGTGGCTGCCTTTCCGCGTGGACGGTAAACTGGTACCTGGATCACAGGGGGGAAGTTCATGAACGCGGTTGAAGCTCTCGATCGTCTGGCGCAACTGGCCGGGATCGAGGAGGGCTGGTGGGATTTCTTCGGCCAGTGGCGCCCGGTTTCCGCCGACACCAAGCGGGCCTTCCTGACCGCCATGGGCTTCAAGGTCGGCAGCGATGCGGACATCCTGGCCAGCCTGGAAGAATTGGACACCCGCCCGTGGCGCCGCTGGCTGGAGCCGGTGGCGGTGTTCGACACCACCTGGGGCGAGCCCTGGGTCGCGTTGACCGTGCCCGCGTCGCGCGACAAGCAGGTGCTGCGCTGGACGCTGGTGGACGAATTGGGCGTCAGCCATGGCGGCCAGTTCCAGGTGGATACCCTGCAATGGGTCGAGGAACGCTGGTTGGACGGCGCCCTGGTCAAGCGCTGGCGGCTGGTGCTGCCCGCTTTGCCGCCGGTGGGCTATCACACCCTGCGGGTCGAGGCCGCCGACGGCGCCGTCGCGTCCATGCAGGTGATCGTCGCCCCGGCCCAGGCCCATGTGCCGCCCGCCATCAACGACCGTGACGGCGTCTGGGGCCTTGCCACCCAGGTCTATGCCCTGCGCAGCCCGACCGATTGGGGCGTGGGCACCTACAAGGCGCTGGAGGATCTGGCGGCGGGCGCCGCCCGCCTGGGCGCCGCCACCATCGGCATCAATCCGTTGCACGCGCTGTTCCCGGCGCAGCCGCAAAAGTTCAGCCCCTATGCGCCGTCGTCGCGCCGCTTCCTCAACATCGCCTATCTGGATGTGGAATCGGTGCCGGAATTCGCCGAATGCCGCGAGGCCAAGCGCATGTTCGCCTCGCCCGGCTTCCAGGCCAATCTGTCGCGGGTGCGCGCCTATCCGCTGGTGGAATACGACGACGTGGCGCGGCTGGCGCTGCCCATGCTGGAGGTGCTGTACCGCTGGTTCCGCGCCGAGCATCTGGAGGTGGGCGACGCGCGCGGTCAGGCGTTCCGCGATTTCCAGCGCCAGGGCGGCCGCACCGCCGAACTGTTCTGCACCTTCGAGGCGTTGCACGAACGCTTCATCCCCGAGGGCAAGTCCTATTGGCGCCATTGGCCCGAGGAATTCCGTCATCCCGCCAATCCGGCGGTGGCCGATTGGGCGGCGGCCAACCGTCAGCGGGTGGAATTCTTCTGGTGGCTGGAATTCCTGGCCGACCAGCAATTGGGCGCCGCGCATCAGGCGGCGCTGGACAACGGCGCCAGCATCGGCCTGTACCGCGACCTGGGCGTCGGCATCGCCGGTGACGGCGCCGAGGCGTGGCTGGAACAGGATAACCTGTCCCTGGGCGTGTCGGTGGGGGCGCCGCCCGATCCGCTGGCGCTCAAGGGCCAGGATTGGGGCCTGATCCCCTTCAACCCGCTGGCCCTGCGCGAAGCGGGCTATGCGCCGTTCATCGGCGTCATGCGCGCCAACATGCGCCATGCCGGCGCCCTGCGCCTGGACCACGCCATGGCCTTGCAGCGCCTGTACTGGGTGCCGCCGGGGGCCAGCGCCGACCAGGGCGCCTATGTGCGTTATCCGGTGGACGACCTGTTCCGGCTGGTGGCGCTGGAATCCGTGCGCAACCGCTGCCTGGTGATCGGCGAGGATCTGGGCACCGTGCCCGACGGCTTCCGCGAGCGCATGGCCCGCACCGCGCTGTTCGCCTATCGCGTCATGGTGTTCGAACAGACCGACGGCCGTTTCAAGCGCCCGGACGAGTTCGACGCCGCCGCCCTGGCCATTTTCGCCACCCACGATTTGCCCAGTGCGCGCGGCTGGTGGAACGGCACCGATATCGGGCGGCGGGAAAAGCTGGACCTTTATCCCCGCGCCGACATGGTGCAGGGCGAACGCGATTCCCGCGCCGCCGACCGCGCCAAGCTGGTGCGCGCCCTGGCCGAGCAGGGCTTGCTGCCATCGTCGTTCCCGGTGGCGGGAAACCTGTCCGACGACGACGCCCAGGCCCTGTCCGATGCCGCCCACGCCTATCTGGCGCGCTGCAAGTCGCGGCTGGTGATGGTGCAGATCGAGGACGTGCTGGCCCTGGACAGCCAGATGAACCTGCCCGGCACCACCGACCAGCACCCCAACTGGCGACGGCGCTTCCCGGCCGAGGTGGCGCAGGTGCTGGCCGATTCCCGGCTGGCCGCCCTGGCCGATTGCTTGCGGGCACGGCGGGGCAATCGCTGAGAACCATTGCTGTTCCGTGGCGGTAAAGCGGCGATTCCGTGAAACATATGCACAGAATCGCCGTTGCAAACCGACCATTCCGTGCGCGCATGGCCTTTACCGGCATTTCGTGCATGAAACGCCTTGACTTGCGACCAGGGTCCGGGACACTCCCATAACGGTATTTTTGCAGGCGGAAGGACGAAGAATGCGCCGTGTCGGCCCCCCCGTGGTCAAGCTTCTCGACGATGACGTGGAAAGCATCCGCTACAGCCTTGCCAGCCACCTGCTGTATTCGGTGGGCAAGGACCCGGTGAACGCCACCGCCCGCGACTGGTTCATGGCTGCCGCCTACACGGTGCGCGACCGGGTTTCCGAGCGTTGGATGCCGACGCTGAACCGCTATTACGACCAGGATCAGAAGCGCGTCTATTACATGTCCATGGAATTCCTGATCGGGCGGACGCTGTCCAACGCCATGATCAGCTTGGGCATCTATGACCAGGTCAAGGCCGCCATCGAGGAAATGAACCTGGATTTCGACGAGATCGTCGGCTGGGAGGTCGAGGCGGCGCTGGGCAATGGCGGTCTGGGCCGTCTGGCCGCCTGCCTGCTGGATTCCATGGCGTCGCTGGACGTCGCCGGGTTCGGCTATGGCATCCGCTACGATTACGGCATGTTCACCCAGCACGTGGAACACGGCTGGCAGGTGGAAAGCCCGGAAAACTGGCTGCGCTACGGCAATCCGTGGGAATTCCCGCGTCCCGGCGTGATCTATCCGGTGCGTTTCGGCGGCCGCGTGGTGCATTACAAGGACGTGCTGGGCCAGACCCGCGCCCAGTGGATGGACACCGAGGAAGTCATGGCCATGGCCTATGACGTGCCGGTGCCGGGCTATGGCGGCAAGACCGTCAACCATCTGCGCCTGTGGTCGGCCAAGTCCACCCGCGAATTCGACCTGAAATACTTCAACGCCGGCAATTACATCGAGGCCGTGCGCGACAAGAACGAATCCGAGACGCTGTCCAAGGTGCTGTACCCGTCGGACATCACCTCGCGCGGCAAGGAACTGCGCTTCAAGCAGGAATATTTCTTCGTCGCCGCCTCGATCCAGGACATCCTGGCCCGCTTCCGCAAGTCGCATGGCGACTGGAACAAGCTGCCGGACAAGGTGGCGATGCAGTTGAACGACACCCACCCGGCGCTGGTGGTGGCGGAACTGATGCGGGTGCTGGTGGACGAACACCAGTTGGAATGGAGCCATGCCTGGGATCTGACCCGCCGCTCGTGCGCCTACACCAACCACACCCTGCTGCCCGAGGCGCTGGAGACGTGGCCGGTGGACATGTTCGAGCGCATCCTGCCGCGCCATCTGGAAATCGTCTTCCGCATCAACCACGATTTCCTGCAAGAAGTCCGGCACCGTCACCCCGGCGATTCCGAGCTGCTGCGCCGGGTGTCGCTGGTGGGCGAGGACGGCGAGCGCCGGGTGCGCATGGCCCATCTGGCGGTGGTCGGCAGCCACAAGGTCAACGGCGTCGCCGCCATCCATACCGGCCTGATGAAATCCACCATCTTCTCGGATTTCGAGCACCTGAACCCGGGCAAGATCAACAACAAGACCAACGGCGTCACGCCGCGCCGCTGGTTGCTGGCCGCCAATCCCGGCCTGTCCACGCTGATCACCGAAGCGGTGGGCGCGGGCTGGGTGACGCATCTCGACCGCCTGAAGGGTCTGGAAAAGCTGGCCGACGACAAGGATTTCCACGCCCGCTTCGCCGCCGTCAAGCGCGCCAACAAGCAGGCGCTGGCCCAGGTCATCGGCCTGCGCCTGGGCGTCGATCTGTCGGTGGATTCGCTGTTCGACGTGCAGATCAAGCGCATCCACGAATACAAGCGCCAGCTTCTCAACGTGCTGCACGTGGTGACGCGTTACGCCCGCATCCGCGCCAACCCGACCGTGGACACGGTGCCGCGCACCGTGATCATCGGCGGCAAGGCGGCGCCGGGCTATCTGACCGCCAAGCTGATCATCAAGCTGATCAACGACGTGGCCGACGTGGTCAACAACGACCCGCTGGTGGGCGACAAGCTCAAGGTGGTGTTCGTGCCCAATTACAACGTTTCCACCGCCGAACTGGTGATGCCCGCGGCCGAATTGTCCGAGCAGATTTCGACGGCGGGCACCGAGGCGTCGGGCACCGGCAACATGAAGATGAGCATGAACGGGGCGCTCACCATCGGCACCTGGGACGGCGCCAACGTGGAAATCTGCGAGGAAGTGGGCGAGGAAAACATGTTCCTGTTCGGCCTGACCGCGCAGGAAGTGGCCCGCCGCCGCGTGGACGGCTACGACCCGTGGGTCGCCATCAACGCCAACGAGGATCTGAAGCGGGCGCTCGACATGATCGGTTCCGGCTATTTCTCGCCGGACCAGACCGACCGCTTCAAGCCCATCGTCGAGCTGCTGACCAATGGCGACCATTACCTGCTGACCGCCGATTACCCGCTGTACATGGCGGCGCAGGATCGGGTCGATGCGCTGTACCGCGATCCCGACGAATGGACGCGCAAGGCCATCCTGAACGTGGCCCGCATGGGCAAGTTCTCGTCCGACCGCACGGTGGCGGAATACGCCCGCGACATCTGGGGCGTCGCCACCGCCGACTGATGCCATGTCCCGGTGATCGGGAAGTGATCTCCGACGCCGACCTGGGCGCCCCGCATGTGGGGCGCCCAGGCTGCCGCCTCGGGTGTTCGGCCCCTATCCTGACGTATTGTCACCAAAGAGTCTGTTGCGGCGCAGCAAAGAGGCGGATCATACTTCCCGCATTCGCTGGGAGTATTCGTCATGGACTACCGCCTGCACGACATTCATCAATTGTCTGAAATGCTGGAACACGAAGCCCACGGCCGCCCGTTCGACCGCGCCCGCGCCCAGCATCTGGCCGCGACCCTGGCCGAGCACCAGCCGGAGATCGGCGAAACCATGCGTTTGATTTGCGATCGTCTGAAACAGGGCGACGTGCGTTCCTGATGCCGCCCGTTTCTTCTCCGACGCCCGCCATTGGCGGGCGTCGTCGTTTGCGGGGGGATCAGCGGCGGATGGGGGTGCCCGCGGGCACGAAACCGATCAGGCGGTCGTTGCCCTCGTTATAGGGCTGGGCATAGCAACTGGGCCGCGCCAGCGAGGCATAGCAATAGACCTGCTGCGGCGGGGCGGGCGGGTTGGGCCAGTCCACGCACCAGGCGCCCTCGCGCTGGGCGCGGATGGTGGAGCAATCCTTGCCGGTGATCCAGGTGGCGACGTGGTCGGTCAGCGTCTTCTTGGTGTTGATGACGCTCAGCACTTCGAGGTTCATCAGGGTCGCGCCGATTCCCGGCGGATTGCCGCTGGCGTGAAAGCTTTCCTGATCGACCCAGCCGCAGCCGGACAACAGCAGGATTCCTGCCAGGGGGGCGACGTGCCTGATCATTTTCTATGACCCCGTGTTGCGACAGGGTCCATTTTCCGGCCAAAGCGCCTGTCGGGTCAAAAGAAATCTGGTGGCGCCAAGGAGAGATTCCGCCGGAATCGGGGGCTGGACCGATAGCGGGGTTTGCCTCGCGCCCCGCCTCGGACTATGTTACGCCGGTTCGATTTTCGGAGAGCCCCCTTGAGCACCCAAAACAACGATGCCGCCGCCGACCTTCTGATCCGCGAAGTGGACGAGGAATTGAAGCAGGAACAGCTTCAGGCCCTGTGGAAGAAGCACGGCTCCCTGCTGGTGGCGGGGGCCACCGCGCTGGTTCTGGGCGTGGCGGGCTGGCAGGCGTGGAACGCCTGGGACATGAAGCAGCGCGCCGCGACCGGCGGCCAGTTCAGCGCCGCCATGCAGGCGTTGCAGCAGGGCAGCCGCGAGGACGCGGTGGCGCAATTGGGCAAGGTGGCGGCCGAGGGCACCGCCGGGTATCAGGTTCTGGCCGATTTCAAGCTGGCCGACCTCAAGCTGGCCTCGGGCGACCGCGATGGCGCCGTCGCCCTGTTCGAGCGGGTGGCCGCCGGGCGCGGCGACGAGGTCTATCGTGATCTGGCCCGCCTCAAGGCCGCCTATCTCAAGCTCGACACCGCCGAACCGTCGGCCCTCGAGGCCGAGGTGGCGCCGCTGGCCGCCGAATCCAGCCCGTGGCGCCATTCCGCCCGCGAGATTCAGGCGCTGGCCGCCCTCAAGCGCGGCGATGCCGCCCGTGCCGCCGACCTGTACGGCAAGATCGCCGACGACCCGGCCGCGCCGCAGGGCCTGCGCGCCCGTGCCGCCGAGATGCTGGCCGCCGCCGGTCCCAAGGCCAAGGGCTAAACACTTCAGTCCAGGGGTAGAACCATGATGCGACGTCTGGCTTTGGTGGTGGTGGCCTCGTTCGGCCTGGCCGCGTGTTCCAGTTGGCTGGGTGACAATGCCGCGCCGCCGTTGCCGGGCAAGCGCATTTCGGTGCTGTCCCGCGACAAGGCGCTTGAGCCCGAGGTCAAGGAGCTCGACATCAAGCTGCCGCCGCCCGAGGCGAACGAGGACTGGCCGCAGGCCGGCGGCTACGCCAACCATGCCATGCACCACATGGAGGTGGGCGAG
Organism: Pseudomonadota bacterium; assembly: GCA_023458315.1. Lineage (GTDB taxonomy): Bacteria > Pseudomonadota > Alphaproteobacteria > Rhodospirillales > Magnetospirillaceae > Magnetospirillum. The sequence goes on from JAEXAH010000116.1 coordinate 24,758, forward strand.
CGCCTGGAACGCCAGTGGCGCACCGATATCGGCGCGGCCGCGGGCAAGCGCGCCCGCCTGCTGGCTCAGCCCATCGTCGCCGAGGGGATGGTGTTCACCATGGATGCCGAGGCCGAGGTCCGCGCCGTCAACGCCGCCACCGGCCGCACCGCCTGGAAACGCGACCTGACCCCCAACGACGAGGATTCCACCTTCGCCAGCGGCGGCATTGCCTATGACGAGGGCATGGTCTTCGCCACCACCGGCTTCGCCCAGGTGGTGGCGCTGGACGCCAAGACCGGCGCGGTGCTGTGGCGGCAAAGCCTGTCCGGCCCCATGCGCGGCGCGCCCACCGTGCGGGCCGGTCGCGTCTTCGTCGTCACCGTGGACAACCAGACCCATTGCCTGGCCGCCGAGGACGGCGCCGTGCTGTGGACCCACCAGGGCATCTCGGAAGGCGCCAGCCTGCTGGGCGGCTCCAGCCCGGCGGTGGACGGCAACGTGGTGGTGGTGCCCTATTCCTCGGGCGAATTGTTCGCCCTGCGCATCGACAACGGCAGCGTGCTGTGGCAGGACCAGTTGACCACCGTCCGCCGCACCGACAACGTCGCCACCCTGTCCGACATTCGTGGCCGCCCCATCATCGATCGCGGCCGCGTCTATGCGGTGGGCCATGCCGACCTGCTGGTCGCCATCGACCTGCGCAACGGCCGCCGTCTGTGGGAACGCGAGATCGGCTCGATCCAAAGCCCCTGGGTGGCGGGCGATTATCTGTTCCTGGTCAGCAACGGCAACGAGGCCATGGCGCTGGAGGCCAAGACCGGCAAGATCCAGTGGATCACCCAGTTGCGTGTCTGGGAGGACGAGGAAGACCGCGAGGGCCGCATCGTGTGGGCCGGTCCGGTGCTGGCCTCGGATCGTCTGATCGTCGGCAGTTCGGACGGCTATCTGGTGTCGCTGTCGCCCTATACCGGCGACGTGCTGGGCAAGCTGTCCATTTCCGATGGCGTCACCATCGCCCCCGCCGTGGCCAACGGCACCATGTATTTCTTGACCAACGACGCCGATCTGGTGGCTTATCGCTGACATGACCTTCACCGTTGCCATCGTCGGCCGACCCAATGTCGGCAAATCCACGCTTTTCAACCGTCTGGTGGGCAAGCGCGTCGCCATCGTCCACGACATGCCGGGCGTCACCCGCGATCGCCGGTCCGGCGACGCCACCCTGCTGGGCATGGAATTCACCGTCATCGACACCGCGGGCTACGAGGACGCCACCGATGATTCGGTCGAGGCGCGCATGCGCCGCCAGACCGATCAGGCGGTCGAGGAAGCCGACGTCGCCCTGATGCTGATCGATGCCCGCGCCGGGGTGACGCCGCTGGACCGTCATTTCGCCGATCTGCTGCGCAAGGCCAAGACGCCGGTGATCCTGGTGGCCAACAAATGCGAGGGCAAGGCGGGCGAGCCGGGCCTGTACGAAGCCTACGGCCTGGGCCTGGGCGAGCCGGTGCCGCTTTCGGCCGAGCACGCCGAGGGTCTGTCGGATTTGTTCTTCGCCCTCAAGCCCTATGCCGAGGCGGCGGGCGCCCTGAACGACGACGAGGAGGACGACGAGTTCGTCGAGCCGGTCATCGACGACGAGGAAGCCGCCAACGCCGCCGAGGAGGCCAAGGCCGCCGCCCGGCCGCTGCAACTGGTCATCGCCGGCCGTCCCAACGTGGGCAAGTCCACCCTGGTCAACCGCCTGCTGGGCGAGGATCGCATGCTGACCGGCCCCGAGGCCGGGCTGACCCGCGACGCCATCACCAGCGAATGGGAGCATAAGGGCCGCCGTATCCGGCTGGTGGACACCGCGGGCCTGCGCAAGCGCGCCAATATCGACGACCCGGTCGAGAAGTTGTCGGTGTCCAACACCCTGGAAGCCATCCGCATGGCCGAAGTGGTGGTGCTGGTGCTGGATTCCGCCGCCATCCTGGACAAGCAGGACCTGACCATCGCCCGCATGGTGATCGAGGAAGGCCGCGCCCTGGTCATCGCCGTCAACAAGTGGGACGTGGTGGACAATCCCGACGTCGCCATGAGCCGTCTGCGCGACCGCCTGGAAACCTCGATGCCGCAGGTGCGCGGCGTGCCCTGCGTCACCATGAGCGCCCTGGCCGGAAAGGGCCTGGGCAAGCTGATGGATGCGGTGATCGAGCAGCACAAGACCTGGAACCGCCGCATCTCGACGGCCAAGCTGAACCAGTGGCTGGAGGAAGTGGTGTCCCACCATCCGCCGCCCGCTTTGGCCGGTGGCCGTCGTCTCAAGATCCGCTACATGACCCAGGCCAAGGCGCGGCCGCCGACCTTCATCATCTTCGCGTCCAAGCCCGACGAATTGCCCGAGGCGTATTCGCGCTACCTGATCAACGGCCTGCGCGAAACCTTCAAGCTGCCGGGTGTGCCGTTGCGCCTGTACGTGCGTGGCGGCAAGAACCCCTACGCCAAGGATAAGAAATAAGAAGGGCGCCCGTTCGGAGAGCCGTTGGGACTAAGTGTGTTTGCGGGAAGCCCCGTGTCAGGCATAGCGCCGGATACGGGGCTTCTCATTTGCCGAAGATTTTTTTGTCATGGCCGGGCTTGACCCGGCCATCCACGCTGCCGGTTGCAGACGCCCAAGGTTGGCCGCATCATGCGAGTATGCAGGGCGGCTGGGTCTACATCATGACGAACCGACCGAATGGCACGCTGTACGTCGGCGTGACCAGCGATCTGGCGCGTCGAGCCTGAGAGCACCGGGAGGGCGTCGCCGACGGCTTCACCAAGCGATACGGGCTGAAACGGCTGGTTTATGCCGAGCGATACGAGGATATCCGTACCGCCATTCAGCGGGAGAAGAACCTCAAGCACTGGCCGAGGGGGTGGAAGGTAAAGCTGATCCTGGCCGACAATCCGAACTGGGACGATCTCTACGAGCGGCTGGCGTAGCCGTGGATGGCCGGGTCAAGCCCGGCCATGACGAAACACACCTAGTCCCAACGGCTCTCCCGTTCGGGCGCCCTTCTTATTTGTGCCTGGAAAACAGGTCGATGGTCTTGCAGACCAGCGATCCGATGGGACGGGCCTTGGGCGGGGTGACGTTGTCGGCCAGCAGGGCGCGGATCGCCGTCACCGGGTCGGTCTCGGCGGTCAGCACCGGGCGGATGCCGCGCTGTTCCATGTTCTTCAAAAAGCCGTCGCCCGCCGATTGGGCGATCAGCGCCGCGACGCCGTCCAACGGGTGCGGGCGGCCGTCCTCGGCATGGTGGAAGACCTGATCGCCCGGCAGTTCCAGGCGTTGCGGCGTGCCGGGATCGCCGTTCGCCGCGATGTCGTAGACCAGCCATTTGCGGGCACGCCCGGCATGACCGGTGACGGTGGTGAAATCGGAACTGGCGACGGCGATTTTCATTGCCTAAAATTCCCGCATTGACAGGCTGATGCGTAAAAATTACGCATAGATCAACGCTTGGCAAGCTTGTGCGTTGTCCTCGGCGCGGCCTCTCGATTTTTGCGCGATTTTAGGGCATGGTGGGGTCGGCCCCTATTCTTGCCGGTTGAGCTACCATAGGAGGACGTTCGCGTGCCCATTCGCATCCTGATCGCCGAGGACCAGCAACTGGTGCGCCAGGGTTTGGCGGCGTTGTTGAAGGCCGAGGATATCGAGATCGTCGGCGAGGCCGAGGATGGCGAGGCGGCGGTGGACATGGCCCGCGCGTTGCGGCCGGACATCGTGCTGATGGACCTGTCCATGCCGGTGCTGGACGGTGTCGAGGCGACCCGCCGCATCAAGCGGCTGGCCCCGCAAATCAAGGTGCTGATCCTGACCGTGGCCAATTGCGAACGCCGCGTCGCCGAGGCCCTGGCCGCCGGTGCCGACGGCTACGCCCTGAAGAAGCTGGGCCACGACGAACTGATGGCGGCCATCGCCGCCGTGCGTTCGGGCAAGCATTATCTGGGGCCGGGGTTGAACGAGGAGGCGGTCCGCGAATACCTGGACGGCGCCGACACCGTGGCCGTCGCCCTGACCGCGCGCGAGCGCGAGGTGCTGCGCCTGATCGCCCAGGGACTGAAGAACCGCGAGATCGCCGAAACCCTGTCCATCGCCATCAAGACGGTGGAAACCCACCGCACCAAGATCATGCAAAAGCTTGATCTGCACAATTCCGCCGAGCTGGCCACCTATGCCATGCGGCGCGGATTGATCGAGTAGTTCCAAGGAACTACGGCTGATCGTTCGTCGGGCAGGGTCGCATCCCTGCCCGACGCCGTTTATAACCTAAGAGAAGGGGACACAGGTCCGCCGAAGGTTTCTTCGGCGGTACGGGAGGGTGCGGTTGGATCAGGCGCGGCTGACCACGGGAACGCAGGGACGTTCGATCATCGGTTCGGGGGCCGTCGCGGGCTTCGGGCTGCTGGGGGCGTTGCTGTCCGTGTTGTGGGCGGCCAATTTCCTGCTGTTCCACACCCTGGCGGAATTGTTCTCCATCGTCGTCGCCTTCGCCGCCGTGGTGGTGGCGTGGTATTCCCGCGACTGGGTCGGGCGCAATTACCTGCTGCTGCTGGGGGTCGGCCAGTTCTTCGTCGGCGGCATCGACATGCTGCACACCCTGTCCTACAAGGGCGCGGGCATCATCGACGCGCGCGGCGGCAACCTGCCGACCCAATTGTGGCTGGCCGGGCGATTGTTCGAGGCGGCCTGCTTCCTGCTGGCGGTGTGGGCACCGCAACGCCGTTATGGCGAACGCTGGCTGGTGGGCGGCCTGTCCGTGGCCTTCCTGGCGCTGGTGGGGGTGATCTTCGCCGATTTGGCGCCCGCCGCCTTCGTGCCGGGGGTCGGCGTCACCCCGTTCAAGATGGGCACCGAATTCGTGCTGGTGGCCATGTTCGCCACCGTGCTGGTGCTGCTGCGCCGCCGGTCGGGCGATTACGACCCGGCCATCTATTCGCTGCTGTGCCTCAGCGTCGGCGCCAAGCTGCTGACCGAACTGTGTTTTTCCTGGTACACCGACGTCTTCGGCCTGACCCATCTGGTCGGCCACCTGCTGAAGATCCTGGGCGCCTGGGCCTTCCTCAAGGCGGTGGTGGACAGTGGCGTGCGCCGTCCGCAATCGCTGATCTTCGGCGCGCTCAGCCGCGAGCGCGCCCTGTCGGCCGAGATGATGCAGCGCGCCCAGACCATGGATGCGGTGCTGGACGCCACCCTGGACCCGGTGCTGATGCTGGACGGCCTGGGCCGCATCCGTTTCGCCAGCCGCGCCGCCCAGCATTTCCTGGAACGCGGCGCGCAGGAACTGATGGGGCGGTCCTGGCGCGAGGCGGGGTTGTCCGACCGGCTGATGCTGCCGCTGGAATCGCTGGCGCAGGAAGTCCTGGGCGACGGGCGGGCCAGAACCCGTGAATTCTGCCTGAACTGGCGCGGCGACCGCCTGTGTCTGGAATTGCAGGTGTCGGCGGTGGGCGGCGAGGACGCGGGCACGGATTCCGTGGTCGCCGTGCTGCGCGACATCACCGTGCGCCAGACCATGGAGGAAGACCTCAAGGCGTCGCTGGAGGAAAACCGCCTGCTGGTGCAGGAAGTCCACCACCGGGTGAAGAACAACCTGCAAATCGTGTCCTCGATCCTGCAAATGCAGGGCTGGCGCATGACCGATCCCGGGCTGCGCGGCCATTTCGACGAAGCCTGCGGCCGCATCCTGTCGTTGGCCAAGGTGCACGAACTGATCTACAAGCAGGAAAACGTCGCCGCCGTCGATTTCACCCAATATGCCCGCACCCTGTGCACCGAACTGTTCCGCGGCGTTCCCGGCCGCGACGAGCGGGTGGCGCTCAGCGTGTCGGGCGGTTCCATGCTGCTGGGCGTGGACAAGGCCGAGCCGCTGGCGCTGATCGTCCACGAATTGGTGGCCGAGGCGCTGAAGACCGCCTTTGGCGATCGCGGCGGCCGTCTGCGGGTCGAATTGTCGGAACCGCGCCCCGGCCAGGGCGCGTTGCTGGTGGCCGAGGAAGGGGGCAATGCCGATCGCCCCCTGGATTTCGAAAGCGCCAGCGCCGCCCTGGGCCTGCGTATGGTCGGCGCCCTGGTGCGCCAGATTCACGGCACCATCAGCGTGCGCCGCAATGGCGGCGTCGCCGTGGAAATCCGTTTTCCCCTGGCGGAACTGCCCGCCGAAGCCTGAGTTGGAACTGCCCGCCGAAGCCTGAGCCGGAGGCTCAGGTCTTCTGCGCCGCGCCCTTGCGTCCCGCCACCCCGGCCAGCAGGGCGATGCGCGCCGCCTCGGTGCGGTTGGCGACGTCCAGCTTGCGGAACATGTTGCGCAGATGCGCCTTGACGGTGACTTCCTGCAAGTTCAGTTCGCGGGCGATGACCTTGTTGGGGGCGCCGTCGACGATCATTTCCAGGATGTCGCGTTCGCGCGGGGTCAGGCTGGCCAGCGGCGAGCCCGGCTGGGGCGTGGCGGCCGGGGCCGATTGCGGCATGGTGTCGCGGTATTCGAACAGGAAGGGCGGGATGTACTTTTCGCCCGACAGCACCAGCCGCAGCACGCCCAGGATGGTTTCGCCGCGCATGGTCTTGGGCACGAAGCCGCTGGCGCCGTGCTCGATGGCCTGCAACGCGTCCTCGGGCTTGGTCGATCCCGACAGGATGACCATGGGCAGGGTCGGGAATTCCGCCCGCAATTCGGCCAGACCGTTCAAACCGTTCATGCCGGGCATGTAAAGGTCCAGGATCACCAGCCCCATGTCGGCATGGGCGCGCACCGCCGCCTGCGCCTCGGGGAAGGTGCCGGCCTCCACCACCTGGGCGCCGGGCTGCAACCGCTCCAGGAAGGGAACCAATCCGTCGCGGACCATGGCGTGGTCGTCGGCGAGCAGGATGCGCATCGGGCTATTCTCCCTCTTCTTGTCGTTCTTCGTCGTTGTGTTCCAGGCGCAGCAACTGCTCGCGCAGGTCCTGCAACTGGAATGGCTTGGCCAGCAGGGCGACCACGTTGTCGCCCAGATCGGCGGCGTTGCTTTCCTTGAGGTGGCCGGTGACGACGATCACCGGGGTTCCGGGCTGAAGGTCGGCCAGCTTGGCGATCAGTTCGCGCCCGGTCATGCGCGGCATGCGGATGTCGGTGACGACCGCGTCGTAGACATGGGTCTGGCACAGGCCATAGGCTTCCAGGCCGTCATAGGCGGTGTCGACCACATAGCCATGGCGGCACAGGAATTCGGCGACCATCAGCACCGACAGTGCTTCGTCGTCCACCAGCAACACGCGGCGTCCGCTGCTGGTGTCGTCCTCGTCCTCGTCGTCGGTTTCGGCGGCGCAGGGCGCGGGCGGCGGCGGCACGTCGGCCGGGGCGCAGGCGGGCAGGGGGCCGCAATCGGTGGCCAGCGGCAGGTCGATGGTGAACTCGGCGCCGCCTTCCACGTTCTCGAAACTCAGGCTGCCGCCCATTTCGGTGCAGATGCCGCGGCTGATGGACAGGCCCAGCCCCAGCCCCTTGCCGCCGTCCTTGGTGGTGACGAAGGGGTCGAAGATGTGGCAGCCCACCGCCGTGGCGATGCCGGTGCCATCGTCGCGCACGCGGATGCAGAGGCGCGGCAATTCGGGATGTTGGGCACAGGTCACGGTGATGGTGCCGCCGGTGTTGCCGTCGCGGCGGAAGCGGTCGCGGATGGCGTCGCGGCCGTTGTTCAGCAGGTTCAGCAGCACCTGTTCCAGCCGCACCTGATGGCCCAGCACGCGCACGCCGTCCAGCCGCCCCTGCCGCACCACCTGGATGCCGTCGGCCTTCAGCATGGGTTCGACCATGCGCAGGGCGGATTCCACCGCGGTTTGGGGCGAGAAGACCTGCTTGTCCTGGCCCTCGCGGCGGCTGATGGTTCGCATGTGCGTGACCATCTCGGTCAGGCGGTCCACTTGGCTCAGGATGTTGTCGGCGCGCTTGGCCAGGCGGCCGGGGTCCAGCAGGCCGTCGCCGATGTCCATCTGCACCGCCTCGGACGCCAGACGGATGACGTGCAGGCACTGGTTGAATTCATGGGCGATGCTGGCCGCCATCTCGCCCAGGGTGGCCAGCCGCGCGGAATGCATCATTTGCAGGTCCAGGCTGCGCCGGGCGGTCAGGTCCGTCACCGCCAACACGGCGCCGCCGGGCAGCGGCGCCGATTCGTCCAGCCGGGCGATGGCCACATGGGCGGGAAAGGCGGTGCCGGTCCAGGTGCTGCCCTCGGTTTCCACCTCGGCGGTCCCGTCGTTCAGGGCGGTGCGCGCGGCGCCGCCCAGCAGCCGCTCGACCGGGGTTCCCGGCAGCACGCTGTCGCCCCACTGGAACAGGGTGCGGGCGGCCTGATTGCCGTGGGCGACGCGGCCCAGGCGGTCCACCGCCAGCACCGGCACGCTGACCTGCTCCAGCACCGTGGCCTCGATGCGGCGGCGGTCCTCGGTTTCCAGGCGGGCGGCCACGTCCTCGAAGCTGATCAGCAGGTCGCCGGGGGCATCGGACAGGTCGTCCACCAGCGGGCGGCTGCTCAGGGCGATGCGCCGTTCCGCGCCGTCGGCGGTCCGCATGCGGTAGACGCCCACCGACCATGGCGGCAGGTCGGACGGTTCCTCGGGGTGCAGCAATCCGTGCCAGCCCAGGGCCGATACGGCATGGGTGGTGTGGCCGAACAATTGGGTGAAGGCGCGGTTGGCGGCACGCGGCGCGCCGTTGGCATCCAGCAGCAATTTGGCGGTCGGCGCCTGGTCGAAGGCCAGCCGGAAGGCGTCGGACCCCGCCAGGCCCGAGCGCGGGCGTTGCAGGTCGGTCAGGTTGCTGTAGATGGTGGCCAGACGGCCCTGGCCCAGATCGACGTTGCGCGCCAGATAGATCTGGCCGTCGGTCATGCGCAATTCGCGCAGGCCGGGAATCTGGTGGCGCAATTGGCAATAGGCGTCCAGGGTCTGTTCGCGGCTCAGTCCCGGCAGCGGCGCCATGGCGCCGGAATCCAGCATGGCCGAGATGGTCTGGCGGGCGGTGGGGGTGCGCCAGTCGGCGAGATGGGGAATATAGCGGCCCAGGAAACCGGAAAAGTCCACCAGCCGGTCCTCGGCGTCCCACAGGGCGTGGCCGTCGATGACCTTTTCCTCGCGCAGCGCCCGCCAGGCCGAGCGGGGGTCCTGGTCCAGAGAGGCCAGGGCCTTGGCGATGCCGTGCAATTGCAGGTCGCTGGCGTCGCGCCCGGCCCGCGCCAGATGTTGCTGGTGAACGATGATCAGGGCGGCGGCGCACAGGATCATGCTGCTGACCAGGGCGGCCAGCGCGGCGTGCGAATGCCACCATTCATCGGCGGGATCGTCGCCCAGCCCGGCGACGAGATGATGGAATTCCATCACCAGCACCCACGATGCCAGCGCCAGACAAAGCCCCGCCAGCAGCCACGGCCACAGGGCACGCCCCGGTGAAGGCCGGTGCGGCGCGAGCACGCCATCGCCTTGGGAAACGCCCGGCCCGGAACGGTCGGCGCGATAATCCATGGAACAGCCCCCCTGCCTGTTCAGGTGGGGAGTATGGCACCTGAAGGTCAGAGTCGAAAGGTGCCGAAAAGTATTAAGAGTGTGCGTTAAAAGGGTTCGCTGTCGACCAGCAGCTTCATGGCCTGCAAGCGGTTCTGCACACCCAGTTTTCGGAAAACGTTGCCCAAATGCGACTTGACGGTGACTTCGCTGACGTCCAGGCGGTTGGCGATCACCTTGTTGGGATGTCCTTCGCGCAGCAGCCGCAGGATGTCGCGTTCGCGCGGGGTCAAGCGCCCGATCAGGTCGCCGCCACGGGTTTCGCCGCTGGAATTGCCGTCCACCAGCATGGCCGGGATGAACCGTTCACCCGACAGCACCAGTTGCAGCGCCGACACCATGGCGGCGCCCGACAGGTGCTTGGGGATGAAGCCGTCGGCGCCCAGGCGGATGGCCTCGAGCACATGTTCGCGGTCGGCCATGGCCGACAGCATGACGCAGCGCACGGCGGGGAATTCCCGGCGCAGGGTGACGAGCCCCTGAAAACCGTTCATGCCGGGCATCTTGAGGTCGAGGATGACCAGATCCACCGGCCCGCCGCGCAGGATGTCCAGGGCGTCGGGCAGGTTTCCCGCTTCCAGGACCTGGGTTCCGGGCGCGATCTTCTCGACAAAGGGGCGCAACCCCTCGCGGATCATCACGTGGTCGTCGGCCAGGACGATGCGCATGGTCATAATCTCCCCCAAAGAGCCTCTATTTGGTAACGTTGTTTCGTGCCTGAATTCAAGCCGAAGATTATATAAGGAAAAGGTATTACCATTGCTGGTCCTGGATTTCCGCCAGGGCGTCGGCGATTTCCCCGGCGGAAACCGGCTTGCGCAGGGTCAGGGCGGCGCCCGCCGCCACCGCGCGGCGCAATTCGGCGCCATCGGCGGTCGAGACGGCCACCATGGGCAGATCGGGCGCCAGGGCGTGCACCTTTTCCAGCAGGGTCCAACCGTCGCCGTCGGGCATGTGCAGGTCGGTGACGACCGCGTCGGTCGGGTCGTGCTGGAACAGGGCCAGGGCCTGACGGCCGCCATGGGCGACCACCACCCGCCAGCCGCGCAGGCGCAGGCCCTCGGCCAGTTGCTCGGCGGCGGCGGTTTCGTCCTCGACCAGCAACAGCGATTGCGGCCGCGCGGGCAGGGTCAGCAGCACGCGGGCGCCGCCGCCGGGCGCGTCGGCGACGCGCAGGCGGCCGCCCATTTCGGCGACCACGCCCTGGGCGATGGTCAGGCCCAGGCCGATGCCCTTGCCGCTGGTCGGCGGCGGTGCGAACGGATCGTCCAGGGCGGCGCGCAGGGCGGGGGGGAAGCCGGGGCCGTCATCGGCGATCTCGATGACGACGCCGTCGGCGTCGGCGCGGCATTCCACCCGCAGGGCGCCGCCGCCGCCGTCTTCCAGACGGCGGGCGATCAGCGCCTCGCAGGAATTGACCAGAAGATGCCGCACCGCCGCCTCCAGGCGGTGGGCATGGCCGCGCACCGGCGGCAGATCGGTCGGGGCATGCCAGGTCAGACGCAGGCCGTGGGCGCGCAGCGTCGGCAATTGCGCGGCCAGGGCGCGCCGCACGCATTCCATCACCGGGAACGCCACCGGCAGGGCGGCGGGGCGGCGGGCGGCGGCGACCACCGCGTCCATCATGGCCTGGGCGCGCTGGGTCTGCGCCATGACGGTGCCCAGGCCGTGGCGCAGCCGCTCGGCATCGACCCGCCCGGAATCCAGGGCGTCGGCGGCGCTTTCGGTGGTCAGGCGGATGATGTTCAGCGGCTGGCCCAGATCGTGGGACAGGGTGGCGGTCAAATCGCCCAGCCGCCACAGCCGGTCGCGCAGCACGGTGGCGGTCGGCACGGCGGCGTCGGCCGGGCGGAAGGGGAGGCGCGCGGGCGGCGGCGGCGCGGGAAGGGGGTGCCGCCCCAGAATGGCGGCCGCCGCCAGTCCGGCCAGCAGCACCAGCAGCGGCACCGGCGACAGGCGGATCAGGCGTTGCTTCCAGTCCGGATAGGCGAACTGCACCTGAAATTCCATGGCGGCCACCGGCAGCGCCACGATCGGCGCGCCGTCCCAACGCGGGGAACCGGCATGGGGCCATTGGGCGACGGCGACGCCGTCCCACAACAGGCGCATGGGCAGGTCCGGACCCTGGGCGCGCAGGCTGTCGTCCAGCAGATCGTCGCCGTCCACCAGCGCGACCAGGGCCGGTTCGCCGGGCGCGTCGGCGGCCAGCACCAGGGCCAGCGCCGCCAGGTTGCGATGGCTGGAGGGCAAGGCCGCCGCGACGTCGCCTTCGCGCAGGGCGGCCTGTGCCCGCACGACCGCCGGGTCGCGGGCCGGGTCGTAGCCGCGGGTGTCCGAGGAACTGAGCAGCAGACGGGGGCGGCCGCCGCTGGGGCTGGTATGGCCCAGCCAGCGCACGGCGGCGAATGCCTCGCGCCGGGCCGCCAGATAGTCCTCGACCTCGTTGCCGTGGTCCTTGACGTCGGCGAGATGGTTGACGGTCAGCAGGTCGCGGTGCAGGGCGGACAGACCTTCCTGGATTTCCCGCGTTTGATAGGCGCGTGCGGTTTCGAACCGCTCGCTTTGTTCGCGCAGTTCCAGGATTCCGGCCAGCAGGGCGATGGCGGCACCGATGGCGGCGGCGGCAAGGCGCTGGCGGTTCATGCCGGGCATTCCTGGCGGCGTTCCGCCAACAACCGCTGACAGCGGGCCAGCAGGTCGGTCAGGGCCAGCGGCTTGCCGATCACCTCGGCACCGCCGGCCTCGGCGCTGGTCGGCAACGGTCCGCCGGTCATCAGGATGGCCGGAACCTCGCCGATTTCCGCGCGCAACCGCGCCAGCAACACGGTGCCCGGCATGCCGGGCAGGCGCAAATCGGTGACGATCAGGTCGAACGGCGCGGCGCGGGCGGCGGCCAACGCTTCCTCGGGCGAGGCGACCCAGGTGGCGTCCAGCCCGCGCAGGCACAGATATTCGACGATGCATTGCGCCGACAACGCCTCGTCATCCACCACCAGCACGCGGCCGGGCGGCGGTGCCGGGGATGCCTCGGTGATGGCGGCTGGGGCGGCGGGCGGCGGCGCGGCGGCCGCCGTTGTGGCGGCGGGCAGGGTGATGGCGAAGCAGGCGCCGCCGCCCAGATTGCTGCCGGTCAGGGTGCCGCCCATGCCCATGACGATGTTGGCGCTGATGGACAATCCCAACCCGGTGCCCGCGCCGTCCGCCTTGGTGGTGAAGAACGGGTCGAACACCAGCGGCCACATGGCCTCGGGCACGCCGCCGCCATTGTCGTGCACCCACAGGATGACCTGTTCGCCCTCGCGCGATACGCCGATCTCGATGCGGCCGCTGCCGTCGGCGCATTTCTGGCGCACCGCGTCGCGGGCGTTGCCCAGCAGGTTCAGAACCACCTGTTCCAACTGGTTGGGCTGTCCCGTCACTTCGGGACAATCGTCGTCGATGCGCAAGTCCAGCGCGATGCCGTCAAGCTGGAATTGCGGCGCCAGCAGCCGGGCGGCGGCGGCCACCACCGGTCCGGGGGCGAAGCGGCGGGACGGGCCGCTTTCCAGGCGGCTGAACGATCGCAGGTGGTTGACGATCTCGGCCATGCGCCCGACCTGATCGACGATGGCGGTCAGCTTGCGCTGCTGTTCCCCGGCATCCATGGCGGCGCCGTCATGCAGGCAACGTTCGGCCGACATGCGGATGATGCTGAGCGGCTGGTTCAGTTCGTGCGCCACCTCCGAGGCGATCTGGCCCAGGGTCGCCAGCTTGGCCGCCTGCACCAATTGTTCTTCTGCCCGTTTCTGCGGCGTGATGTCGATCAGCGAGCCGATGCAGCCCGCCACCCGGCCGTCGGCGTCCAGCAATGGCCCCTTGACCACCTGCATCTGGCGGAAGGTGCCGTCGGCCCATTGCAGCGTCGCCTCGCGCATGTGCTGGCCGGGCGCGGCGAACAGCGCCTGGTCGTCGGCCGAGAACATGTCGGCCTGTTCGGCGGGCAGCAGGTCGTGGTTGGTGTGGCCGACGATGTCGGCCATGTCGCGGCCCGCCGCCTCGGCGAAGCGGGTGTTGCAGCCGATATAGCGGCCGTCGCGCCCCTTGAAGAACACCGGAAAGGGCAGGGCGTCGATCAGCGTCTGCTTGAACGCCAGTTCCCGGCGCAGCGCCGCCTCGGCACGCTTGCGGGCGGAAACGTCGCGGCGGATGGCGACGCGGCCGCCGTCGGTGGTCGAACGTTCGATGATTTCCAGGCAACGGCCGTCGGACAGGTATTGCTCGAACACTCCGGCGGCGGCGCGGTGGCGGGCCATGCGCTCGGCCACCCAGGCTTCCACCTGTTCGGGCGACACCCCGGCATATTGTCCGCGCGCGGCGCTGAGCCGGATCAGTTCCTCGAAGCGCACGCCCGGCCGGATGGCGTCGGCGATGGTGGCATAGAATTCCTTGTAGCGGCTGTTGAACACCACCAGCCGATCCTCGGAATCATACAGCGAAAAGGCGTCGCCGCTGCTTTCCAGGGCGTCGGTCAGCAGGGTCTGGGTATGGCGCAGTTGCGCCGCGCTGGCCGACAGCGCCACTTCCGACGCGCGGCGGTCGCTGATGTCCTGCCACGATCCCACCACCTCGGCCGGTTGGCCGTGGGAATCCAGCACCACGCGGGCGGAATCGCGCACCCAGCGCCAGCCGCCTTCGGCGTGGCGGACGCGGTAATCCACCGCCAGGCGGCCGTGCTCGGCCAGGGCGGCCAGGGCCTTGGTGTAACGCTCGCGGTCGTCGGGATGCAGGGCGGCCAGCCGCCGTCCGGGGTCGTTGACCAGATGCTCGGCGCTCAGGCCGGTGAAGCGCAGGATGTTGGCGCTGATGAAGACGGGGGTGAAATCGCTCCAGCGCAGCACGTACAGCACCACCGGCGCCGACAGCAGCAATTGTTCCAGCCGCTGGTTGCCCACGCAGCCGGGTTCGGCGCATTCGCCCGCCAGGGTCTTGCGAAAGGCGATGAACGCCTGCCCCAACCGCCCCCAGAAACCCGCCGCCATGACACCTCCGGACGAGGAACCCTGGGGGCATTGTCACCCCGCCGGGCACGATCGGCAACAGGCAAGCGGTGCGGCGCTCAGCTTTTCGCGGGCGGCAGGCGCAGGTGGACCGTCAATCCCGGGGCGTTGTCGCCCAGCGCCAGGGTGCCGCCATGCAGCCGGGCCACCGCCTTGACCAGCGACAGGCCCAGGCCGTTGCCCGGGGTCGAGCGGGTGGCGTCCAGCCGCACGAAACGGTCCAGCACCCGTTCCCGCGCGTCCGGGGGAATGCCGGGGCCGGAATCGGCCACGGTGATCTCGACGCCGTCGCCCTGTCCGGCGACGCCGACCGTCACGGTGCCGCCGGGCGGCGTGTATTTGACGGCGTTGTCCACCAGATTGGCCAGGGCCTGGAACATCATGTGGCGGTCGCCTTCGACGCGCAGGCCGGATTCGGCGCGGCAGGCGACGGCGATGCCTTTTTCCTCGGCCAGCGGTTCGTACAATTCGACCACGTCGGCGGCCAGCAGGGCGGGGTCCAGCGGTTCGAAACTGTGCAGGCGCTGGCCGGATTCGGCGTTGCCGATGGCCAGCAGGGCGTTGAAGGTGGCCAACAGGTTGTCGGCCTCGACCACCGTTTCCTCCAGCACCCGGCGCAGTTCGGCCGGATCGGTGCCGCCCTCGCCCAGCAGCGCCACCTCGATGCGCGAGCGCAGGCGGTTCAGCGGCGTGCGCAGGTCGTGGGCGATGTTGTCCGTGACCGTGCGGATGCCATCCACCAGCCGCTCGATCTCGTCCATCATCTCGTTGAAGCTGGTGGCCAACTGGTCGAATTCGTCCTGGGCGCCCGACAGCTTCATGCGGCTTTTCATGTCGCCGCCGACGATGCGCCGGGCGGTGCGGCTCATGGAATCGACGCGGGTCAGCATGTGGCGGCTGGTGAAATAGCCGCCGACGATGCCCAACAGCACGGTCAGCGCCAGGCCCCAGCCCAGCGCCCGGTTGATGGCAGACTTGACCCGCTTGGTTTCGTACAGCGACCGGCCGACCAGCAGGCGGTAATCCTTGGGCAGCACGTAGGTGCGGGCCATGGCCTCGGTGGCGATGCGGCCTTCGCCCACCCGTTCCACCGGAAACCGCACCCAGCCCGAGGCGTCGCCCTCGTCCTTGGGCCAGCCGTACAGGTTCCCGGCAATGCGCGAGCCGTCGGGCGCCAGCAGCAGATAGACGGCGCGGCGTTCGATGTCCTGTCCCGATCGGCTGCCGATGATGTCGGCCAGTCCCTGGATGCCGCGTTCGCGGTATTGCTCGGACAGGCCGGTGGCCTCGGCCTCGACGGTTTCCTGGACCTGCCACTCGATGAACACCGAAGTGCTCCACGACACCAGCGCCAGCAGGGCCATGGCCGAGACGGTGAAGATGCCCAGATACGACAGCGCCAGCCGGAAGGTGGTGGCGCGCAGCAGCGGCGGCAGGGCGGCGAGGCTAGCGGGACGCACGCAAGGTGTATCCGGCGCCGCGCACGGTGTGGATCAGCGCCTGGTCGAAATCCTTGTCCACTTTCTGGCGCAGGCGGCTGATGTGCACGTCGATCAGGTTGGTCTGGGGGTCGAAATGATATTCCCAGACGTTTTCCAGCAGCATGGTGCGGGTCACGACCTGTCCGGCATGGCGCATCAGGTATTCCAGCAGGCGGAATTCGCGCGGTTGCAGGTCGATGTCCTGTCCGGCGCGGCTGACGGTGCGGGCCAGCAGGTCCATTTCCAGGTCTTCGACCTTCAGCTTGGTGTCGGGCTGGCTGGAACTGCCGCGGCGGCCCAGCGCCTCGACCCGGGCCAGCAATTCGGCGAAGGCGTAGGGCTTGACCAGATAATCGTCGCCGCCCGCCTTCAGGCCCTTGACCCGGTCGTCCACCTTGCCCAGCGCCGACAGGATCAGCACCGGCGTGGCGTTGCCCGCCGCGCGGATGGCCTGGATGATGGACAACCCATCCAGGCCGGGCAGCATACGGTCCACCACCATGACGTCGTAGCGTTCGGAAGTGGCGAGGAACAGGCCGTCGGTGCCGTTGGCGGCGTGATCGACGGTGTTGCCCGCCTCACGCAGACCCTTGGCCAGATAGGCGGCCGCCTCTTGATCGTCCTCGATGAGCAGGATACGCATGAACCGGACCTTACCCTGGGGTGGCTTCCAAAGAAAAGCCCCCGCAGCCAGGGGGGGAGCTGCGGGGGCGGTTTTCGGCTTCCGCAGGCCGGCCGTGGGGGGAGGCGGCCAAGCCTGACTGTCTTCTGGTCTCTGCGCCGCCCCGGGGGAAAGGGCGGCGGTACCGGTCGGCGGGGAGTTCGGGTCCGCCTGGGTTCGGGAGAGGACGGGGAGCGCTGAAACCGTCGTTTTCCCTTGCCTGATGATGAGAAGATGACACCCCGGACCTTACAGCCACCTTTCGGCAGCATTAAGGTTTGGTAATGTGACGCCGTGCGGGTGCCGCCAGCCCCGGGACTTGTCTCGGCGGCGGTTTCCGGCTATTGCTAGCGCCCGGATTTCCGGTTGTCCGTCCAAGGAGCCCTTCGATGCAGGTTCGTATCTTCCGCCCCGCCAAGACCGCCATGCAGTCCGGCAAGGCCAACGCCCAGACCTGGGTGCTGGAATACGAACCGGCCGCCCGCAAGGAGGCCGATGGCCTGATGGGCTGGATCGGCTCGACCGACACCACCCAGCAGATCCGCCTGAAGTTCGACAGCAAGGACGAGGCCGTGGCCTATGCCACCCGCAAGGGCCTGGACTTCCAGGTGATCGAGCCCGCCGCCAAGAAGCCGGTTCCGCCCAAGAACTATTCCGACAATTTCCGCTTCGACAAGCTGGAATTCGGCCGCTTCTAAGCCCGACGCGATCCGGCGCCCTTAGCTCAGTTGGATAGAGCACCCGCCTTCTAAGCGGACGGTCGCTGGTTCGAATCCAGCAGGGCGCGCCACATGCGCAAGGCCCGGCTCCACGATGCGTGGGGCCGGGCCTTTGCTTTGCCGTTTCGGCCCGACGCCGACAGTCATGGACCGACAAGCGGCGACGCTTGCGTTATGCTGACCCGTGCACAATGGGAGACGTGTCGTGAAGGTCAATCGCTTCCTGATGGCCGGTTTCGCCGCCTCGGTGATGGTCAACGTGTTCCTGGCATCGGCGCTGTTTTCCCATTGGCTGCGTGGCGGCGACGACCGGCCGCCGCGGCCGCCCCATCCCGACAAGGTGGTCGAGCGGCTGGCGGGCGAGCTGTCGGCGGCGGATGCCACCCTTTTGCGCGCGGCCTATGCCCGCCACCGCACCGAGGTCGCGGCGGGGTTCGAAATCATTTCCTCGTTTCCCGAGCGGGTGCGCACCGTCCTGGCCGCCGATCCCTTCGATCCTGCCGCCCTAAGCGCGGCATTCGACGCCAACGCCCAAGGCCATGTGGCGCTGACCAATGCGCTGCGCGAGGCGACGCTGGACGCGGTCATGGCCATGAGCCCGGAAGGCCGCCAGATTCTGGCCCGCTTGAAACCCCGGCGGCCCGAGGATAGATAGACGGCACCATCACCGTTGGAACCGTCATGCGTCTGAACGTCATCGAAACCGGCTCGGGTCCGGGCACGCCCCTGGTCATCCTGCACGGCCTGCTGGGCTCGTCGCGCAATTGGGGCGGCATCGCCACCCGCCTGGGCCAAGGGCGCCGGGTTCTGGCGCTGGACATGCCCAACCACGGCGCCAGCCCGTGGAGCGAGGTCATGGACTATCCGTTCATGGCGCGCGAGGTCGGTCGCTTCATCGAGGAGAATGCGGGTGGCCGCGCGGCATTGGTCGGCCATTCCATGGGCGGCAAGGCGGCCATGACCCTGGCGCTGACCCGGCCGGAACTGGTGGAGCGGCTGGTGGTGGTGGACATCGCTCCGGTGGATTACGCCCACACCTTCGCCCCTTATATCAAGGCCATGCGCGCCGCGCCGCTGGCCACCGCCCAACGCCGCGCCGACATCGAGGAAGCCATGGCCGCCGCCATCCCCGATCCGCGCGTCCGCGCCTTTCTGATGCAGAACCTGGAAGGCGGCGCCGGGGGCTATCGCTGGCGGCCCAATCTGGCGGTGCTGGGCGCCGCCATGGACGACATCCTGGCCTTTCCGCGCTTCGCCGACGGCACCAGCTATGACGGCCGCACGCTGTTCCTGCACGGCGCCGAATCCGATTACGTCCTGCCCGGCCATGAAGACCTGATCATGGCGCTGTTCCCCCAGGCCCGTTTCCAGTCGGTGGAGGGCGCCAACCACTGGGTGCACGCCGACAGGCCGGTGGAATTCATGTCGGCGGTGGAACTGTTCCTGGAGGAATAGGGGATTAGAGCGGCGCTCGCCGCGACCAGCCGCCATTGAGGCGGCGGCCGTGCCGCTCCGCAGGGGCAAACGACGCCCGTAGGGCGGCCCGAGCTATGCGAGGGTGGGCTTCGCCCACAAGCGGGCGTATGCCCGCGCCCGGCGAGGGAAAATGATGTAGGTTAGGCGGTGATGCAATCACCGCCTAATTCCCCTGGTCGCGGTTGAACTTTCGCAGCAGATCGTTGCCGCGCCGCACCGCTTCGTTCAGGGCGGTGGCGGCGTCCTTGCGCCCGGCCCACACCGCGTCCAGTTCCTCGTCGATGATGTCGCGGATCGGCACGAAATTGCCCAGGCGGACGCCCTTGGAATGTTCGGTCGGGCGGTGCAGGGTGATCTGCTTGATGGCGATCTCGGCGTCTGGGTTGGCGGCATAGAACCCCTGGCGCCGCGACAGCGAATAGGCTTCGCGGGTGATGGGCAGATAGCCGGTGCGCTGGTGCGAGGCCGCCTGGATTTCCGGCTCGGACAGGTATTCGAAAAAGCGGGCGAGGCCCAGGTAGTCCCGTTCCGGATGGCCGTTCATCACCCACAGCGTGGCGCCGCCGATGATGGAATTGCGCGGCGCCCACTGCACCTCGGGCCAGGTGGGCAGCATGCCGATGCCGACGCGGTCGCCGTCCGGCCGCGCCTTCAGCTCGGCATAGCTGGCGGAACTGCCGAACAGCATGGGGCATTCGCCGCTGGTGAATTTGGACAGCGCCTCGTCGCGGTGGCCGTGCGGCACGAACACCCGGTTGCGGGTCCATTTCGCCAGTTGGGCGACATGGTGGACATGGAACGGGCTGTTGAACTTCAACTCGATGTCATAGCCGCCGATGCCGTTCTGCTTGGTGGCGAAGGGCACGTCGTGCCACGCCGACAGGTTCTCCAACTGAATCCACGACTGCCATTGGCTGGTGAAGCCGCAGCGGGCGCCGTTCTTCAGCAGGGCCAGCGCCACCTGTTCCATTTCGGGCCAGGTGCGGGGCGGCACCTCGGGGTCAAGCCCGGCGGCGGCAAAGGCGGTGCGGTCGTAGAACAGCACCGGGGTCGAGGAATTCAGCGGCATGGACAGCAGCCTGCCGTCCTGGCTGGAATAATACAGCGTCACCGCGGGCATGTAGGCGCGGTCATCGAACGGGCGGCCCAGCAGACCCATGACCTGATGCACCGGCCGCACCATCCCCTTGGCCGCCATCATGGTGGCGGTGCCGACCTCGAACACCTGGACGGCATGCGGCGGCGTGCCCGCCTTGGCGGCGGCCAGGGCGGCGGCCATGGTGTCGGGATAGCTGCCCTTGTACACCGGCACCACCACGTATTCGGCTTGGCGGGCGTTGAATCCGGCGGCCAGATCCTCGACCCACTGGCCCAGCTTGCCGGGCATGGCGTGCCACAGCACCAGTTCGGTGGCGGCATGGGCGGCCGACGCCGTCAGCAGAAGCGCGGCAAGGGCGACGACGCGGGTCAACAGGCAGGACATGGGAATTCCACCGGGATGCGGCTCTGCCCATTCAATAGGGCGGGCGCGGGGGCGCATCAACAGTTGTTTTGTGACAGCTTTCCGACGGTCAGCGGGCCTTGCCCAGCAGGCCGCGCAACGCCGCCATGGCATCGTCGGAACAGCGCACCGCGTCGGTGCAGCCCAGCTTGCTGGCGCAACGCAGCCGTTCGGCCACCTTGCCGCGGTCCAGATCCTGGTTTCCCGCTTCGGCCCCCGCAGGCGCGTTCTGTTGCAAACATCGGCCGTCGGCCATGGTCGCCCTTCTCCCCGCCGTGATGTTTTTAGAATGGTACTGAACTTTTGCGGGCGCGGCCAGCTTGAAAATAGATAAGCACAGCGCTGATCACACGCATAGGGTGATTGGGCCGCGAAAAAAGACCGCTCGCCAAGGGGGGGAGGCGAGCGGTCCGGGAGTTTTGTCTTAGAGAGGGAGGCTGGTCTTCGGGGGAAGACCAACATCTGAGAATGACTATAGGCGCGCGGCGGCGCGGAGTCAAAAAGATTTTAAGACCTATTATTAGAATGCTTTCAGATACCCTTCTCGTCGGCCATGCCCAGCACGCCGTCCAGCATCTCGGCGATCACCGCGCGGTCCAGGTCGCGGGTGATGAAGACGATGCGGGTGCGGTGGTCGCCGTCGGGCCAGCCCGGCAGCGGCGCTGGCGGGTGAAAGACGTGCTGCACGCCGTGGATGGCCAGCGGCTTGTCGCTTTCGCGGGCGTTGACGATGCCCTTGATGCGCAGCAGGTTCTCGCCGCGCTGGGAAATCAGCAATTCCAGCGCGAAGGCCAGGCCGGGCCAACTGACCGGCTCGTCGCGGGTGAAGACGAAGGCCTGGACGCGGGCATCGTGGCGGTTGACGTCGTGGTGGTGGTGGCTGTGGTCGTCCACGTCGATGCCCATCTTGCGGTCGCGCTCGCGCCGCAGATCGGCATAGGCTTCGGCGTTCAGCCACTTGCGCACATCGGGAATCTTGTCGGCATCGTTGAACAGCCCGGCATCCATGATGTCGGACGGCTCGACCGCGCCGTTGACCACGCGGATCACCCGGGCGCCGGGGTTCAGACCTTGCAGGCGGGCGTGCAGCACCTCGACCGCCGTGAAATCGGCGATGTCGGTCTTGGTCAGCAGGATACGGTCGGCCACCGCCGCCTGCTTGATGGCCTCTTCGTGGTTGTCCAGGGTGGCGCTGCCGTTGACCGCGTCGATGGTGGTGACGACGCCGTCCAGGCGGTAGCGGCTGGACAGCAACGGATCGGTCATCAGGGTGTGGATGATGGGCGCCGGGTCGGCCAGGCCGGTGGTTTCGATCACCAGTCGGGTGAATTCCGGAATCTCGCCCTTGACCCGCTTCAGGAACAGGTCGCGCATGGAATTGACCATGTCGCCGCGCACGGTGCAGCACAGACAGCCCGATTGCAGCAGCACGATGTCCTCGGCCACGTGCTCGACCAGCAGGTGGTCCAGGCCGACGGCGCCGAATTCGTTGATCAGCACCGCCGTCTCGCCCATGCCGGGATGGTGCAGCAGACGGTTGAGCACGGTGGTCTTGCCGCTGCCGAGAAAGCCGGTCAGCACGGTGACGGGAAGGGTGTCGCTCATTTCTTGTACAGCTCCTCGGGCGAGATCTGCACCTGGGCGACCTCGACCAGTCCCTCGGGGCGGGCGGCGGTGTAAAAGCAGGTGCGGCGCCCGGTGTGACAGGCGACGCCGTCCTGGTCGACCTTGACCAGGATGGTGTCGCCGTCGCAATCGATCAGGAATTCCACCAGACGCTGCTGCTGGCCCGAGGTTTCGCCCTTGCGCCACAGCCCCTTGCGCGAGCGGGAATAGTAACAGACCCGACCGGTGGCCAGGGTTTCGGCCACCGCCTCGCGGTTCATCCACGCCATCATCAGCACCTCGCCGGTGTCGAATTGCTGGGCGATGGCGGGCACCAGCCCGTCGGCGTTGAAGGAAAGGGCGGCAAGCGCCTGGACGGCGTCGGTCATGGTGGGGGCTCCGAAAGGGGACTTCTCCCTCTACAACTCATTTCCCGGACAGGCAAGACGCCAGGCTGTCGGCCAGCCGGGTCATCAGCGTGAAATACTGGTCGGGGCCGGGCGGGATGTCGGCGCCCTGGGGGTCCAGCACCCCTTCGCGGGCGCCCGAGGCATCGGCCAGGGTGCGCACCACCGGCGCCGGGAATTGCGGCTCGCGGAACACGCAGGCGGCGCCTGCCGTCCGCAGCCGGTCGCGCAGCGCCGCCAGCCGCTTGGCCGAGGGCGGGCGGTCGGGATCGACGGTGATGGAGCCCGCCGCCGACAGGCCGTACCGCTTCTCCACGTATTGATAGGCGTCGTGGAACACCACGAACGGCCGGTCGACCACCGGCGCCAAGCGTTCCCTGATCCGGGAATCCAGGGCTTGCAGGCGGTCGATCGTGGTCTTGGCGTTGGCCTGATAGGCGGCGGCATTGGCCGGATCGATCCCGGCCAGACGGTCGGCGACCGCCGTCACCAGCAGCCGCGCGTTGTCGGGGTCCAGCCACAGATGGCCGTCCACCGCGCCGTGGTCGTGGCCGTGGTGGTCGTGGTCCTTGTGCCCTTTGTGGTCGTCATGGTCGTCTTCCCACAGGCCGCCCTTGCGGCTGGGCAGCACACGGGCGCCGGGCAGGTCGGCCAGGGCGATGACGTCCAGGCTGCCCTTGCGGTTCTTCAGCGGCTTGGCCAGGAAGGTTTCGTAGCCTTCATCCACCAGCACCACCACCCGCGCCGCCTGAAGCGCGCGGGCGTCGGACGGCTTCAGGGCATAGGTGTGTTCCGACTGGGCGCCGCTGACCACCAGCCCCGGTTCGCCCACGCCCTGCATCACCGACGCGACCAGGGAATGGATGGGCTGGATCGAGGCCATGACCTTGGGCGCCTCGGCGGCGGCTGGCAGGGCGGCCATGCCGAGGATGGCGGCCAGCAACAGGGCGGGGGACTTCCCCATGGGCGGGACTCCGTGGCAAGATGCGGGTTCGAGGTGAAATGTTATAATGTAACATCTTTGCTTTGCCAAGGATTCCCATGCCCTTTCCCGTTGCCGACCACGATCACCACACCTGCGTCGCCCACGCCCTGCAAGCGGCCGAGGCGGAATGCCGCCGTCGCGGCGCCCGCCTGACCGACGTGCGCCGCCGGGTGCTGGAACTGGTGTGGCAAAGCCATGCCCCGGTCGGCGCCTATGCCCTGCTGGAAACCCTGGGGCGCGAGGGGTTCTGCGCGGCGCCGCCCACCGTCTACCGGGCGCTGGATTTCCTGCTGGCCCATGGCCTGATCCACCGCATCGAGCGGCTGAACGCCTTTGCCGGGTGCACGCGGCCCGGCGAACCCCATGCCGGCCAGTTCCTGCTGTGCCAGGATTGCGGCAGCGCCGCCGAACTGGACGACCCGGCGGTGGATGCGGCCATCGCCGCCGCCGCCGCCCGTCTGGGCTTTGCCGTCACCCGCCAGACGGTCGAGGTGGACGGGCTGTGCCCCGAGTGCCAGCGCCGGAGGGAACAGGCGTGAACGACCCCCTGATTTCCGTGGAAAACGTGTCGCTGGCGCGCGGCGGCGCGGCGGTGTTGTCCGGGGTGTCGCTGGCGGTGCGGCCGGGCCGCATCGTCACCATCGTCGGCCCCAACGGCGCGGGCAAGTCCACGCTGGTCAAGGTGGCGCTGGGGCTGGTGGCGCCGGATGGCGGCACGGTGCGGCGGTCGCCGGGTCTCCACATCGGTTATGTGCCGCAAAGCCTGGCGGTGGAAAGCACGCTACCGCTGTCGGTGCGGCGTTTCCTGGCCATGGCGGCGCCACGCGCCTCGCGCTCCGAGCACGAGGCGGCGCTGGAGAGGGTCGGCGCCGGGCACGTTCTGGCCCGGCAGGTGGCGGCATTGTCGGGCGGCGAGTTGCAGCGGGTGCTGCTGGCCCGCGCCCTGCTGCGCCGCCCGTCGCTGCTGGCGCTGGACGAGCCGGTGGGCGGCGTCGACATGGCCGGTCAGGCCGAGATTTACGACCTGATCGCCGCCTTGGCGCGGGACCAGGGCACCGGCGTGCTGATGGTCAGCCACGATCTGCATGTGGTGATGGCCGCCACCGACGAGGTGGTGTGCCTGAACCGCCACGTCTGCTGTGCCGGTCATCCCGAGGCGGTCAGCCGCCATCCCGAATATCTGGCGCTGTTCGGCCCGCGCGTCGCCGCCAGTCTGGCGGTCTATACCCATGTCCACGACCACGAGCATCTGCCCGATGGCTCGGTCGGTGGGCATGTTCACGGCCCGGAGTGCCGCCATGGATGAGTTTCTCGCCCGTGCCCTGGCCGGGGGCATCGCCCTGGCCCTGGTGGCCGGTCCGTTCGGCTGTTTCGTGGTGTGGCGGCGCATGGCCTATTTCGGCGACACCCTGGCCCATGCCGCCTTGCTGGGCGTGGTGCTGGGGGCGTTGCTGGACCTGGATTTCGGCCTGGGCATCGCCGCCCTGTCGCTGGCGGTGGCGCTGGCGGTGGCGTGGATGCAGCGGCGGCGCGACATCGCGTCCGATACCGTGCTCGGCATCCTGTCGCACGGTGCCCTGGCGGTGGGATTGGTGGTGCTGGCGCTGATGCAGGATGCCCGCGTCAACCTGATGGGCTGGTTGCTGGGCGATATCCTGTCGCTGGATTGGGCCGAGGTGGCGGTGATGTGGGGCGGCGGCGCCGTGCTGCTGGCGGCGCTGGCGCTGGTGTGGCGGCCGTTGGTGGCGATGACCGTCAACGAAGACCTTGCCGCCGTCGAGGGCCATGCGGTCGAGCGTGCCCGGCTGATCCTGATGGTCCTGGTGGCGCTGGTGGTGGCCGCCGCCATGAAGGTGGTCGGCATCCTGCTGGTCACGGCGTTGCTGGTGATTCCGGCGGCGACGGCGCGGCGCTTCGCCCGCACGCCGGAACAGATGGCCGGGCTGGCCGCCGCCCTGGGGGCGCTGGCGGTGGTGCTGGGTCTGGGCGGATCGTGGCGCTTCGATACGCCGTCGGGGCCGTCGGTGGTGGTGGCGGCGCTGGCGCTGTTCCTGCTGTCGCGCGCCGCGCCGAGCCGGGGCTGAACCATGTGGCATGACGGCGTTATCGACACCGGCTATACCCACGCCTGCTATCCCGAACTGGCGCCGGGCCATCTGGCCTTTGCCCTGCTGTCGCGCGGCGTGGCGCCGCCGGTGACGGCGGGGCAGGGCTTCGCCTATGCCGAGCTGGGCTGCGGCCAGGGATTGACCAGCATCATGCTGGCGGCATTGCATCCTCGGGGGCGTTTCACCGCCATCGATCTGTTGCCGCGCCACATCGACGGTGCCCGTGCCCTGGCGGCCGCGGCCGGGTTGGGCAATGTGGACTTCCAGTGCGAAAGTTTCGCCGATTTCGCCCGCCGCGACGGTGCGGCCGATCTGGACGTCATCGCCCTGCACGGGGTGTGGACCTGGGTCGATCCCGCCAGCCGCGCCGTGCTGCACGATATCATCGCCCGCCGCCTGCGGCCGGGCGGTGCGCTCTATGTCAGCTATAATTGCCTGCCCGGCTGGGGGCCGGACATGCCGGTGCGTGCCCTGTTGTTGGACGCGGTCGAGCGGGCCGAGGGCGATTTGTCCCAGCGCATCGAGACGGCGCTGGGCCAGCTTCAGCGCATGGCGGCCGAGGGCGGCTATTTCGCCCAGCAGCCCAGCGCCGCTGCCCTGGTGGAAAACCTGCTGTCGAAAAGCGACGGCTATATCGCCCACGAATATCTGAACCGCTGGTGGACGCCCTTCACCTCGGCACGGGTGGCTGCCGATCTGGCGACGGCGGGGGGGGAATTCTGCGCCTCGGCCACTCTGTTGGATCATCTGGATCATTGGCAGGTGGCGCCCGCCCATCTGCCGCTGCCGCCGGGCGACGAAACCCTGCGCGACGTGCTGACCTGCCGCCGCTTCCGCCGCGATATCTTCGTCAAGGCGCCGCGCCGCCTGGACGCAAC
>JAEXAH010000117.1 GCA_023458315.1 Pseudomonadota bacterium
GTCCGAAGCTGCTCCGGCTGCCGCCGAAGCCGCCGAGCAGCCCGAGGCCCCGCGCGAACGCGCCCCGCGCCGCCGCGCCCCCCGCGCCGCCGCCCCGGCCCCGGAAAACGTCGAGGTCTGATCCGGCCCGATGCTGAAAAGACGAAGCCCCCGGTGAAAACCGGGGGCTTTTTCGTTGGGTCTTCGCGGATTAGCAGGGAAGTGTCCGTCATGGCCGGGCTTGACCCGGCCATCCACGTTTGTCCGCAAGCAGCTTATCGGAAAGAAGGGGGCAGACGGTGCCGCGTGGATGCCCGGATCAAGTCCGGGCATGACGAACGCGGTTGCTCGGCCAGCAGCCCCGCAATTCCGTGATGAACCTTTTTTGTTGCCTACACCCGGTGCCGTTCAGGATGGGATTCCGTCACAGCGGCGGGCGCCAGGGTGACGCGGCGGCCGGTGAAGGCCAGACGGCCCTGGTCCGACAGGCGGCGCAGGGTGCGGCTCAGCACTTCCGGGCTGGTGCCGACCATGGCGGCGATGTCGCGCCACGACAGCGGCAGGGTCAACGAGCGGGTGCCGTCGGCGGCGGTGTCCACCTCGGCGGCCAGTTGCTCGACCACCGCCAGGATGCGGTCGGCCAGATCGGCGGCGCACAGGCGGAAGATGGTGTCTTCCTCGTCGCGGGCCTCGAAGCTGCCCTGGCGCAGCACCGCGCCGCGGATGGCGGCGTCGGACAGGGCGGTGTTCAGCCGCTCCAGCGGCACGAAGCAGGCGGCGGTGTCGGTCAGCGCCCGTGCCGAGGTGCCGTGCACCCCGTCGGCGAACAGGTCGGCACAGGGAAACAGCGCGCCGGGGCGCAACAGGCGCAGGATGACCATGTCGCCCTCGGGATCGACCCGCTCCAGCGCCACCAATCCGGCGGTCAGGCTGAAGGCGCCGCGCACCGGGTCGCCCTGGTGAAACAGGTGGTCGCCGCGCACGAAATCCAGGTCGGCGACGCTGCGCGCCAGCGGACAACCACAGGCGCCGCCATGACCGATGGCGGGGCGGTGTCCTTCAAAGGATCGGCCCTGCCGGGCGCGGGCGCAGCGATCGTTGAAAGCGCACATGAAGGTGTATCCTCTGTCCCTGTTCGGAAGCATGCGCCGATTCTTTTCCTGCTTCAACGCAGCCTAAAGTCGGAACCGGTACGGTTGCCAAGTCCGGAAAACCCTCCATATCTATCCACGGTTCCGAGAGGGTGTCCGGCGCTGCCTATGGTTGGGGCGCGGGAAACCTGTCGCCTGGGAGGTATGGAATGGATTTCGAGAAGTACACCGAGCGCAGCAAGGGCTTCGTGCAATCGGCGCAGACCCTGGCCTTGCGCCTGGGACATCAGCGCCTGCTGCCCGAGCATCTGCTGAAGGTGTTGCTGGACGACAAGGAAGGTCTGGCGGCCAAGCTGATGAAGGCGGCGGGCGGCGACCCCAAGAAGGCGCTGGCGGCGGCCGAGGCCGAACTGGACAAGCTGCCCAAGGTGGACGGCCCCGGCGCCGGTGGTCTGCAACTGACCACCGAACTGGCGCGGCTGTTCGCCCAGGCCGAGCAGATGGCGGAAAAGGCCGGTGATTCCTATGTCACCGCCGAACGCCTGTTCCTGGCGCTGTCCATGGCCGCCGGAACGCCCTCGGCCCGCATCCTGTCGGAAGCCGGTGTCACCCCCCAGGGTCTGAACAAGGCCATCGAGGACGTGCGCAAGGGCCGCAAGGCCCATTCCTCCTCGGCCGAGGATTCCTATGACGCGCTGAAGAAATACGCCCGCGACCTGACGGCGGCGGCGCGCGAGGGCAAGCTGGACCCGGTGGTCGGCCGTGACGAGGAAATCCGCCGCACCATCCAGGTGCTGTCGCGCCGCACCAAGAACAATCCGGTGCTGATCGGCGAACCCGGCGTCGGCAAGACCGCCATCGTCGAGGGGCTGGCCATCCGCATCGTCAACGGCGACGTGCCGGAAAACCTCAAGCTCAAAAGCCTGATGAGCCTGGACATGGGCTCGCTGATCGCGGGCGCCAAGTTCCGCGGCGAGTTCGAGGAACGGCTCAAGGCGGTGTTGAACGAGGTGGCCTCGGCCAACGGCGACATCATCCTGTTCATCGACGAAATGCACACCCTGGTGGGGGCGGGGGCGTCCGAGGGCGCCATGGACGCCTCGAACCTGCTCAAGCCCGCCTTGGCGCGCGGCGAGCTGCATTGCGTCGGCGCCACCACGCTCAACGAATACCGCAAGCATGTGGAAAAGGACGCCGCCCTGGCGCGGCGCTTCCAGCCGGTGTTCGTGTCGGAACCGACGGTCGAGGACACCATCTCGATCCTGCGCGGCATCAAGGAGAAGTACGAGCTGCACCATGGCGTGCGCATCTCGGATTCCGCCCTGGTGTCGGCGGCGACCCTGTCCAACCGCTACATCACCGACCGTTTCCTGCCCGACAAGGCCATCGATCTGGTGGACGAGGCGGCGTCGCGCCTGCGCATGGAAGTGGATTCCAAGCCCGAGGAACTGGACGAATTGGACCGCCGCATCGTCCAGCTCAAGATCGAGCGCGAGGCGCTGAAGAAGGAACCCGATCCCGCCAGCCGCGACCGCCTGGAGAAGCTGGAGGACGAACTGGCCGAACTGGAGGCCGACAGCGCCCGCGTCACCGCCGCATGGCGGGCGGAAAAGGATCAACTGGCCTCGGCCACCAAGGTCAAGGAACAGTTGGATCAGGCCCGTATCGAGGCGGACAAGGCCCAGCGCGAAGGCCGCTATGAAAAGGCGGGCGAGTTGCTGTACGGCGTCATTCCCGACCTGGAACAGAAGCTGGCCAAGGCCGATGGCAAGCAGGCGGGCATGTTCAACGAGGTGGTGACGGAAGAACAGATCGCCGCCGTGGTGTCGCGCTGGACCGGCATCCCGGTGGACAAGATGCTGGCGGGCGAGCGCGAGAAGCTGCTGGACATGGAAAACCGTCTGCGCACCCGGGTGATCGGCCAGGAAGAGGCGGTGGTCGCCGTCTCCAACGCCGTGCGCCGGGCGCGGGCCGGGTTGCAGGACCCCAACCGCCCCATCGGTTCGTTCCTGTTCCTGGGGCCGACCGGCGTCGGCAAGACCGAACTGACCAAGGCGCTGGCCGAGTTCCTGTTCGACGACGAAACCGCCATGGTCCGCATGGACATGTCGGAATACATGGAAAAGCACTCGGTGGCCCGGCTGATCGGCGCCCCGCCCGGCTATGTGGGCTACGAGGAAGGCGGCGCCTTGACCGAGGCGGTTCGCCGCCGCCCCTATCAGGTCATCCTGTTCGACGAGGTGGAAAAGGCCCATCCCGACGTGTTCAACGTGCTGTTGCAGGTGCTGGACGACGGCCGCCTGACCGACGGCCAGGGCCGCACCGTGGATTTCCGCAACACGCTGATCGTGCTGACCTCGAACCTGGGCTCGGAAGTGCTGGCCAACCAGCCCGAAGGCCACGATTCCGGCGAGGTGCGCGACCAGGTGATGGAGGTGGTGCGCATGAACTTCCGCCCGGAATTCCTCAACCGTCTGGACGA
The DNA here is from genome assembly GCA_023458315.1 of Pseudomonadota bacterium. Taxonomy (GTDB): domain Bacteria; phylum Pseudomonadota; class Alphaproteobacteria; order Rhodospirillales; family Magnetospirillaceae; genus Magnetospirillum. Next base: position 3,553 of record JAEXAH010000117.1, read on the forward strand.
GATCCTGCTGTTCCACCGCCTCAATCGCGGCAACATGACCGGCATCGTCGATATTCAGTTGGGGCGCCTGCGCAAGCTGCTGGCCGACCGCAAGATCACCCTGGCCTTGGACGCCGCCGCCAAGGAATGGCTGGGCGAGAAGGGCTATGACCCGGTCTACGGCGCCCGTCCGCTCAAGCGGGTGATCCAGCGGGCGTTGCAGAATCCGCTGGCCGGGCTGATCCTGGAGGGACGGGTCAATGACGGCGACACCGTGCAGGTGTCGGCGGCCGAGGGCAACCTGCTGATCGATGGTCGGAGTGTTGAACTCTAAAGCACTTCAGTAAATGCATATATGCCATTCCGGTTTGTGTGCGCATCTCATTTGCAAAGATGTGACACCCATGCTAGAAGGGCGGCTCCTAGGGTGGATACCCCATCCCCGGGGCGAAATTCTTTTGGCCGGTGCTCCGTTCCCCCTCCCCCCCCTAGGGGTGCTGGCCGCAAGGCGCGGGGTTCCCGTTTCGACGGGAACCCCGGCCAACGCAAAACAAAACGCCCGGAAGGCTGGACCTTCCGGGCGTTTTCGTTGCCGTCTCCGGGAACAGGGCGTCACCCCAGCAGCACTTCCAGGAAGATCTCGCCATAGCGGGACAGCTTGGATTCGCCGATGCCGTGGATGCCGCGCATGTCGTCCAGCGACAGCGGGCGGCGCGATGCCAGTTCCAGAAGCGTGCGGTCGGGGAACACCGCATAGGCGGGGATGCCCTGTTCCGTCGCCAGTTCGCGGCGCAGCTTCTTCAATTCCGCCAGCAACTCGGAATCGTAATCCTCGGGCAATTGGGCGGCGGGGGTGCGGGTCTTCTTCTTGCCGCGTGCCCGCAGCGCGTCGCGGCGGATGTCGATGCGCGCCTTGCCGCGCAGCACGGCGCCGCCCTCTTCGGTCAGGCACCAGGCGCCGAACGCGCTGAGGTCCTGTGTCACCAGTCCGGCGGCGTAAAGCTGGCGCAGGATCGACCGCCATTGCTCGCGCGTGCGCTCCTTGCCGACGCCGAAGGTGGGCAATTGCTGGTGGCCGTGATGCAGCACCGCGTCGCTTTCGGTGCCGACCAGGATGTTGATCAGGTGGTCGGCGCCGAAGCGTTGGCCGGTGCGGTAGATGGCCGACAGGAATTTCTGGGCGTCGATGGTGCCGTCATAGACCTCGACGCCGTGGATGCACAGATCGCAATGGCCGCACGGTTCCGATTGCTCGCCGAAATAGGCCAGAAGCGTCTGGCGGCGGCAGCGCGGCGCCTCGCACAGCGCCAAAAGCGCGTTCAGCTTGGCCCGCTCGATGCGCTTCTGCTCGTCCGACGCCTGGCTTTCCTCGATCTGCAAGGCGCGCAGGCGCACGTCGCCCAGGCCGTACAGCGTCAGCGTCTCGGCGGGCAGGCCGTCGCGTCCGGCGCGGCCGATTTCCTGGTAATAGGCTTCGATGCTTTTCGGCAGATCGGCATGGGCGACGAAGCGCACGTCGGGCTTGTCGATGCCCATGCCGAAGGCGATGGTCGCCACCATGGTGATGCCGTCTTCGCGCAGGAAGGCATCCTGGTTGGCCTCGCGCACGTTCTTGTCCAGACCGGCATGGTAGACCAGCGAGCGGTGCCCGGCGGCGTTGAACGCCTCGGCCAGTTCCTCGCAGCCGTTGCGCGACGCGCAATAGACCACGCCCGACTGGCCGCGCCGCACGTCCAGGAAGTCCAGCAATTGCTTGCGGGCGCTGTTCTTGGCCGCCATGGCCAGCAACAGATTGGGGCGGTCGAAGCCGCCGATGAAGATGCGCGGCTCGGCGTCGAACAGGCGCTGGGCGATGTCGGCGCGGGTGGCGGCGTCGGCGGTGGCGGTGAAGGCCACGGTCTGGATGCCGCCCAATTCGCGCCGCAGTTCGCCCAGCGCCAGGTATTCCGGGCGGAAATCGTGACCCCATTGGCTGACGCAATGGGCTTCGTCGATGGCCAGGCGGGTGGCCCCGGCGTTGCGCAGCAATTCCACCGTGTCGGGCCGCGCCAGACGCTCGGGCGCCAGATACAGCAGACGCAGATCGCCATCGCGCAGGCCGTCATAGATGCGGCGTTGCTCGGCCGGGTCGGCGGCGGAATTCAGCGCGGCGGCGTTGATGCCGTAATTGGTCAATTGCGCCACCTGATCGCGCATCAGGGCGATCAGCGGCGACACGACGACGGTCAGGCCGTTGCCGATCAGGGCGGGCAGTTGGTAGCACAGCGACTTGCCCGCGCCGGTGGGCATGATGGCCAGCACGTCGCGGCCTTCCAGGATGGCGCTGATGATGTCGTCCTGGCCGGGGCGGAAGCCGTCGAAGCCGAAAACGGAACGGAGAAGCGAGCGGGCGCGGTCGAGCATGGCGCCGGACTATATCCGCCTGCGTGGAATTACGGAACCCGAATGCGGCATTCGGGTTCCGCAGCGGCCATTGCGGCCGCGGCCAAGCGGCCGGATGGCCGCGCCCGGCGAGGGAACATGAAAACTGCCATGTTCTTGCCATCAACCGGACATTGGGAAAACGCAATGCGGGGGCATTGTTCCCGTCATCGCAACTCTCGCTGACGAGACGTCCATGATCCGCAAAGCCGTTCTTCCCGTTGCCGGTATGGGTACCCGCGTGCTTCCCGCCACCAAGGTGCTGCCGAAAGAGCTGCTGCCGGTGGTCGACAAGCCGCTGATCCAGTACGCGGTGGAAGAGGCCGCCGAGGCCGGTATCACCGAGATCGTGCTGGTCACGGCCAAGGGCAAGGAACTTCTGGCCGACCATTTCGACACCTCGGCCGAACTGGAGCGCCAGCTTGAGGCGCGCGGCAAGACCGAGCTTCTGGAAATCGCCCGCTCCACCTGCCCCAAGGGTGTGACCATCACCACCGTGCGCCAGCCCGCGCCGCTGGGCCTGGGCCATGCGGTGTGGTGCGCCAAGCCGGTGGTCGGCAACGAACCCTTTGCCGTGCTGCTGCCCGACGACCTGATCATGGGCAAGCCCGGCTGCCTGAAGCAGATGGTGGATCAGTGGAACCAGACCGGCGGCCATCTGGTGGCGGTCGAGAATGTGCCGCTGTCCCAGGTCAACCGCTACGGCATTCTGGACGTGATCGAGGAAGTGGGCCAGGTGGCCCGCGCCCGTGGCATGGTGGAAAAGCCCGCCCCGGAACAGGCGCCCTCGACCCTGTCGGTGATCGGCCGCTACATCCTGGACCCGGTGGTCTTCGACTATTTGGACAAGAAGCAGAAGGGCCAGGGCGGCGAGATCCAACTGACCGACGCCATCGCCGCCACCCTGGACCGGGTCGGCCTGTCGGGCCTGCGCTTCGTCGGCAACCGCTATGATTGCGGCAACAAGGCGGGCTACGTCACCGCCATCGTCGATGCCGCCCTGGCCCATCCCGAAACGGCGGCGGCGCTGTATGCCCATCTGGAAACGCTGATGGGGCGCCGCGTCGCCTGATCGTAAAGCATGACCCGCCAAAAAAGGGGGGGCGGCCGCAAGGCTGCCCCCCTGTCATGTGTATGATCAGGTGATCACCCTGTTGTGCGTTGCCTCGAGCTAGTATTACTTAGAGGCGATCTAAAAAATCTAGGGGATATCCACGATGTCCATGCCCTGGCTGTCCAGCCTGAACACCGGCGAGCGCGGCTTCGACGAGGATCATCGCCATCTGTTCGAATTGCTGGGCGAAATTCGCGCCAGCCTGGGGGCGGGCAATCTGTCGGGGGTGCGTGCCCTGTTCGCCGAGTTGCGGGCCGGAACCGAACAACATTACCGCGAGGAAGAGGCGGCCATGGCCCGCCACGGCTATCCGGCGGCCGCCGCCCACCGCGTCGGCCATGATCGCGGCCGCGCCGCCCTGGCATTGATGGATGCCCAATTGTCCGGCGGCCGTCTGGACCGCTTCGCCGAGGCGCTGGCCGATTACACCGCCGGCTATTTCCAGGGCGTGCTGCGCGACGATCTGCCGCTGGCGGCCTTCCTGCGCGAGCGGGCGCCGTTCCCGTGCGCTCCGCAATGCGCCCCGGCCGGAGTGCAGATTGGAATCTCTCCAGGGTGATGTTGGAATCACTCAAATCATTGACGTATCTCAATGCGGCGTCAGTTCTTTTGGCCGAACGTCCGGGGTGAGGCGTGGCCCGATGACCTGAACAGGGGGTGGTTGGTCCGCGCATCGCACTCGCCGTCCCAAGCTAGAGAGGGGGAGGGCGAGGAACGCCACCAATAAGGGGGATTTCCCGATGTCTCTGCGCCACACGCTGTCCCTGGCCGTGCTGCTGTCGGCCGCCGCCGGTCTGGCCCACGCCGCCCCGGCTTCCGACGAACCGATCCAGCCCATTCCCGCCGCCAAGGTGAAGGACGCCGCCCTGGTCGAGCTGGGCAAGAAGCTGTATTTCGATCCCCGCCTGTCCAAGTCGGGCTTCATCTCGTGCAATTCGTGCCACAACCTGTCCATGGGCGGCACCGACAACCTGAAGACCTCCATCGGCCACAACTGGCAGAAGGGTCCGATCAACTCCCCGACCGTGCTGAATTCCAGCATGAACCTGGCCCAGTTCTGGGACGGCCGCGCCGCCGACCTCAAGGCCCAGGCGGGCGGCCCCATCGCCAATCCCGGCGAGATGGCGTCGAACCACACCCTGGCGGTCGAGATCCTGCAATCCATCCCGGGCTACGTCGCCGAGTTCAAGAAGGTGTTCGGCTCCGAGAAGGTGACGATCGAGGAAGTGACCAAGGCCATCGCGGCGTTCGAGGAAACCCTGGTCACGCCCAATTCGCGCTTCGACAAGTGGCTGAAGGGCGACAAGAAGGCGCTGACCCCGCAGGAAGTGGCGGGCTATGCGCTGTTCAAGGATTCCGGTTGCACCGCCTGCCATAACGGCCCGGCGGTGGGCGGCAACTCGTTCCAGAAGATGGGCGTGGTCGAGCCCTATCAGGCCACCAGCCCGGCCGAAGGCCGCGTCGCCGTGACCAAGGACGAAGCCGACCGCTTCAACTTCAAGGTTCCGACCTTGCGCAACGTGGAACTGACCTATCCCTACTTCCACGACGGCGAGGCCGCGACCTTGACCCAGGCCGTGGACACCATGGGCCGCATCCAGTTGGGCAAGAAGTTCACCGCCGAGGAAAACGCCAGCATCGTGGCCTTCCTCAAGTCCCTGACCGGCGAGCAGCCCAATTTCAAGATGCCGATCCTGCCGCCGTCCTCGGACAGCACCCCGCGTCCGGTGCCGTTCGACAAGTAAATCCTGTTCCTGACAGGGAAAGGGGGCCGACCGCTGTCGGCCCCCTTTTTTCATGGCTGCCCCGCATCGCGGCAAAACCGTAAAAAAGCTGTTGCCTCCGCAATATGCGAGTGATTATCATCCGCGTTGATAGTGAGAATCATTCCCTGAGAGGGAGAGCGAGATATGACTTTCAAGTCCCTGCTGGCCGCCGGTGTCGCCCTGGCCCTGGTTTCCACCGCCGCCGTGGCCGGTGAGCGCCCGATCGGCGAGCCGGTCGAAAAGAACGGCATGGAAATCGCCGGCGTCTACCTTCAGGCGGTGATGATGGAGCCGCACATGGCGGCCCACGAGAATACCGACATCCACATCGAAGCCGACATCAAGGGCGCCAAGGGCAACAACAACGGCTTCGGCGAAGGCGAGTGGATTCCGTATCTGGACGTCTCCTACGTCATCACCAAGCAGGGCTCGAGCTTCAAGAAGACCGGCACGCTGTATCCCATGGTGGCGTCGGACGGCCCGCATTACGGCGACAACATCAAGATGGACGGCCCGGGCAAGTACCACGTCGCCTATACCCTGAAGCCCGCCGCCCACAACTTCCTGCGCCATACCGACAAGGAAACCGGCGTCGGCAAGTGGTGGCAGCCCTTCACCGTGGAATGGGATTTCGCCTACACCGGCACCGGCGCCAAGAGCGGCTACTGATAACGGCCGCTGGCGCGCGGGGGGAGGGGGCTCCTCTTCTCTCTCCTCTTCCCCCCGCAGCCGTTTTCTCCAGGGACCAAGCACCGCCGAGGACACCATGTATGTCTGCCTGTGCCATGGACTGAACGACCGTCAGGTGCGCGCCGCCATCGACGAAGGCGGGGCGGGCAACGCCGCCCAGGTGTACCAGCATTACGAATGCAAACCGCGTTGCGGCAAATGCGTGTCCACGGTGCGCGACATGGTGCGTGCCGCCCGCTCTCGAACCGGGGGCGGCTGTGGTGGTTGCGGCGAAGGCTGCGGTTGCGGCGACGCCTGATTTTCAGGCAGGGTTTCGCCTAAAAATAGCCCGTTTTCGCGGCACGCCATGCCGTTCGCGGGCAGCCCCCCATTGAAATCAAAGCGTTACAAACGCCTTCCCTGGCGCTATAAGTGGCACGCCTCTTGCCATGGGGTGTGCGCAGCATTTCGGGCTGGTGCGTGATAGGGATGCAGACAGTGGATGGCGGCGACGCCCTGACCGATCGGATGACGCCGGATGACGCGTCGGCGGTGCCTTCGCCCGCGCTGGACCAATACCGGTCGCTGTTCGAAAACGCCATCGAAGGCATCTATCGCACCACGCCGGACGGCCGCTATCTGGCCGCCAATCCGGCCCTGGCCCGCGTCTACGGCTATGATTGCCCGGACGCGCTGATCGCCGGGCTGACCGACATCGCCCGCAATCTGTACGTCAACCCCGCCGACCGCGACCGGTTCAAGCGGGCGCTGGCGGTGGATTCCCAGGTCCGCAATTTCGAGGCCCAGGTCTTCCGCAAGGACGGCAGCACCATCTGGATTTCCGAGAACGCCCGCGCCGTGCGCGACCAATCCGGAGAGGTGGTGTGCTACGAGGGCACGGTCCAGGACATCACCGCCCGCAAGTTGGCCGAGGAACGGCTGCGGCTGGCGGCGGCGGTGTTCGACAACGTGGGCGAGGCCATCGTGGTGGTGGACCACGCCCATATGGTGCAGGCGGTCAATTCGGCGTTCGAACGCATGACCGGGTTCGCCGCCGAGGGCGTGGTCGGCGTCCGCCTGTCGCTGTTCGCGGCCGAGGTCAACGAACCGGCACTGATCGAGGAAGCCTGGGCCACCGCCGCCAAGGGCAGCATCTGGCAGGGCGAGGTGTGGGCGCGCCGCGCCGACGGCGACGTCTTCCCCACCGCCCTGGCCATCACCGGCGTGGTCGGCGGCGACGGCGTGGTCGGCAGCTATGTGCTGCTGGCCCACGACGTCACCCGTCGCAAGATGGACGAACAGCGCATCCGCTTTCACGCCAGCCACGATACCCTGACCAAGCTGGCCAACCGCCATACCGTCATGGAAAGCCTGGGCGACGCCATCGTCCGCGCCGAACGGGGCGGGCACCGGCTGGCGGTGCTGTTCCTGGACGTCAACCGCTTCAAGGACGTCAACGACAGTTTCGGCCACGCGGCGGGCGACGACCTGCTGCGGCAGGTGGCGCGGCGGCTCAAGGGCTGCGTCCGCGCCTCGGATATCATCGGCCGTCTGGGCGGCGACGAATTCGTGGTCGCCCTGCCCAGCATCCAGGACCCGTCCGGCGCCATCGCCTGCGTCGAAAAGGTGCTGTACGCCTTTTCCGAGCCGTTCTCGGTGGCGGAACGCGACCTTTATTGCTCGACCAGCATCGGCGTGGCGCTGTATCCCGACGACGCCGACACCGCCGAGCAATTGCTGTCCAACGCCGACGCCGCCATGTACCACTGCAAGGCGGGCGGGCGCGGCTACAGCTTTTACGACCAGGACATGAACCGGCAGGCGGTCGAGCGGGTCAACCTGGAAAACGACCTGCGCCACGCCTTGGCCGAACGCCAGTTCCGCCTGCATTACCAGCCCAAGCTGGACGCCCGAAGCCGCCGCATCCTGGGGGCCGAGGCGCTGATCCGCTGGCGCCACCCCGAACGCGGCGAGGTCAGCCCGGCCCTGTTCATCCCGGTGGCCGAACGCGCCGGTCTGGTGGGGGCCATCGGTGATTGGGCGCTGACCGAAGCCTGCCGCCAGATGCGCTGCTGGCGCGATCAGGGACTGGATTTCGGCTGTGTCTCGGTCAACCTGTCGCCCGCCCAGTTCCACGACGCCGGGCTGAAGGAAAAGGTCGAGCGCGCCCTGGAAATCACCGGGCTGAAGCCCAGCGACCTGGAATTGGAAATCACCGAAACCATGATGGCGACCGAGGTCGACCGCGCCATCGCCATCCTGACCCAGTTGGGCGCCATGGGCGTGCGCATGTCCATCGACGATTTCGGCACCGGCTATTCGTCGCTGGCCTATCTGAAGCTGTTCCCGGTGGACACGCTGAAGATCGACCGCGCCTTCGTCAAGGAATTGCCCGGCAACGGCAAGGACGGCGCCATCGTCGCCTCCATCGTCGCCCTGGCCACCAATCTGGGCTTCAGCGTCATCGCCGAAGGCGTGGAAACCCCGGAACAGGCCGATTACCTGTTGGGCAAGGGCGTCAATCTGATGCAGGGCTATCTGTACAGCCCGCCGGTCAGCGCCGACCGCTTCACCGAATTCCTGCGCAACGGGATTTAGGTTGCGGGAAAAAAGGGTTCATCGCGGATTTGCGGGTCTGTTGGCCCAGCAACCGTTTCCGTCATGCCCGGACTTGATCCACGGCTGTCCGGTTTAGATTTTGTGGACTGAGTGCACGGTGTTGATTCTACTCGTGTTCAGACGTTGGCGCGTCTCCTGGACACGAAAGAGGACATCACCGTGCG
>JAEXAH010000118.1 GCA_023458315.1 Pseudomonadota bacterium
ACCCGGACCGGCGCCCCGGTGCTGAGCCAGCCGGTGCCGCCGCCGCTGGAACGTCCGGCGGTGGTGCAACCCGCCGTCGCCGCCACGCCCGCCATCGCCGCCCCAGAACCGGCCCCGACTGCGCCCCCCGTGACCAAGGCGGCGGTTCTGACACCGGCACCGCAGCCCGTGGAACCGGTCGAGCCGAAGGCGCTGCCCGCCGACGGCAAGCCGGTGGTGGTGATCGACCCCGGCCATGGCGGTGTCGATCCCGGCGCCATCGGCGTGTCCGGCATCTACGAGAAGTACATCACCCTGGCGGTGGCCCGCGAGTTGAAGGCGTCGCTGGAAAAGAACGGTCGCTACAAGGTGCATCTGACCCGCGACCGCGACATCTTCATCCGTCTGCGCGACCGTGTCGCCATCGCCCGGCAGTACAACGCCGATTTGTTCATTTCGTTGCACGCCGATTCGGTGGGCAATCCGCAGCTCAAGGGCCTGTCGGTCTATACCCTGTCGCAGAACGCCTCGGATTCCGAGGCCCAGGCCCTGGCCGACAAGGAAAACAAGGCCGACCTGATCGCCGGAATCGACCTCAGCCACGAATCCGCCGACGTCGCCAACATCCTGATCGATCTGGCCCAGCGCGAAACCATGAACCGCTCGGCCGGGTTCGCCGGCGGCGTGGTCGACGAGGTCGGGCGCGAGACGCCGTTGCTGGGCAACACCCACCGCTTCGCCGGGTTCGCCGTGCTGAAGGCGCCGGACGTTCCCTCGGTGCTGATCGAATTGGGCTATCTGTCCAACGACGCCGAGGAACGCAACCTGCGCCAGCCCGAATACCGCACCAAGCTGGCCAAGGGCATCAGCCGCGCCGTGGACCGTTTCTTTCTACAGGGACAGAAGGCGGCGCGCCGCCCGTGATGCGCCTCGTCCCTTCGGCGGCTTGACGCCGCCCCGCCATCGGGGGTACCACCGCCCGACCGGCCCCTTGCCGAAACTGGACCCATGCTCCGCTTCATCGCCATCCTCTTCAGCCTTGTCTTCCTGCTGGCGGTTTCCGCGGCGGGCGGCGCGCTTTATCTGTTCTGGCATTACGGCCGCGGCCTGCCGGATTACCATCAGCTTGCCCATTACGAGCCGCCGATCACCACCCGCGTCTATGGTGGCGACGGCCGTCTGGTGGCGGAATACGCGGTGGAAAAGCGCGCTTTCGTGCCGCTGAACGCCATTCCGCAGCGGGTCAAGGATGCGTTCCTGTCGGCCGAGGACAAGAATTTCTACGAACATGCGGGCGTCGATCCGTGGGGTGTCGCCCGCGCGGTGGTGGTCAACCTGCGCAACAAGGGGCTGGGCGCCGACCGTCGCCCGGTGGGCGCGTCGACCATCACCCAGCAGGTGGCCAAGAACTTCCTGCTGACCAACGAGGTGTCCATCGAGCGCAAGATCAAGGAGGCCATCCTGGCCTTCCGCATCGAACGCGCCTTCACCAAGGACCATATCCTCGAGCTGTATCTGAACGAAATCTACCTGGGCATGGGCAATTACGGCGTCGCCGCCGCCGGGTTGAACTATTTCAACCGGGCGCTGGACGACCTGTCCATCGCCGAGGCCGCCTATCTGGCGGCGCTGCCCAAGGCCCCCAACAACTACCATCCGGTCCGTCATGCCCAGGCGGCCAAGGAACGCCGCGACTGGGTCATCGGCCGCATGTTCGAGGACGGCAAGATCACCCGCGCCGAATACGAGGCGGCGGTGGCCGAACCGCTGGTCATGCGCAAGCGCGACGGCAACCAGATGATCGTCGGCGCCGATTACTTCGCCGAGGACATCCGCCGCGATCTGGTGGCGCGCTATGGCGAGGACGCGCTGTACAAGGGCGGCCTGGTGGTGCGTTCCACCGTGGACGCCGACCTTCAGGCCCATGCCTCCAAGGTGCTGCGCGGCGGGCTGATGGGCTATGACCGTCGCCACGGCTGGCGCGGTCCGGTCGCCCGCATCCAGCCCGGCCAGGGCTGGCAGCAGCGCCTGGGCGCCGTGCCGTTCCCGGCGGGCGGCGAGCCGTGGGAACTGGCGGTGGTGCTGTCGCTGTCCGACCAGTCGGCGGCCATCGGCCTGAACGGCGGCCGCACCGGCATCATTCCGTTCTCGGAAATGCGCTGGGCGCGGCCGTGGATGAAGGACCAGCATGTGGGCGCACCGCCGCGCAAGCCCGGCGACGTGGTCCAGCCCGGCGACGTGGTGCTGGTCGAGGAAGCGGTCAAGGGCGACGACGGCAAGGCGCTGGCCCCCGGTTCCTATGGCCTGCGCCAGATTCCCAAGGTCGAGGGCGCGCTGGTGGCGCTGGACCCCCATACCGGCCGCGTGCTGGCCATGGTCGGCGGCTGGTCCTATTCCAAGAGCCAGTTCAACCGCGCCACCCAGGCGTTGCGTCAGCCCGGTTCGGCGTACAAGCCCTTCGTCTATCTGGCGGCGCTGGAAAGCGGCTATACCCCGTCCTCGCTGGTGCTGGACGCCCCCATCGCCTTGCCGCAGGGGCCGGGACTGCCGCTGTGGCGGCCCAAGAATTACGGCGGCGACTTTCTGGGGCCGACCACGCTGCGCGTCGGCATCGAAAAGTCGCGCAACCTGATGACCGTGCGTCTGGCCCAGGCGGTCGGCATGGACAAGGTGGCCGATTACTCCACCCGCTTCGGCATCTACGACAATCTGCCCAAGGTGCTGTCCATGGCCCTGGGCGCGGGTGAAACTACCGTGCTGCGGCTGGCGGCCTCTTACGGCATGCTGGTCAACGGCGGCAAGAAGATCACGCCGACCCTGGTGGACCGCATCCAGGACCGCCAGGGCCGCACCATCTTCGTGCACGACAAGCGGTTCTGCGACGGCTGCTGGCCGGTACAGTTCGCCGACCAGGACATGCCGCGCCTGCCCGACATCCGCGAACAGATCGTCGATCCGGTTTCGGCCTATCAGATGGTGTCCATCCTGGAAGGCGTGGTGCAGCGCGGCACCGGCAAGTCGGTGTCGGCGATCGGCAAGCCGCTGGCGGGCAAGACCGGCACCTCCAACGACAGCCACGACGTCTGGTTCGCCGGGTTCTCGCCCGATCTGGTGGCGGTGGTGTTCGTCGGCTTCGACGACCCGGCCAGCCTGGGCGACAAGGAAACCGGCGGCGCCATTGCCGCGCCCATCTTCCGCGACTTCATGGCCTATGCCCTCAAGGACCAGACGGCGACGCCGTTCCGCGTGCCGTCGGGGGTGCGTCTGGTGCGGGTCAATGCCGGAACCGGCCGCCCGGCCATGCCCGGCGACCCCAAGGTCATCCTGGAGGCGTTCAAATCCACCGACCCCATGCCCGACGAGGACGAACACGTCCTGGAAGGCGAGGGCACCGAGGGCTTCACCTTCCAGCCCTTGCCCGAGGAAGGCGCCAGCGCCCCGGCCGACGGCGTTCCCGGCATGCCCGCGGCCATGCCGCAGGCCCCCGCCGCCGCCCCCATGCCGGGTGGTCTTTATTGACGTCAGTACCCCTGGTCGCTCTGCCACGCCCACAGATGGGCGGCCAGCAGGGCGCGCCAGGGGGTGAATTGCGCCAGCCAGCGGGCGGTGTGGCGGTCGTCCGGCCGCTCGGGCAGCGACAGCAGCGATTGCAGGCCGCGCCGCACGGCGGCGTCGCCGTGCAGCGATCCGTCCAACCAGCCGAAGCCGCGTAACAGGGTGTAGCTGATTGTCCACGGGCCGATGCCCGGGACGTCCAGCAATTCCCGCTCCAGTTCCGCCGCCGGGCGGGTCGGGTCCAGGTTCAGGCCGCCATCGCGGACCCGGCGGGCGATTTCCGCCAAAGTCCGCGCCTTGCCGCCGGAAAAGCCGCAGCGACGCATCCCGTCCTCGCCCAGCGCCAGGATGTCGGCGGCTTCGGGCGGGCACAGCAGGCCGTTTTCATGGCGCAGCCCCACCGTCTGGATCAGGCGGCGGCGGATGGACAATGCGGCGCCGACGCTGATCTGCTGCCCGGTCACGGCCCAGGCCAGCGCCTCGAACGGCGTCGCGGTCTGGGGCAGGCGCAGGCCCGACTGGCGGGCGATCAGGCGGCCCAGATCGGGGTGGTCGCGGTGGGCGACCTCGAATTCCGTCACCGCCTGATCCAGTCCCAGCATGCGGCGCACCAATCCTTCGACGTCGTCGCCGTCCAGACTGGCGACCGCATGGTTGTCCTGGAAGCGTATCTCCAGACAGGCGGGGCGGCCCTGCCAGCACAGCCCCTTGCGAAAGCCGTCGGCGAACACCTGTTCGGCGGTGCCCGACGGGTCGCGGCCGTGAAAGGCCAGGATGTCGGCCACACGGAACCCGGCGGGCAGGGGCAGGGCGCAGCTTTTCATGGTTCCCCCTCGCGGTTCAGCAGAATCCGTTTGCGTTCGATGCCCCAGCGATAGCCCGACAGCCCCCCGTCGGTGCGCACCACCCGGTGGCAGGGAATGGCGATGGCGTGGGCGTTGGCGGCGCAGGCCCCGGCCACCGCCCGCACCGCGTCGGGGCGGCCGATGCGGGCGGCGACATCGCTGTAGCTGACGGTGCCGCCGGGCGGAATATGGCGCAGTTCCTGCCAGACCCGTTGCTGAAAGGCGGTGCCGCGAATGTCCAGCGGCAGGTCCAGCCCGGCCTTGGGATTTTCGGCGGCGGCGATCACCGCCGCAATCAGATGCTCGAAACCGGGATCGCCGCCGATCAGCTCCGCCTTGGGGAAGCGGTCCTGAAGGTCGCGGACCAGTTCTTCGGGGTCGTCGTCCAGCAGGATGGCGCATACGCCGCGTTCGCTGCGCGCCACCAGCACCGCCCCCAGCGAGCACTGCCCCACGGCGAAATGGATGATTGCCCGGGTGCCGCCCTGGCGAAAGGCGGTCGGGGTCATGCCCAGCACCTGCGGCGCCGTCTCGTACAGGCGGCCGCTGGAGCCGAATCCGGCGGCGTAAAGACTGTCGGTGACGCTGTTATGCGGTTGGGTCAGTTGCTCTTGCAGGCGGCGGGCGCGCAGGGCGGCGGCATAGGCGCGCGGCGTCACCCCGGTGCGTTCGCGGAACAGGCGGTGCAGACGCGACGGGCTCAAGCCGCCCGCCGCCGCCAACTCCGCCAGTTCCGGCACCCGTTCCGCCTGTTCGATCAGACGGCACAGGCGGGCGACCAGCGCCGCCTGGGCATCGGCCTGATCGGGGCGGCAGCGGCGGCAGGGGCGGAATCCGGCCTGTTCCGCCGCCGCGCAATCGGCATGAAAGGCGACGTTTTCCGGTTTCGGCCGTCGCGCGCCGCAGGACGGGCGGCAATATACCCCGGTGGTGCGCACCGAATAGACGAAGCGGCCATCGGCGCCCCGATCACGCGTCACCACCGCCTGCCAGCGCGGGTCTTGCTCGGTCATCACTTTGCCCTTGGTGGTGCTTTCCTGGGGGCAGCATAACCCGGCGGTGGCGACCTGACACTCCGCCGCTTGTCGTCGAATTCAGGGGACCGTTGCGAAATGCGCGTCCTTCCCCTACAACAGCCGTTCGCGTTTGATATGGAAAGGAACCGCCGTGCGCGCCGAAATCGAAGCGCTGGCCCAGGACGTTCGCAGCTCCGTGGCCCTGCTCAAGCGTCACCTCAATTGGGACGAGGCGCTGATGCGCCTGGACGAACTGAACGCGGCGGCCGAAGACCCCAATCTGTGGAACGACGCCGAGCGCGCCCAGAAGCTGATGCAGGAACGCACCCGCCTGGACGGTCTGGTCCAGGGCTGCCGCGGCATGGAAAACGAAGTGGCCGAACTGGTCGAACTGATCGAGTTGGCCGACATGGAAGGTGACGCCGCCGTCGCCGCCGACGCCGAGGCCCAGTTGCGCGCCGTCAAGGACCGCGCCGCCAAGATGGAACTGGAAACCCTGTTGTCCGGCGAGGCCGACAGCAACGATTGCTATGTGGAAATCAACGCCGGCGCCGGCGGCACCGAGGCCCAGGATTGGGCCGAGATGATGCAGCGCATGTATTTCCGCTGGGCCGAGCAGCACGGCTACAAGGTCGAACTGGTGGAAGAAACCGCCGGTGAAGCGGCGGGCATCAAGTCCGTGACCATGAAGGTCATCGGCCACAACGCCTATGGCTGGCTGAAGACCGAGGCGGGCGTGCACCGTCTGGTCCGCATCTCGCCGTTCGACAGCAACGCCCGCCGCCAGACCAGCTTCGCCTCGGTGTGGGTCTATCCCCAGGTGGACGACACCATCGACATCCAGATCAACGAAGGCGATTGCCGCATCGACACCTACCGCGCCTCGGGCGCGGGCGGTCAGCACATCAACAAGACCGATTCGGCGGTGCGTATCACCCACATTCCCACCAATATCGTGGTGGCCTGCCAGACCGAGCGGTCGCAGCACCAGAACCGCGCGCGGGCCTGGGAAATGCTGCGTGCCCGCATGTACGAGGCCGAGTTGCAGAAGCGCGAGGCCGCCGCCCAGGCGCTGGAGGACACCAAGACCGATATCGGTTGGGGCCACCAGATCCGCTCTTACGTGTTGCAGCCCTACCAGATGGTCAAGGATCTGCGCACCAACGTGGAAACCTCGGACACCCAGGGCGTGCTGGATGGCGACCTGGACCAGTTCATGGCGGCGTCGCTGGCCAGCCGCATCAAGGGCAGCGACGAAAACGCCTGATCCTTACCGAACTGTCATTTGAATTGCCGCTGGCGGGACCTATATGGGTCCCGCCAACTTTTTTCCGCATAGGATATCGCCATGAGGCACAAGCTGTTCGCCGTCCTCCTCAGCCTGGTGGTTGCCCTGTCCATGGGCGCCGAATCCTGGGCCAAGGCGGGCAAGGGCTCTAGCCTGGGCTCGCGCGGGTCGCGCACTGCCGACCGCCCCATCGAGCGCACCATCACCCCGCCGCCGCCCGCTTCCGCTCCCGCCCGTCCGGCGGTCGAGCAGGCGCCGCTGGCCGCCCCCGGCGCCGCCCAGCCCATGTACAATCCCGGCGCCGTGCGCCAGCCGGGCATGGCCGCCCAGCCCGGCATGGGCGCCATGCCCCAGGCCCAGCCCAGCTTCTTCCAGCGCAACCCCATGATGGCGGGCGTGCTGGGTGGTCTGGTGGGGGCGGGTATCGGCTCCATGCTGTTCGGCAACTCGCCCGCCCTGGCCGCCGCTTCCGAGGCGGCCCCCGGCGCCAGCGCCTTCGGCATGCTGATGCAGTTGGCGCTGATCGGCGGTCTGGCGTGGCTGGCCTTCCGCCTGTTCCGCCGCCGCGCCCAGCCGCAGCCGCAGGCCCAGGGCTATGACGCCGCCGCTGCCTATCACCGCGAAGCCCCGGTCATGGGCCAGGCCGCCCCCGCCGCGCCGCGCGTCGAGAAGGAATTCGAGGTCAGCCCCGCCGACCAGGAAGAATTCTCGCGCATCATCGACGGCGTGCAGCGCGCGTGGTCCGACGGCAACCCGGTGGCCCTGCGCCAGTTGGCGACCCCGGAAGTGGTCGGCTGGATGGGCGAGGATCAGGCCCGCGACCAGTCGCGTGGCGTCCGCAACATCATGGAAGACGTGCAGTTGCTGAAGGGCGACATCACCGAAACCTGGCGCGACGGCACCCTGGAATACGCCACCGCCGTGATCACCTTCTCGGCCAAGGATTACGTGGTCCGTATCGCCGACAACCAGGTGGTCGAAGGCGACGCCGTCAACCCGGTGGAAAGCACCGAAGCCTGGACCTTCGTCCGCAGCCCCGGCGGCAAGTGGCTGCTGTCGGCCATCGAACAGGTCTGAGGCTTTGAAAGAGAAAGGCCGCCGTCCCGCAAGGGGCGGCGGCCTTTGTTGTTTATTGGGCCGGGGTCTGAAGTGGCGGCATGGGGGCCAGCCAGGACGAGCCGTAACCGCACTGGAAGGCGGCGACGCTGGGGGTCAGCATGCCGCAGCGCATGGGGGTGAAGCTTTGGCCGATCAGGCTGCCGACGCCCAGGCCGGTGCGGCCGCACTGGCGTTCGGCGATGGCCCGCACTTCCTCGGGCGACGAGGCCATGGAATTATAGCAGACATAGCTGGCCGGTCCCTGGGCGGTGTCGGGCACCAGCGGTCGGGGATCGGTGGAACACCCGGCCAGCGCCAGTGCGGCGGCGGCCACCAGAAGCTTCCTCATGAAACATCCCCCCTCGGGTCGAAACGGTCTGACCTGTGGACTACCCCGGACCGGGGCGGTTGGCAAGGATTTAGCGGGTGCCGGTCAATTCCTGGCCAGCGCCCGGGCGGTGGCGGGGGCGCCATCGACGAAGGCGTCGATCAGGGCGCCGACCGCCGCCGGAACGTCCACCTCGACCGCTGTTTCATAGACCCAGCGGCGCAGGCCGACATAGCCGATGGCGCCGTGCAATCCGGACGCCACCTCGATTTCCGCTTCGCTCAGCGGCGCGTCGGCGGGCAGACCGGCCACGGCGCGCACCTCGCGCGCCAGCGGAATGAACAGGCGGTCGCGCAGGAAGCTGAGATAGCGGCTGGCGATGGCCCGGTCCTTCAGACCGGCGAACATGAACAGCCGCACCCGTTCGTAGGTGAAGTTCTCCAGCGTGTACAGGCGGTAGACTTCGTGCAGGCGGTCGGCCAGCGGGCGCGAACGGTCGGCCAGCACCGCCTCCCACGCCATGTCCCAGCCGCCCTCGAACACTTCCTGGTACACGCGTTCGATCAACGCTTCCTTGTCGGGGAAATAGCGGTACAGCAAGGGCTGGGTGACGCCCAGACGCTGGGCCAGCGCCCGGGTCTGCCCCTCGAATCCCACTTCGGCGAAGAAACGAATCGCTTCGTCGACGATCAGCCGCTCGCGCTCGGTGCGCGGCAGGCGGCGGCGGGTCTTTTCCTGGTCTGTCGTGATGGCCATGATCTCTTTTATTTTTGCAGCCGCTCAACAATAAAACCCCGCCGCATAATTACCATGCACGCTATAGGGGTTCCAGCGCCTTGTGTGACCATTTGTATCCGATATGCATCTTTTCAGGCGGTGCGGGCGATCAGTCGCGCCAGGGCCGGGCCGGTGGCCAGCACCAGCAACAGCCGCAGGGTCTGCGCCGCCAGCACCAGCGGCACGTCGGCATGGCTGCCGACCACGATGATCGCCACCGAATCCAGCCCGCCCGGCGAGGTCGCCAGATAGGCGCTGAGCGGGTCGATGTGCAGCACCAGGGTCAGCAGCCAGGCCGAGGCGGCGCACAGCGCGATCAGCAGCCCGGTGGCCAGCAGCAGCTTGGGCACCGCGCGCAGGGCATACAGGAAGATGACGCGGTTGAAGCCCAAGCCCACCGTCCAGCCCAGCCCCACATAGGCCAGCGCCATCAGCCAGGGCGGCAGCACGATGTCGGCGATTCCGGCGGCGTGCAGGGCGGTGCCCAGCGCCATGGGGCCGATCATCGCCCCGGCCGGAACCCGCAGCCGCCGCGCCGCGACCGCGCCGACCACCGCCACCGCCAGGGTGGCGGCGAAGGGCAACAGCGGCGGCCACGTCCAGAACGCCACCGGGGCGGCGGGCGGCGGCGCGGCGCCCACGTACAGGCGGGTGACGACCGAGGCAGTCAGCACCACCACCACCACCCGCAGATATTGCATGAACGCCACCAGCCGCACATCGGCGCCGTATTCGGCGGCCAGGGCGACCATGGCCGCCGCGCCGCCGGGCGACGATCCCCAGGCGGCGGTGCTGCCGGGCAGCACCCGGGCGCGGGTCAGCACCCATCCCACCACCGCCCCGGCGGCGATGGTGGTGGACACCACCAGCAACAGCATCAGCCAGCCCTGGGCGATGGAGGCCAGGATGGACGGGGTGAACGAGCGGGCGATCATCAGCCCGATCAGCGCCTGGGCGGCGGCGAAGCTCCAGCGCGGCGCCCGGATCTCGGTGCCGCCGACCCCCAGCATGATGGCGGCGATCATGGGGCCAAGCAGCAGCGCCGCCGGAAACGCCGCCCATTCCAGCCCGGCGGCCAACACGCCCGACAGGACCAGCAGGGTCAGCCAATGGCCGACGGCGCGGCGGGACAGGGGCGGGGGCTTCCACATGATGCCCCCCTTGTAGCGCCTTTGCGCCGCAGGACGCTACGGGGGGAATCCCCAGGTCAGGCCACCCGCCACGGCGGTTCCTGGCCCGCGAACACCGCCGACAGGTTGGCGATGGTGTCGGCGCCCATGCGGTCGCGGGTTTCCGCCGTCGAGGTGCCGATATGGGGCAACAGGGTGACGTTGGGCAGGTCCAGATAGCGTTTGTCGAAAGCGGGTTCGCCCGCGAACACGTCCAGCCCGGCGGCGGCCACATGGCCGCTGGACAGCGCCTCGATCAACGCGTCGTCGTCCACCAGA
The DNA here is from genome assembly GCA_023458315.1 of Pseudomonadota bacterium. GTDB lineage: Bacteria > Pseudomonadota > Alphaproteobacteria > Rhodospirillales > Magnetospirillaceae > Magnetospirillum. Next base: position 10,335 of record JAEXAH010000118.1, read on the forward strand.
TCGCCGCGCGCGGTGTTGACCAGGATGGCGCCGGGCGCCAGCCATGACAGGCTGGTGCGGTTGATCATGCCGGTGGTTTCCGGGGTGGCCGGGGTGTGCAGGCTGATGGCCTGCGATGCGCGGAACAGGCTTTCCAGGGTGGGGTGAAACACCGCATCACCTTCCAACTCGGGCGGCAGGCGGCGGCGCTGGTGATAGGCGACGCGCATGCCGAAGGCCCGCGCCCGCGCCGCCACCGCCTGGCCGATGCGGCCCATGCCGACGATGCCCAGCACCTTGCCCGCCGGATCGGTGCCCAGATCCTTCCAGGCGGTCCAGGCGCCCCAGCGGCCCTGGCGCAGATCGCGCTCGAACGCCGACAGGCGGCGGCAGGCGGACAACAGCAGCAGCACCGCCAGATCGGCGGTGGCGCGGGTGGTGGCCTCGGGGCAATAGGCGATCGTGATGCCGCGCGCCTTGGCGGCTTCCAGGTCGATGTGGTTGAAGCCCACGGAATAGGTGGCGATCACCCGCAGACCGGCGGGCAGGGCGGCGATGGCCTCGGCGGGCAGGCGGTCGCTCAGCGTCACCAGCAGGCCATGGGCGTCGTGCGCCACCGCCCGCCGCACCAGTTCGTCGGCGCCCAGCACCGCATCGCCGGGATTGAACACCGGGTCGAAGCGTTCGGCCAGTTCCGCCTCGACCTTGGGCGGCAGACGGCGCGAGACGATCAGGCGGGGCTTGGCGGCGGTCATGGTCAGGGCTCCGGTCAAAGTGGTCTGACCAGAGATTACACGCCGCTGCCGTTGGTTTCCATATTGGGCGAAGGGGGCTGGACCAGAACGCGGTCGATACGGCGACCGTCCATGTCCACCACCTCGAACCGCCAGCCGGACCAGTGGAAATGCTCGCCGATCTGCGGCACATGGGCCAGTTGCGACAGCACGAACCCGGCCAGGGTGTGGAAGTCGCCGGTTTCGTGCAGGCCGGACAGGCCCAGCAGGGTTTCCGCCTCCTCGATGGCGATCAGGCCGTCCAGCAGCCACGAGCCGTCCTCGCGCCGCACGGCGTCGGGGTCGTCGCCCGCGCCTTGGGCGCCCGGCATTTCACCCGCCACCGCCTCCAGGAAGTCGGTCATGGTGACGATGCCTTCGAAGCCGCCGTATTCGTCCAGCACCACCAGCATGGGGGCGCCGGTCTGCTTGAACAATTCCAGCAGGCGGGGGGCGCGCATGCCTTCGTGCACCACCGGCACGGCCACCACCGCCGCCATGGGGTCGAACGGCTCGCCCGCCAGCAGCCGGTCCAGCACCCGGCGGCTGTCCAGCACGCCGACCATGTCGTCCAGCGAGCCGCGCGCCACCGGAAAGCGGGAATGGGGCGATTCCACCATGTGGCGGCGCCAGTCCTCGATCGGTTCGTCGGCGTCCAGCCACACCACGTCGGGCCGCGCCGTCATGATCGAGCCCGCCGTGCGGTCGGCCAGCCGCATGACGCGGTCCAGCATTTCCTTTTCCTGGGGTTCGATGACGCCCGCCAGGGCGCCTTCGGCGATCACCGCGCGGACTTCCTCCTCGGTCATCTGCTTGGTGTCGTCGGGGCGTTGGCCCAACAGCCGCAACAACGCGTTGGTGGACAGGCCCAGCAGCTTCACCGCCGGACCGCCCGCCCTGGCCAGACGGCGCATGAAGGGGGCGACGCGCACGGCGATGCCCTCGGCGTGGCGCATGGCCAGCCGCTTGGGCACCAGTTCGCCCACCACCAGCGACAGATAGGTGATCATGCCGACCACCACCGTCATGGCGATTTCCTCGGACCATTGCGCCAGCGCCGGAAAGGCCGTGGCCAGTTCCTCGGCCACGTGGTCGCCCAGGGTGGCGCCGGAATAGGCGCCCGCCACGATACCCACCAGGGTGATGCCGATCTGTACCGTGGACAACAGGTGCGACGGGTCTTCCAGCATCTCCAGCGCCACGCGGGCGCCGCGGCTGCCCTTGTCGGCGCGGCGGCGCAACTCGGCCGGGCGCGACGACACCAGGGCCAGTTCGGACATGGCGAAAACGCCATTGACCAGGATCAGGGCGAGAACGATCAGGATCTCGACCCACATGGGCACTTCCCCCTTTGGGCAATTTCGGGCACCCAATGTAGGGGGGATATGGGCGCCTGACTAGGGGGCATGCCCATGGCCCGTTGGCATGACCATCTGCCGCTTGCTTCCGTACCGTTCGGTATGCATAATGCGTTCATGGGAACGGTGCCCGTGCCGGGGTCGTTTCCTGTTCCGGCCCGACCCTTTGCGGTGGGCCATCGTCAAACCGCTCTGTGGAGGATTTGACCCATGCGTATGTCCGCGACCCTGCCCGTCATCGGCGAAGATGGCGGCCTTGCCAAATACCTTAGCGATATCCGTGCCTTCCCGGTCCTGGCGGCCGAGGAAGAGTTCATGCTGGCCAAGCGTTGGGTCGATTACCAGGATACCGGCGCCGCCCACAAGCTCGTCACCAGCCATCTGCGTCTGGTGGCCAAGATCGCCATGGGCTACCGCCATTACGGCCTTCCCATGGCCGACCTGATTTCCGAAGGCAATGTGGGCCTGATGCGGGCCGTCAAGAAATTCGATCCGGACAAGGGCTTCCGCCTGTCCACCTATGCCATGTGGTGGATCAAGGCCAGCCTGAACGAATTCGTGCTGAATTCGTGGTCGCTGGTCAAGATCGGCACCCTGGCCGCCCAGAAGAAGCTGTTCTTCAACCTGCGCCGCATCAAGTCGCGGCTGAAGCTGCTGGAGGCCGGCGATCTGGCGCCCGAGCATGTGGCCGCCATCGCCCGCGAACTGAACGTGGACGAGGCCGAGGTGGTGTCCATGAACCGCCGCATGGCGGGCCGCGATTCGTCGCTGAACGTGCCCTTGGGCGAAAGCGGCACCGAGGCGGTGTCCCTGCTGCCCGACCATGCCGACGATCAGGAAACCGCCTATGCCCACCGCGAGGAGATGAAGCAGGGCCGCGCCCTGATCGCCCAGGCGCTGGACACCCTGAACGAGCGCGAGCGCGAAATCTTCGTCGAACGCCGCCTGAAGGACGAGCCCGTGACCCTGGAGGAACTGGGCAGCCGCTATGGCGTCAGCCGCGAACGCATCCGCCAGATCGAGGTCAAGGCGTTCGACAAGGTGCGCGCCATCGTCCAGGCCGGTTTCGTGCCGCCGGTGGCCTTGCCCGCCGCCTGAAACTCTCCCCGGCGAACCGGGGAGAGGCGAAGGCAGGGGTTTCAGCAGGCGAAGGTGACGGCGGTGCCGTCATCCCAGCCATCCCACAGGAAATCGTCGGCGCGGCCGTCGGCGATCAGGCGAAAGGCGTATCGCGCCTGTTCGCGGTAGAAATCGCAATAGGCGCCGACCCGGTCCATGCCGCCGTTCATCTCGTGCGCCTCGGCCGGGCAGGGCGAGCCGCAGAAATGGCGGATGGGGCAGGCGGCGCAGGCGGCGATGTCCTCGACCTTGCGGCCCGTCACCTTGCGAAAGGCCGGGCTGTCCAGCACGTCCTCGACCCGGTCGCGGAACAGATTGCCGCCCGCGAATTCCGGCAGGCCGATGAATTCACTGCACGGGAACAGGCTGCCGTCCGGCGCCAGGGCGAAGAACGACCGTCCGCCGCCGCACGGGCTGATGTCGCACATCAACCGCCGCGCCGTGGGCGCCAGGATGGAAATCAGGATGTTGGCGAAATTGGCCACCACCAGCTTGCGCCCGGTTTCCCGGAAAAGCTGGTGGCTGCGTTCCAGCGCCGCCACATAGGCGGCGGCCAGCGGCGCGTCCTCGGCCCAGACGGTGCGGGCCCCGGGCAGCGTGCAGCGCACCACGTTCAGCATGCAGGCCGGAACCTGGCGGTCGTGCAGGAACTCCACCATGTCGGTCAGCGCCGCCAGATTGTCGCGGGTCATGGTGCAGATGACGTTGAAGCCCTTGTAGCCGTGCAGCCGGTCGATGGCCGCCAGGGTCGCGGCATGCACGCCCTGGCCGTTCCAGCGTTTGCGGGTGCGGTCGGCGACCATGGCCTGGGGGGCGTCCAGCGACAGGCCGATGCCGATCTTGCGTGCCGTCAGGAAGTCCACCGCGTCCTGGTCCAGCAGGGTGGCGTTGGTCTGGACGCCAAAGCGAAAGCGATCGGCGAAATCGTCCATGGCGGCGAACAGCGCGTCGCGGGCCAGCAGCGGCTCGGCGCCGTGGAAGATCACCTGGGGCTTGCGGTCGGGCGGCATGGTGGTGGCGAAATATTCCGCCAGCCGTTCCAGCGCCGCCCGCACCTGGGCGGCGTCCATCTGCTGACCGCCGCGCCGCAGATCGGCGGGGATGTAGCAATAGGAACAGTTCAGGTTGCAGCGTTCGGTGGCGTTGAAATAGACCGCCGAGGGTTTGAGGTGGAAGCGCAGCATCTCCATCTCGCGGCGGAACTCGGCCGAGCGGGCGGCGTGCGCCTGCGCCAGTTCGCCATCCGCCGCCGCCAGCCCCAGGCTGTCGCGGCGCACCAGCGACCAGAAGGCGTCGTCGGGGGCGATCATGGCGACATAATCGTCATGACCGATGTCGAACGGCACCAGGGGGGAAACGGCGCTCATCGCGCCGCCTCCTTGTCCATCAGGACGTAATGGGACAGGCCGGTGCCGGTGGCGTCGCAGGTCTTGCGCGTGGCGATGATCTGCGGCTTGCGGGCGGGAACGGGGGTGCTGTGGGTTTGCGGCTTCATCGTGCCTTCTCCGATCGGGCGGGGGCGTCGGACGGTGCGCGCACGGCGGCACCGGCCGAAACCCTTTGCCATCGGATTTCGCCCCCACGGGTCGTCAACGGGTCCGGCAGGTCTTCTGGCTTCCGGGTCAACCGCCGGGCCGCGCCTTCCCGGCCCAGGGGCCAGTGGCCGCCCCGGAACGGGGCATGCGGCCGACGTCACCGGTTACAGCGGCGGGACCGCCACGGAATTTCACCGTGTTCCGGGATGCAGGACGGGACAGGAATATGTCGGGAAGGGGAGAAGGGGCCGTGACCCCGGTCAAATGACCGGTCAGGCCAGCAGGAAATAGGCCGAGGCCAGGGTGGCCCCAAGCAAGGCCGCGGCCATCAGGACGCGCAGCAGACGCCGCTGGCCGGGGGTCGAATTGTCGTTGGCCGGCGGCGGAAGCCGTCGGGACGGCGCCGTGGGGCGCCGTCCTTCCGGTTTGGATCGGTTGTCGATCCGATTACGCACGCTTGTTCAGCGGGACGAACGGGCGATGGGGCTCGCCGATGTACAACTGGCGCGGACGGCCGATCTTCTGATCGGGGTCGGTCAGCATTTCGTTCCACTGGGCGATCCAGCCGACGGTGCGGGCCAGGGCGAACAGCGAGGTGAACATCTGGGTCGGGATGCCCATGGCGCGGAAGATGATGCCCGAATAGAAGTCCACGTTCGGGAACAGCTTGCGCTGGACGAAGTAATCGTCCTCCAGCGCGATGCGCTCCAGTTCCATGGCCAGCTTCAGCAGCGGCTCGTCCTGCACGCCCAGTTCGTCCAGAACCTCGTGGCAGGTCTTGGCCATGATCTTGGCGCGCGGGTCGTAGTTCTTGTACACGCGGTGGCCAAAGCCCATCAGGCGGAACGGATCGTCCTTGTCCTTGGCCTTCTTGATGAACTCGGGGATGCGGTCGACCGAGCCGATCTCGTGCAGCATGGTCAGCACGGCCTCGTTGGCGCCGCCATGGGCGGGACCCCACAGCGAGGCGATGCCGGCGGCGATACAGGCGAACGGATTGGCGCCCGACGAACCGGCCAGACGGACGGTCGAGGTCGAGGCGTTCTGCTCGTGGTCGGCGTGCAGGATCAGGATGCGATCCATGGCGCGGGCCAGAACCGGGCTGACCTTGTACTGCTCGCACGGGGTGGCGAACATCAGGTGCAGGAAGTTCTCGGCATAGGTCAGGTTGTTCTGCGGATACATGAACGGCTGGCCGGTCATGTACTTGTAGGCCCAGCCCACGACGGTCGGCATCTTGGCGACCAGACGGTAGCTGGCGATCATGCGCTGGTGCGGATCGTTGATGTCGGTCGAGTCGTGGTAGAAGGCGGCCATGGCGCCGACCACGCCGCACATGACGGCCATGGGGTGCGAGTCACGGCGGAAGCCACGGAAGAAGAACGACATCTGTTCGTTCAGCATCGAGTGGCGGATGATGTCCTTCTCGAACTTGCCCTTTTCCTCGGCGTTGGGCAGCTCGCCCTTGAGGATCAGGTGGGCGACTTCCAGGAACTCGCAATTCTCGGCCAGATCGGCGATGGCGTAGCCGCGGTGCAGCAGAACGCCTTCGTCGCCGTCGATGTAGGTGATGGCCGACTTGCACGAACCGGTCGAGGTGAAGCCCGGATCATAGGTGAAGATGTCGTGCTCGCCATAGAGCTTGCGGATATCCGCCACCTTGGGGCCCACGGTTCCGGAAAGCAGCGGCATCTCGGTTTGCTTGCCGGTGCTGTTGTTGATAAGGGTGACAGTTTCCTTGGTCGTCATTGCTGCTTTCCCCGTGTGTGGTTGTTCGGTTTGCAGTTCGTCATGCCGCCGGAGAGGGTCCGGCGGCGTGTGAAATCAGGAATGTCCTTTCCCGGCGACGTCCTCGATACGGGCCATGGCCTCGGCGCGTCCCAGCACTTCCATCACTTCGAAGATGGGCGGAGACACCGACGACCCGGTCAGCGCCGCCCGCAGGGGCTGCGCCACCTTGCCCAGCTTCTGGCCGCGGCCTTCCGCGAAGACGCGGGCGGCTTCCTCCAGAACCTGTTTGGTCCATTCGGCGCCGGACACCGACTGGACGTATTCCTGCAACAGGGCGCGGGCGTCGGAATCGTCCAACGCCTTGGCCGCCTTCTCGTCCAGCGCCAGCGGGCGCGGGCGGACGTAGAACAGGGCGGAATCGGCCAGTTCCACCAGGGTCTTGGCGCGTTCCTTCATGCCGCCCATGCCGGCGGTCAGGCGGCGCCTGCCCTCGGCATCGACGGTCACGCCGGTCTTGGCCTCGACCTGGGGCAGAATCAGGTCGACCAGACGGGCATCATCGGCCTGACGGATGTAATGGCCGTTCAGGTTGGTCAGCTTGGTCATGTCGAAGCGCGACGGCGAACGGCCGACGCCGTCCAATTCGAACCACTCGACGGCCTGTTCGGTCGAGATGATCTCGTCGTCGCCATGGCCCCAGCCCAGGCGCAGCAGGTAGTTGCGCATGGCCTCGGGCAAAAAGCCCATGTCGCGGTAAGCCTCGGCGCCCAGCGCGCCGTGGCGCTTGGACAGCTTGGCGCCGTCGGGGCCGTGGATCAGCGGGATGTGGGCGAAGGTGGGGACGTCCCAGCCGCACGCCTTGTAAAGCTGGTACTGGCGGAAGGCGTTGGTCAGGTGGTCGTCGCCGCGGATGACGTGGGTGATGCCCATGTCATGGTCGTCCACCACCACCGACAGCATGTAGGTGGGGGTGCCGTCGGCGCGCAGCAGCACCATGTCGTCCAACTGGGAATTGGCGACGCGCACATCGCCCTGCACCAGATCGTTGATGACGGTTTCCCCGTCCTGCGGCGCCTTCAGGCGCACCACCGGCTTGGCCCCGGCCGGAGCCTCGGCCGGATCGCGGTCGCGCCACACGCCGGGATAGCGCATGGGCTTGCCCTCGGCGCGCTGCTGCTCGCGGATCTTTTCCAGTTCCTCGGGGCTGCAATAGCAGTAATACGCCTTGCCCTCGGCCACCAATTGGCGGGCGATTTCGGCATGACGGTCCATGCGGGCGAACTGGAACACGGCTTCGCCGTCCCAATCCAGGCCCAGCCACTTGATGCCGTCGAAAATGGCGTCAACCGCCTGTTGGGTCGAGCGCGCCCGGTCGGTATCCTCGATGCGCAGCAGGAATTGGCCGCCGTGGTGCCGGGCGAACAGCCAGTTGAACAGCGCGGTCCGCGCGCCGCCAATGTGGAGGAAGCCGGTCGGAGATGGAGCGAAACGGGTGACCACCGACATGATAGGTCTTATAACTCCTAGCGCCATACGTAGCGGGCCGCACTTCTTAACATATCTTGGCGTGGAAGACAGCCCGATGAGTGGGGGGGATGGCGATTTTCCTGCCCGATAGGATAGGCGGGTTCCTAGGCCAATGGCTAGGGCCATTTGCAGTCGCAAGGATCGTCCCGGCGCTGATGGCCGAGCGCGACCGTTGGCCTTTATGGCTTCCCGTCTTCCTGGGGCTGGGAATCGCGCTGTACTTCGCCGCCCCGTCCGAGCCGCCATGGTGGCTTGGGGGGACGGCCTTGGCCGGTACCCTAGTCCTTGTGTGGGTGGGGCGCAAGCGTCCGGCGATACTCCTGGCGGCGGTGGCGCTGCTGGCGGTGGCGCTGGGGCTGTTCGCCGCGCAGATGCGGGCGTTGCGGGTGGCGGCGCCGGTGCTGGAGCGGCCGACCGGCGTGGTCCGCCTGCTGGGCACCGTCGCCGAGATCGAGGCCATGGCGGGCGGCGGCCAGCGCGTCACCCTGGACGACGTGGCGGTCGAGGTGGAGGGCACGCGCCCGACCCGCGTCCGTCTGCGGCTGCGCGACGACGCGCCGTTGCGGGTGGGATCGCGGGTGGCGCTGGACGCCCAGTTGATTCCGCCGCCGCAGCCCTCGGCCCCCGGCGCCTTCGATTTCGCCCGCCATGCCTGGTTCCTGGGGCTGGGCGCCATCGGCAGCGCCCGCGGCGTGCCCGAAGTGCTGGAGGAACAGGCGCGAGGCGGGGTGATCACCGCCCTCAACGATCTGCGCAACCGCATTTCCCGCCGCATCATCAGCCTGCTGCCCGCCGACGGCACCGGCGCGGTGGCCGCCGCCCTGGTGACGGGCGAAACCGCCGCCATTCCGCGCCGGGTGCTGGACGATTACCGCGATTCCGGTCTGGCCCACATCCTGTCCATTTCCGGCCTGCACATGAGCCTGGCCGCCGGGTTGGTGTTCTTCGTGGTGCGCGGCGGGCTGGCGCTGGTTCCGGCGGTGGCGCTGCGCCGTCCCATCAAGAAATGGGCGGCGGCGGTCGCCCTGCTGACCACCTTCTTCTACATGATGCTGGCCGGGGCGCCGGTCCCGGCCCAACGGTCGTTCCTGATGACCGGCATCGTGCTGGTGGCGGTGCTGCTGGACCGGGTGGCGCTCAGCATGCGGCTGGTGGCCTGGGCGGCGGCGGCGGTTCTGCTGGTGGCGCCGGAATCGCTGGTCGGCCCCAGCTTCCAGATGTCCTTCGCCGCCGTCGCCGCGCTGATCGCCGCCTATGAAATGCTGGCGCCGCGTCTGGCGGCATGGCGGGCCGGGCATCCCGGCTGGCTGGCGGCGGGCGGCCATTACGTGCTGGGCGTGGTGCTGTCCACCCTGATCGCGGGCAGCGCCACCGCGCTGTACGGCGCCTATCACTTCAACCGTTTCGCCGTGTGGTCGGTGCTGTCCAACGCCGTGGCGGTGCCGCTGTCGGGCATCGCCATGCCCTTCGCCGCCCTGGGGTTGCTGTTGATGCCGCTGGGGCTGGATCATTGGGCATGGGTGCCCATGGGCTGGGCGGTGGCGGCGATCAACGGCGTGGCCGCCGCCGTGGCTCGCTGGCCCGCCGCCGCGCTGACCCTGCCGGTGCTGCCGCTGTGGGGCATGCTGGCGTTCACCCTGGGCTTCTGCTGGCTGCTGCTGTGGCGCGGGCGGTGGCGGCTGTGGGGGCTGGTGCCCATGGTGCTGGGGTTGGGCGGCATGGCGCTGGAACGGCCGCCCGACATCCTGGTGGACGGACGCGGCACTTCCATGGCGGTGCGCACCGCCGATGGTGGGCTGCTGATCAATCGTGGCGGCCGCATCCTGCGCGAAACCTGGGAGCGCCGCGCCGGTCCCCTGGCAAGTGAACGCTGGCCGCGCAAGGGGCGGTCCAACGACGGGCGGCTGGCCTGCGATGCGCTGGGCTGCGTCTACCGGGTTGACGCCCTGCGGGTGGCGCTGGTGCGGGAAGACGAGGGGATCGAGGCCGCCTGTGCCGGGGCGCGGGTGGTGGTCAGCGCGGTGCCGCTGCGCGACGCCTGCCGTTCCGCGTCGGTGGTGGTGGACCGTTTCGATCTGTGGCGGCGCGGTGCCCATGCTTTGTGGCTGACCGCCGACGGCGCGCGGGTGGAAAGCGTGGCGGAATGGCAGGGCGACCGGCCATGGGCGCACCGCCCGCACCGCCGCAAGAAGGCGGCGCCGCCCCCGGAACCCCCGGTTGACGCGTCCGCCGAACAGGCTGAGGATTCCGATACAGACCGTTGATTCAGTTGAATCTATCCAGGCCCAGTCCGGCAATGTCAATCTCGGGCTGACGGCCGGACACCAGATCGGCCAGCACCCGCCCCGAGCCGCAGGCCATGGTCCAGCCCAAGGTGCCGTGGCCGGTGTCAAGGAACAGGTTGACATAGGGCGTGCCGCCCAGCAGCGGCACGCTGTCTGGCGTCACCGGGCGCAGGCCGGTCCACGGCTCGGCCTTGTCGAAATCACCGGCCTGGGGGAACAGGTCTTGGGCGTGGCGGCGGATCAGCCGCCAGCGCGCCTCGGTCAACCGGGTGTCGTGGCCGGTCATCTCGGCGGTGCCGGCGCAGCGCAGGCGGTCGCCCAGGCGGGAATAGACCATCTTGTGTTCGTCGTCGGTGACGGACACCAGCGGCGCCGCCGGACCGTCGGCGGGCAGGGTGACGGAATAGCCCTTGGCCGGGACGATGGGCAGGCGCAGCCCCAGCGGCCGCGCCAGCAGGGGGCTGTAGCTGCCTGCCGCCAGCACGAAGGCATCGGCGGTCAGCGGGCCGTGGTCGGTGTCGGCCACGGCGATGCGGCCGCCGTCGCGGATCAGGGCGCGCACGGTGATGCCATAGCGGAAGGCGACGCCGTTTTCCGCCGCCAGGGCGGCCAGGGCGCGGGTGAATTTGTGGGCGTCGCCGCTTTCGTCGCCGGGGGTCAGGATACCGCCCGCCAGTTGGTGCGCCACCGGCGCCAGGGCGGGTTCCGTCTCGACGCATCCGGCCTGGTCCTTGACCAGTCGCTCCAATCCCCAATCCCGCATCAGCCCGGCGGCGGCGCGGGCGCGTTCGAACTCGCGGCCGTCACGATAGACGTGCAGGATCCCCAGGCTGCGCTGGTCATAGGCGATGCCGGTTTCCGCCCGCAATTCGCGCAGGCAGGTGCGGGAATACAGCGCCACGCGCAGGGCGCGCTCCATGTTGCGGGCGGCGGCGGGGGCGGGGCAGTTCAGCAGGAAGCGCAGCCCCCAGCGCCACAGCGCCGGGTCCCAGCGGCCCCAGCGGAACAGCAGCGGCGCGTCGTCGCGGCCCAGCCATTTCAGCACCTTGGGCAGCACGCCGGGATTGGCCCATGGCTCGGCATGGCAGGGCGAGATCTGCCCGCCATTGGCGAAGCTGGTTTCCAGCCCGGGGCCGGGCTGGCGATCGACCACCGTGACCTCGTGCCCGGCCTTGGCCAGATACCAGGCGGCGGCGGTGCCGACCACGCCGGCGCCGAGAACCAGCACCCTCACGATCACCCTCCTTCGCAATCCAAGGGAAAGGTCGTAGCGCAACCGGACCCGCCCGGCAATCCCTTGCGAAGGTCGGGGCAGGGGTGAACGGATTGCGGGTTGAAATGCCGCCCGCGCGGCATACCCTTGGGGGACACCTTTCCGAAAGGGCCGCCATGTCCGCCGAAATCCTGTCCGTGGCCGAGATGTACCGTGCCGACGCCCTGGCCATGGCCGGTGGCATCCCCGGCGAGCGGCTGATGGAGGCGGCGGGTTTCGCCGTGGCCCGCGCGGTGCGCCGCCGCTTCCGCCCCTGCCGCGTCGCCATCCTGTGCGGTCCCGGCAACAATGGCGGCGACGGCTTCGTGGTGGCGCGGCTGCTGCGCAATGCCGGATACGCGGTGCGGCTGGCCCTGCTGGGCGACGTCGTCAACCTCAAGGGGGATGCGGCGCTGATGGCGGCGCGCTGGCGGGGCGGGGTCGAGGCCCTGGCGCCGGACATCCTGGACCGTGCCGATGTGGTGGTGGACGCGTTGTTCGGCGCCGGTCTGGCGCGGCCGCTGTCGGGGATCGCCGCCGACATCATCGCCGGGATCGGCCGTCGCGGCCTGCCCGTCATCGCGGTTGACGTGCCCTCGGGGGTGGATGGCGACACCGGGGCGGTGCTGGGCTGTGCCCCCCGGGCGGTGGCCACCGTCACCTTCTTCCGCAAGAAGCCGGGCCATCTGCTGCTGCCCGGCCGCGCCCTGTGCGGCGCGGTGGAGGTGGCCGACATCGGCATTCCCGCCTCGGTGCTGGCCGAGGTCGAGCCGCCGCTGGCCGAGAATGGTCCGGCGCTGTGGCGCGACCGTTTCCCCTGGCCCGCCCCGGACGGCCACAAATACACGCGCGGCCATGTGGTGGTGATGGCGGGGGCGACCATGACCGGCGCGGCAC
>JAEXAH010000119.1 GCA_023458315.1 Pseudomonadota bacterium
CGCACACCCTCGGCGGCGGCGGTGGCGGGGCGGGCGGCGGCCAGGGCGCGGGCCAGCGGATGGCGCGACGCGGCGGCCAGGGGAACGGCGCGGGCCAAGTGGTCCTCGCTCCAGGCGCCGTCGCGGATCAGTTCCGGCTTGCCCTCGGTCAGGGTGCCGGTCTTGTCGAACACCACGGTATCGACGTCGGCGAAGCGTTCCAGCGCCGTCGGCGATTTCAGCAGGATGCCCTGGCGCAGCAGACGGCCCGAGGCGATGACCTGCACCACCGGCACCGCCAGCGCCAGGGCGCAGGGGCAGGTGATGATCAGCACGGCCACCGCGTTCAGCAACGCCTGCTGCCACGGCGCACCCACGCCCAGGGTCCAGCCCAGGAAGGTGGCCAGGGCGGCCACATGCACCACCGGCGCGTACCACCGCGCCACCCGGTCGGCCAGGGCGACATATTTGGCGCGGCCCTGTTCGGCCACTTCCATCATGCGCACGATCTCGGCCAGCAGGGTGCGCTCGCCCACCGCCGCCACATTCAGGCGCAGCGGCGCCGACAGGTTGATGGTTCCGGCGAATACCTTGTCGCCGGGGGCCACCGCCACCGGCACGCTCTCGCCCGAGATCAGGGCGGTGTCCACGTCCGAGCGGCCGTCCTTGATCACGCCGTCCACGCCGATGCGTTCGCCGGTGGCGACCAGCACGGTGGCGCCCGCCGGAACCTTGGCGGGCGGCAGCATGCGCTGGGTGCCGTCGTCCTCGACCACGGTGACGGCGACGGCGTCCAGCGCCAGCAGATGCTCGGCCGCCGAGCGGGCGCGGCCGCGTGCGCGGCTGTCCAGGTAACGGCCGATCAGCAGGAAGAACAGCAGGGTGATGGCGGAATCGAAATAGGCCCATTCGCCGCCGCGCATGGTTTCCGCCAGCGACATGGCCGAGGCCAGGCCGACGCCCAGGGTGATGGGCACGTCCATGTTGGTGCGCCCGGCCCGCAGCGCCGACAGCGCCGAGCGGGCGAAGGGGCGGATGCAGTACAGCACGGCCGGCAGCACGATCAGCGCCGAAATCCAGTGCATGAGGTCGCGGGTGTGCTGGCCCATGTACGAGAAATGCCCGGCCCACACCGACACCGACAGCAGCATGACGTTGCCGGCGGCGAAACCGGCCACCGCCATGGCGCGCAGCAATTCCTTTTCTGTGCGTTCGGTTTCGCGGCCCAGCTTGGCCGGATCATAGGGCACCAGCCGATAGCCGACCTTGAGCACCGGGTCCAGCAGCGCCCCGGCGTCGGGGGCCAGGGCCGGGTTCCAGCGCACCACCAGCCGCCGCGTGGTCATGTTGACCCGCGCCCAGGTGACGGCGGGCTGCTTGGACAGCAGCGCCTCGATCAGCCAGATGCAGGCGGCGCAGTGGATGCCCTCGACCATCAGGTGCAAGGTGGCCTCGCCCTTGTCGTCCACCATGATCTGGGCGGAAAAATCGTGGGTGGCCTCGTCCTCGGGGCGCAGCGGCCGCGCCGCCGGGTCGATGCAGCGGCGGCTGTAATAGGTGTCCAGCCCCAAGCCCTGCACCAGGGCATAGGCGCCCTCGCAGCCGCGACAGCAGAAATCCCCGCCCAGACCGGCGGGGATTTCCTGGCCGCAATGGCGGCAATAGCGGGTGGCCGTCACTTGATGACGAAACGCTGCGAATGCTGGTGGCCGACACCGATGCCCGACGCCGTCACGTCCATGTCCCACACGCCCTTGACCGCCAGTTTATAGGTGCCGCCATAGACGCCGTTGCCCAAGGGCTTCAGCGCCTCGCGGTGGTCATAGCCCTTGGCGGTCGGGCGGATCAGATCGGCGCGGACCTCCAGACCCTCCAGCGGCTTGCCGTCGCGGTCACGATAGCTGACCGCGATCTCCACCTGCACGCCGTCGACGCCGATGGCGCCGGGCGTGACCTTGGTGTCGGCGGTCCAGCCCTGTTCCTGCTGGGCCTTGGCCAGCGCCAGGTTCTGGTTGTAGGCCAGGCCCTTCTGATAGGCGCCCTCGGTTTCCAGGCCGGTGAAGGTGGAGGTGGCGAAATACGCCAGGGCGGCATTGACGCCCACCACCACCACGAAGCAGCCGACGAAAATGTACGGGTACCACCAGCCCCGTTCGCGGGTCACGACCATGCTCATTCCCTTACCTTCCCGGCCCGGCGAACAAGGTGTCCGACCGCACCACATGGCCATCGGCCGTGTCGGTCAGAACCAGGGTCAGCGGGGTCTTGGCGCTTTGAATGGAAGCCTCGGGGGCGGTGACGTACAGGCGGAAGGCCGTGACGTCGTCGCCCGGGACCTGCAACTCGGTCTGGGTGTTCTTGCCGCTCTCGTCGCCGACCACCTGGATGGTGGCGCCGGGGATGCCGCTGACGGACAGCGAGAACGTGCGATCCTTCCGGACCATGTTCAGGACCTTGTAGGTGTAGCCGTTGCGGATGCTGCCATCGGAAAGCTGGACGAACAAGGGGGAGCGTTCGTGCAGCACGTTGACCCCGACCGTATGGCGGGTCGACAGCGCCACCACCATCAGCAGGCCGACGGCGCTGAGGATGGCGGTGTAGATGATGGTGCGCGGGCGGATCAGACGGGTCTGCGGCTTGCCGCCCTGCTCGCGCGCCGCCAGATTGGCGGCGGAATCATAGCTGATCAGGTTTCGCGGCAGGCCGACGCGGTCCATCATGGTGTTGCAGGCGTCGATGCACAGGCCGCACCCGATGCAGCCCATCTGCAAGCCTTCGCGGATGTCGATGCCGGTGGGGCAGGCGGTGACGCACATCTTGCAGTCGATGCAATGGCCGCGCCCCTCGAAGCCCTGACCCTTTCGCGCCGGGGCGCGCGGCTCGCCGCGCCATGCCTCGTAGCTGATGATCAGCGAATGCTCGTCGAACATGGCCGACTGGAAGCGCGAATAGGGGCACATGTACAGGCACACCTGCTCGCGCGCGAAGCCCGCCAGCAGATAGCAGCAGCCGCCGACGATGGCGATGGCGCTCCAGGTGCCCGCCCCGGCCTGCAAGGTGAAGATCTCGCGCAGGACGACGAAGGCGTCGTCGAAATACAGGGTGAAGCCGATGCCGCAGGCCAGCGAGATCACCAGCCATCCCGCCTGGACGATGCTCTTCTTGATCAGCTTGCTGGCGCTCCACGGCGCGCGGTCCAGCATGATGCGGGCATTGCGGTCGCCGACCACCAGCCGTTCGATGTACACGAACAGATCGGTGTAGACCGTCTGCCAGCACAGGAAGCCGCACCACACGCGACCGGCCAGCGCCGACATGAAGAACAGGGCGATGGCCGCGAACAGCAGCAGGCCGGTGACGTAATAGACTTCCTGCGGCCAGATCTCGATGAAGAAGAAATAGCCGCGCCGTCCCGCCATGTCGGCCAGGATGGCCTGATCGGGGGCGTTCGGCCCACGGTCCCAGCGGATGAACGGCGCCAGATGATAGACACCCAGCAGGACGACCATCAGCCACCACTTGATGGAGCGGAACGTGCCCTTCACCTTGCGGGGATGGATGGTGACGGTCTCGGCGTACAAACCCTGGGACTGACCCTGGGATTTGTTCGCCTGCGGCTCGGCCTTGGTCATCTGCTGGCGTACTCCGGTTCTGGGCGCCCGATCCTATCGACGGGAACGGGGGGCTGTTTCCACATTTCAGCATTTCACTCATGCGTGAAGCGCATGTCTGGGCGCGCCAGCATACGCCAACGTCCCTGCGTGGGAAACTGATGCCGGTCAAGCGACCGTATATTGTGGATGCGAGATGTATGACGCCGCCGCTGCGGCGTGGGTGGGGTAGGACATAAAACGATGGGGTGGGTTCCAACGGGAACCACACCCCATGCTTTGATCCCACCGCCTGGGCCCCCTGGGTCGTCCTAAACCCAACCCGGGCGCCGGTGGAACCGGAGAACCGGTTCCCGATCGGCGATCATGGCCGGAACCGGCGAACCGGTTCCGGCGCAAGATCTTACTTACCGCCGCCCAGCGAGTGGACGTACACGGTCAGCAGCTTGATCGAGGTCTCGTCGAGACGCTCGGACCAAGCGGGCATGGCACCGTGGCGCGGGTTGGCGATCTGGGCCACGACGGCCTGCTTCACCGCTTCCTTGCCACCCTTGAACAGCCAGATGCTGTTGTTCAGGGCCGGGGCACCCACGTCCTTGGAACCGACGCCGCCTTCCTGGTGGCAGACGACGCACTGTTCGGCGAAGACGGCCTCGCCGGGCAGACCGGCGGTGGCACCCTTCGACGCCAGGGCGACGACATAGTCGGCAACCTGATCGATCTGCGCCGAGGTCAGCAGCTGGTCGGCGCCGAACTTGGGCATCTCGCTCTGACGCGAGTTGGCGTTGGTGTTACGAACGCCATAGGCGATGGTCTGTTGCAGGTCGGCCAGTTCGCCGCCCCAGATCCACTCGTCATCGGCCAGGTTCGGGTAGGCACCGGGGACACCGACGCCGCCCGCGCCGTGGCAGGGGGCGCAGTTCTCGTTGAACAGCACCTTGCCGCCGGTCATGGCGAAGTTGCGCAGGTCCTTGTCCTTGACCACGTCCTCGACGGGGAGGGCGGCGATCTTGGACTCGAACTTGGAACGGGTCTGCTTCTGAGCCTTCAGCTCGGCCTGCAGATCGTTGCGCGACGAGTAATTCAGCACACCACGGCTGTAGTCGCTGATGGTCGGCCAGGCCGGCATGGCGATCCAGTAGGCGATCGACCAGATCACGGTGGCCCAGAACACGTACACCCACCACTTCGGCAGCGGAGTGTTGAGCTCCTTGATGCCGTCCCACTCGTGACCGGTCGTGTACTGACCGGACACGGAGTCCTTTTCCATGGAAGCCATATTAGCGCTCCTTGTCGTCTTCGTCCCTCAGCGGGATGTCTCCGTAGGCGTCGAACCGGGCCTTGTTTTTCGGCCGGAACGCCCAAAAGACGATCCCGAGGAACAAAACCATTGCCCACAAGCCCCAGATGGGGCGGAGAACGTCATTGACGAACGTCTCGAGCAATTGCTGCTCCCTTAGCGGGCGATCTTCTCGGGCTTCACCGTGGTGAAGTCCACCATGGTTCCCAGGACCTGGAGATAGGCCACCAGGGCGTCCATCTCGGTGATCTTGGGATCGGCATCCGCGCTGCCCATCCGGGCCTTGGGATAGCTCTTCGCGACAGCCGCGTCGGCGGCTTCGGAAGTGGCTTGCTCCTCAAGATCCTTCTTGGCGTTGGCGAGCTGCTCCTTGGTGTACGGCACGCCAACCACGGCCAGGGCGGTCAGATCCGCCTGGATGGTGGAATAGTCGAGCGGACGCTTCAGGTGCGGATAGCCGGGCATGATGGATTCCGGAACCACGTCCCGGGGGTTGATCATATGGCGGACGTGCCAGTCGTTGGTGTACTTGCCACCGACGCGGGCCAGATCCGGACCGGTACGCTTGGAACCCCACTGGAAGGGGTGGTCGTACTTGGACTCGGCCGCCAGGCTGTAGTGACCATAGCGTTCGACCTCGTCCTTGAACGGACGGACCATCTGGCTATGGCAGTTGTAGCAGCCTTCGCGGACGTAGATGTCGCGACCCTTCTGCTCCAGCGGAGAGTAGGGACGCACGCCTTCCACCTTCTCGATGGTGCTCTCGATGGTGAACAGCGGCACGACCTCAACCAGGCCGCCCACGACCACGGTCAGCAGGATACCCACCGCGAGGAAGAAGACGTTGGTTTCGATCTTGGCGTGATGCTTGAACACGGACATCTCGGTTCCTCCCCTTAGCGGGCCGCAGCGGTCGAGGGCTGCGCGGCTTCGGAAGCCACGTCACCCTTGATGGTCTTGTAGAAGTTGTAGACCATCACCAGCGAACCGAGGACGAACAGCAGGCCGCCCAGGGCGCGGATCACGTAGTACGGATGCATCGCCTCGACGGTCTCGATGAACGAGTACTGCAGGAAGCCCAGGTTGTCATACGCACGCCACATCAGGCCCTGCATGATGCCCGAGATCCACATGGCGGTGATGTACAGCACGATGCCGACGGTGGCGACCCAGAAGTGCAGGCCCACCAGCTTCAGCGAGTAGACTTCCTTGCGGCCCCACAGCTTGGGCACCAGGTAGTACAGCGCGCCGAACGACACGAAGGCAACCCAGCCCAGAGCACCGGAGTGCACGTGGCCGATGGTCCAGTCGGTGTAGTGCGACAGCGAGTTGACCGCCTTGATCGACATCATCGGACCTTCGAAGGTCGACATGCCGTAGAACGCCACCGAGGACACCAGGAAACGCATCACCGGATCGGTGCGCAGCTTGTCCCAGGCGCCGGACAGGGTCATCAGGCCGTTGATCATGCCACCCCAGGACGGCATCCACAGCATCACCGAGAAGGTCATGCCCAGGGTCTGCGCCCAGTCGGGGAGAGCGGTGTAGTGCAGGTGGTGCGGACCGGCCCAGATGTACAGGAAGATCAGCGCCCAGAAGTGCACGATCGACAGACGGTACGAATAGACCGGACGCTCGGCGCGCTTGGGCACGAAGTAGTACATGATGCCCAGGAAGCCGGCGGTCAGGAAGAAGCCCACCGCGTTATGGCCGTACCACCACTGGGTCATGGCGTTCTGGACGCCACCGAACAGGTTGTACGACTTCATCCACGAACCGCCGAACAGGGCGGCCGGAACGGCGATGTTGTTGCCGAGGTGCAGCATCGCGACGGTCAGGATCATGGCGAAGAAGAACCAGTTGGCCACGTAGATGTGGGGTTCCTTACGCTTCATGATGGTGCCGGCGAAGATCATCAGGTAGCAGACCCAGATCACGGTCAGCCACAGGTCCAGCCACCACTCCGGCTCGGCGTATTCCTGGCCCTGGGAGAAGCCCAGGACATAGGTCAGCGCCGCGACCACGATGAAAATCTGGAAGTTCCAGAACGTGAAGTTCGCGAAGCCGCTGCCGCCGAACAGGCTGGCGCGGCAGGTGCGCTGCACGCAGTACAGCGAGGTGGAGAAAAGGATGTTGCCGCCGAAGGCGAAGATCACGGCGGACGTATGGACCGGGCGCAGACGGCCGAAGGTGGTCCATTCAAGATCAAGATTGAGGGCCGGGAAGGCGAGCTGCCAGGCGATGAAATCGCCAGCCAGGAAGCCAACCACACCCCAGAACGTCGCCGCGAGGACGAACTTCTTCACCACGTCTTCGCAATAGGGCGTGGCGTCGGTGTTGGTGCTCATGCCGAACTCCTGTTTCGACCGGGAAAGGGTCAGCCCGGAGCGCCCCGCCGGAAAACCATGACAAACAAACCCCCGTTGGCCAGTTCCGGCCGGGAGGACATTGCTCCGAGTTGGCGCACTATGACGACAAGCGCACCCCCGGCCATTGATCCATATCAAAATTGGAAAAAATTACTGGTATCCCACCGGTTTGGGGGGCCTTCTTCGCGTGGGGACACCTCCGGACGGGTAGGGTGGCGACCCGAGGGGCGGCCGCGCATGCGCGTTGCCCGGGGCGCGGCGCTTGATTATGGTGGCGGCATGAACGCCATCGACACCGACATTCCCGCCGCCCGTCCCGTCATCCGCTTCGCCAAGGGCCGCGCCCGCCGCTTCCGCGGCGGCCATCCCTGGGCGTTCTCGAACGAAGTCGAGATGACGCCCGAGGCCAAGGCGCTGCCGCCCGGCACCCTGGTCACGCTGATGGACGCGGGGGACGAGAAGCTGGGCGTCGCCACCTTCAACCCCCATTCGCTGATCGCCGCTCGCGTGCTGGACCGCGACTGGAAGCGGGTGGTGGATGCCGCCTTCCTGGCCGAACGGCTGCGCGCCGCCATGACCCTGCGCGACGCGCTGTTCGGCGGCCCCTATTACCGTCTGATCCATTCCGAGGCCGACGGGCTGCCCGGGTTGATCGTCGACCGCTATGGCGATGTCGTCACCGTGCAGGCCAACACCGCGGGCATGGACCGCCTGACCCCGGCGCTGCTGGACGCCTTGGCCCAGGTGCTGGCGCCGCGGGCCGTGGTGCTGCGCAACGACAGTCCGGTGCGCGGGCTGGAAGGTCTGGCGCTGGAGCACAAGGTGGCGCTGGGCGAACTGGACGGCCCGGTCGAACTGGTGGAAAACGGCGCCCGCTTCCTGGCCGACCTGACCGGCGGCCAGAAGACCGGCTGGTTCTACGACCAGCGCGACAACCGCGCCTTCGTCGCCAAATTGGCCAAGGGCCGCCGCGTGCTGGACGTCTATACCTATGCGGGCGGCTTCGCCGTGCAGGCGGCGCTGGCCGGGGCGACCGCCGTCACCGCCGTCGACCGCTCGGAACATTCGCTGGAACTGGCGGCGGGGGCCGCCAGACTGAACGACGTGCCGCTGTCCTGCGTGCGCGCCGAAGCCTTCGCCGAAATGGCGCGGCTGGACGCGGCGGGCGAACGGTTCGGCGTGGTGGTGGTGGACCCGCCCGCCTTCGTCAAATCCAAGAAGGATCTGCACGCCGGGGCCAAGGGCTATCGCAAGATGGCCAAGCTGGCGGCGCCGCTGGTCGAACCGGGCGGCTTCCTGCTGGCGGCGTCGTGCTCGCACCACATGCCCGCCGACATGTTCGCCGAGGAAATCGCCCACGGTCTGGCCCAGGCCGGGCGCTCGGGCCGCATCCTGCGCGTCGCCGGGGCCGCCCCCGACCATCCGCTGCATCCGCAATTGCCGGAAAGCGCCTATCTCAAGGCGCTGGTGCTGCAACTGGACTGACCCGCGTGCTATCCTGGGGCGAACCGGCGCGAGGATCGCCCATGTCCGCTTCCATCCCTGCCAAGGCGCCGCCCCCGGCGGCCGAACTGATGGCGCATCTGGCCGCCGCCCGAGGCGAAATCGCCGATGCCGCCGCCAAGACCCGCGCCCTGCGCAAGCAGATGCAGGTGGAGAGCCTGGCCCAGGCGGCATTGTCCGCCCAGACCCGGGGCGAAACCGCCCTGTCCTCGGCCCTGGCCGACGACGCCGACGACCTGCGCCGCCAGGGGCTGGACGTGAAAGCTTAGAGCGGCGCGCCTCAGATTAAAGGCGCGCTGCTCTAATCTGAGGCGCGCCGTCCTAAATCCCCTTCTTCGCCACCAGGAACAGGCGGCGGAACGGGAACAGGGTCTTGCCGTCGGCGTGGGGGGGATAGCAATCGGCGATGCGGCGGGAATATTCCGCCAGGAATTCCTGGCGCTCGGCGCCGTCCAGGGCGTCCAGCAGCGGCCGCAGCGCCGTGCCCATGGTCCATTTGACCACCGGGTTGTCGCCGTCCAGAACATGCAGGTACTCGGTTTCCCAGATGTCCAGCGACGCCGCCAGCGGCGACAGCACGTCGTAATAATAATCGGGATCGTGCACCGGAAACCGCCGGGCCAGCGGCCGCAGCCGAGTGGCCCAGGGACCGGCCTCGACCGTGTCGGCCATCACCGCATGGCTGGCGGCGTAGTGGTTGTGCGGCATCTGAATGGCCAGCACGCCGCGCGGCGCCAGTTGGGCGAACAGGTGCGGCAGCAGCGTGTCGTGGCCGTCCAGCCATTGCAGGGCGGCGTTGGAAAACAGCACGTCGGCCGGACGCTCGGGCGTCCAGTGGGCGATGTCCGACTGCACCCAGCGGATGCGACTGGGGCTGGCGGCGGCGGCGGCCAGCATCTCGGGCGACGAATCGACGCCGCTGATGCTGGCGTCGTGCCAGCGTTCCGCCAGGATGCGGGTGACGTTGCCGGTGCCGCAACCCAGATCGACCACGCCGCGCGGATGCTCGGCATCGATGCGCGCCATCAAATCCAGGGCCGGGCGCAGGCGCGGCTGGGCGAAGGCGGAATACAGGGTGGGATCCCAGGGCATGGCGGTTCTCCGTCTATCCGGTCCTACCATAGATCAGTCGTATGGCGCGGTGAACCTGGGGAAGACACTAGGGCCGAACATTCAGGCCACGGCGACCACGCCCAAGGCGACCAGGGCGACCGGGACCGCCAGGGACAGCAGGGCCAGGGCATGGCCCAGGGCGGCGCCGATGCCGTCGTGGCGGATCAACGCCACCGTCAGCACCACCACCGCCACGCCGGGCAACACGTTGCCGAACGGGATGGGCAGGGCCATGACCACGCCCTGCCCGATCAGCGCCAGCCATGCCGCGGCGGGCAGGGTCAACGGCGCCAGCCGGGGGCGGGTCAGCTTTTCCAGGCGCCGCAGCGGCGGCACGATCAGGCGCAGCCCGGCCCGCAGCACCGAACCGGGAATGCGCCGCCGCCCCAAGCCGTCCGGCAACGCCCCTTGCGGCCGTTGCAGCAGGCAGCCCAGGGCCAGCCAGACGATCAGCGACCCGCACACCGCGCCCAGCGGCAGCCCCGGCGACGGCGCCATGCCCAGCATGGCCAGCAGCGGGAACACCGCCAGCCGCCCCGACCGCCCCAGGCTGGCGACCGCTTCCGCCAGGGTCAGGGCCAGCGACGACGGTCGCACCGGCCTCATGCCCGCGCCTCGCCCCGGGTTTTCCACAGCGAGACGCCGATGCCCGCGGCGATCAGGACGAAGGTGACGCCCAGGGTGACGGTCGGATCGGGCTTGCCCACCAGATGGGTCCAGAAGATCTTGCCGCCGATGAACACCAGGATCAGCGCCAGGGCGTATTTCAGATAGGCGAAGCGATGCACCATGGCCGCCAGGGCGAAGTACAGCGCCCGCAGGCCCAACACCGCGAAGATGTTCGAGGTGTAGACGATGTACGGGTCGGTGGTGATGGCGAAGATGGCGGGCACGCTGTCCACCGCGAAGATCAGATCGGCCGATTCCACCAGGATCAGCGCCAGGAACAGCGGCGTCGCCCGCCACGCCCCCTGGTCGCGCACGAAAAAGCGGTTGCCGTGCAATTCCGGCGTGACCCTGAGCCGGCGGCGCAGCCAGCCCACCATCGCCCCGCCGGTGACGTCGTCATGGCCGGAATCGCGGACCAGCAGCATCTTGATGCCGGTGAACACCAGGAAGGCGCCGAACAGGTACAGAATCCACGAGAACTGCGACACCAGGGCGGTGCCGAAGCCGATCATCACGCCGCGCATGACGATGACGCCGACGATGCCCCAGAACAGCACCTTGTGCTGGTACAGGCGGGGAATAGCCAGGCTGGCGAAGATCAGCGAGATGACGAAGACGTTGTCCAGCGACAGGGTCTTTTCCACCAGATAGCCGGTCATCCAGGCCAGTCCGGCCTCGTCGCCCTGGGAATGCCAGACCCAGCCGCCGAACACCAGGGCGATGGCGATGTATCCGGCGGACAGCACCAGGCTTTCGCCGATGCCGATCTCGCGCTCCTTGCTGTGCAGCAGCCCCAGATCGACCGCCAGCAGCACGATGACGATGCCCAGGAACAGCAGCCACAGCCACAGCGACACACCGCCCAGCGGCATCAGCAGAAAGGCTTCCATGGCGGCGGCTCCTATGGCGCGCCGGGCCGGGCGTCACACGCCCGACCGGGATCAAGATGGAAAGGATTCATCGCCTGCTCCTCTGTGAACACCAGATCGTGTTTCCCAGAGATAGGTACGGCGCTGGATTTTCAATCCCGGTCCTGTCGGCAGCGCGGCATGTGCACGGTGAAGGTCGAGCCCTTGCCCACCGCCGAGGCGACGCTGATGCCGTGCCCCATCAGGTCGCAGACGCGGCGCACGATGGCCAGCCCCAGGCCCAGGCCCAGGGCGCTGTCGCGGGCCGGATTGCCCAATTGGTGGAATTCCTCGAAGATACTGCCCTGCTGATCGGCGGGAATGCCGATGCCGGTGTCCACCACCTGCACCCGCACATGGCCGCCGCGACGGCGGCACCCCAACAGGACACGGCCGCCGCGCGGCGTGTAGCGGATGGCGTTCTCGATCAGGTTGCGCAGCACCCGGTCCAGCAGGGCGCGGTCGCTGTTGACCCAGACGCTGGTGGCGACGGCGCGCAGGGTGACGCCCTGTTCGGCGGCGCGCAGGCGGTATTCGTCGCCCAGCGCCCGCACCATCTCGCCCAGGGCCAGCGGCGCCACCACCGGCACCACCGCCCCGGCGTCCAGCCGCGACACGTCGCGCAATCCGTCCAGCAGCATTTCCAGGGCGGCCAGCGAGCGTTCGGAATAATCCAGCGGCCGCCGCGCCGGATGGTCGGGCGGCAGCAGCGAGGCCATGGTGGCGTGGAACAGGAACAGCGACTGCACCGGCTGGCGCAGATCGTGGTTGGCGGCGGCGAAGAACTTGGCCTTGGAGGCCAGGGCGTCGCGCGCCACCTTGCCCGCCCGGGTCAACGCCGCCTCGCGGCTGGCGATCAGGGTGGCGGCCCGGGCCAGCGACTGCCCCACCGCGTCCAATTCGGCGATGCCGGTGGCCAGCGGCTGGATGGCCTGTCCCGCCCCCAATCGCCCGGCCAGAACCCCCACTTCCAGCAGGCGCCGCTCCAGGCGATCGGCCAGCCGGACGGTGATCCACGCCGCACCGCCCAGGATCAGCACGGCGCCACCCAGCAGCAACACCAGGAAACGGGTGCGCTGGGCGTTCAACTGGACGCGCGGCACCGCCATCGCCACCACCCAATCGCCCAGGGCGGTGCGGCGGAAGGCGCCGACCACCGCGGTTCCGTCCAGCAGGGTGGAATCGAAAGCGCCGTCGCGGCCCTCGGCCACGGCGCGGCGCAGGCTGTCACTGGCTGGCTGGCCCAGCGATGCGGCGGCGTCGCGGGTCCGGGCGATGAAATGGCCGCTGCGGTCCAGCACCGCCACCACCCAATCGTCGTTCAGCCCCTGGTTGCGCAACAGGTCGAGAACCCGCGCCGGGTCCACCACCATGTGCAGCACATAGACCACCACGCCGTCGCGCAGCACCGGTACGTCCACCGTCAGGATCGGCCGACCGTCGATGGCGCCGGTGAACAGGTTCGAGATGCGCAGGCTGCGCCTTTCCACCGCCTCGCGCACGCCGTCCAGGTCGCCGGACGGCGGCAGCGCCACCCCCAGCGGGCGGCGGGTGTTGAACAGGATGGTGCCGTCGGGAGCCAGCAGCGAGATGGATTCGCCGATGCTGGATTGCGCGGCGAAGGCCACCGCCTCGCGGTAGGCGCCATCCAGGTCGTCCTCCAGCAGATCCTTGTCCACCGCCAGGGTGATCAGCTCGCGCGAGGCGCCGTACAGCGCCTGATCCACCGCCGCGGTGACTACGGCGGTGCGCCGCAGCAGGTCCTCGAGATCGCGGGTGCGCCGGTCGGCGGCCATCTGCGTCACCACGAAGACGGCGAACAGGATGACCGGCAACGACGCCGCCAGGGCCAGCAGCAGCAGACGGACGCGCAACGAGGTGGTGGTGCGGAACGAGGCGAACACCGTTCACCGTGGGGACAGAGAAACATCAGGCGGAAGCCGGGCCGCCGCCACCATCTGTCATACCACGATTACGCGGGCGGCAGGCAAGCGCCGCCGGCCACGATTACGCGGGCGGGAGCATGCCCGCTCAGCGCGGCCCGCACAGACGGGCGCGGCGGCTTTCCTGTTCGATCTCGTCGGCGCATTCCCGGCAATGGCGGGCGCGGGGGTTGGCCCGCAGACGCTCGGACTCGATGGCACAGCCGCAGGCATGACACACGCCCGAGGACGAAGGGCCGTCCAACCGGGTCAGAACGGCCTTCAGCGCAACCGAATTGAACGCCTCGATCCGTTCGGCGGCGCAATCGATATCGTCCATGGGACTCCCCTCCCACTAGATTTAGTGCCGGGGGATCATGCCCCCGTGAACCGGACGTGTAAAATGAAAACTCTGTTATGAAACACTTTGGATATGTTCTATGGAGGTGCTTTCCCGCCGCCCGCCAGCATGAGAAAAAGGCGGCGTGACCCGGAGACATACAATGCGCCTACATCTATCCACCTGGCCGCAGGTCGAGGAATATCTGCGGCGGTCGCGCGCGGTGATCCTGCCCATCGGCTCGACCGAGCAGCACGGCCCCACCGGACTGATCGGCACCGACGCCCTGTGCGCCGAGGCGGTGGCCGACGGCGTCGGCGACGCGTTGGGGGTGATGGTCGCCCCCACCATCGCCATCGGCATGGCCCAGCACCACATGGATTTTCCCGGCAGCATGACGCTGCGGCCCTCGACCCTGATGGCGGTGGTGCGCGACTGCCTGCTGTCGTTGTCGCGCCATGGCTTCGACCGGGTGCTGATGATCAACGGCCATGGCGGCAACGTCGCCACCGTGCAGGCCGCCTTCGCCGAAACCCAGATGGAGCTGGACCGGCTGAGCCCGCGCCCGGCGCTGCGCACCCGCCTGCTGAACTGGTGGGAACTGCCCGAAATCGAACGGCTGTCGGTGGAATTGTACGGTGACGCAATCGGCAGCCACGCCACCCCGCCCGAGGTGGCGCTGACCTGGGCCTTGCACCCGGAAACCGCCGATCCCCGGCCACTGAAGCCCAAGGTGGCGCCGCGCGGCGGCTTTTTCGGCGCCGCCGACTTCCGCGCCAGCTTTCCCGACGGCCGCATCGGGTCCAACCCGTCGCTGGCCACCCCGGCCCACGGCCAGCGCCTGCTGGATTGCGCCGTGGAGGAAATCGCCGGGATGGCGAAGGCGTTTTTCGAGGCGGCCTGAGCCCCTACAACACCGTCAGCATGCTGGCGACCAGCGGGTGGCGGACGATGTCGGTATCGGTCAGGTCGACCACCGACACGTCGGGCAGGACGCGCAGACGGTCGGCGATGTCGGCCAGACCGGACAGGCCGGGCAGCAGGTCGGTCTGGTCGGGGTCGCCGGTCAGGACCATGGTGGAATGCCAGCCCAACCGGGTCAGCAGCATCTTGATCTGGCCGTAGGTGCAGTTCTGCGCCTCGTCGATCACCACGAAGGCGTTGTTCAGGGTGCGCCCGCGCATATAGGCGATGGGGGCGATTTCGATGGTGCCGTCGGACAGGCTGGCCCGCAGCTTCTTGCCGCCCAGCCGGTCCGACAGCGCGTCGTACAGCGGCCGCAGATAGGGAGCCAGCTTCTCTTGCATGTCGCCGGGCAGGAAGCCCAGGGATTCGCCCGCCTCGACCGCCGGGCGCGACAGGATGATGCGCGACACGCGGCCTTCCTCGAACGCCTCGACCGCCGCCGAGATGGCCAGATAGGTCTTGCCGGTGCCGGCCGGGCCCAGCGCCAGGGTCAGGTTGTGTTCGCGCACCGCCGCCATCAGACGGCGCTGGCCGTCGCTTTGCGGCCGGACCTTGCGCACATAGCTCTGGTCCCGCCCCTGGTCGTCGCCCAGCGGATGCCAGTCGGCATCGGCCGGATACAGAGTGACCACGGACTCGGACTTAGCGGAACGCGTCGCACGTTTTGCCATGCTGTCTTCCCCCGGATGCTGGAAACGAAAAGGCCCTCCCGGACGGGAAGGCCATGGCGCAGGGGCGGCGAAGGGAAACGGGCGGAATATCCGTTGCGGACGGCTGTCTGGATCGAATGGGCGTACCGGCAAGGGACAAGTCGTTCACCGTCCTGAAGTCGCCAACCAGTAAAGACGCTATCAGACGATGAATCGGCCTGTCACCAACAATCATTGCGGTGCGACATCTTTAATCAAACCGCAATGTGGCCGTGTTGACTAAAAAACCGGCAAGCATTGCCGCGTTTTTTATCATTTTTGCTTCACATCCATCTTTTCCAGATTGGCGCGGGCGGTATCGGCGGCCGCCGCCTCGGGCGCCAGATCGATGGTGCGCAGCCAATCCTCACGCGCGCCGACATCGTCGCCCTTGAGACGGCGCAGCATGCCGCGTTCCAGCAGGGCGTCGGGATAATCGGGGTCCAGCTTGAGGGCGGAATTGACGTCGTCCTCGGCCCCCGGCAGGTTGTCGAGATAGCGGAAGGCCGAGGCGCGCAGCACCATGGCCTCGATGCGGTTGGGCTGCGCCCGCAACACCCGGCCAAGAATCTCCACCGCTTCGTTGTAATGGTGCAACTGCGCCAACAACACCGCCTGATCCAGCAGGATGTCGGGATTGCCGGGCGACAGGATCAGCGCCGAACGCTGGGCGGCGTCGGCCCGTTGCAGATTGCCCAGCATCATCCACGCCTGCCCGGCCTGGGCCATCATCTCGGCGCGCACGCTGTCGGCGCGCACGCTTTCGTTGGCCAGGGTTTCCAGGCGGGTGGCCGCCTCGCCATACTTGCCCAGGCCGATCAGCGCCACGGCGGCGCAATGCCGCGCCGCCTCGCCGCCGCCCAGGCTTTGCCAGGCCAGCGCCTCTTCCCAACCCTGTTCCGGCTTGGTCTTCGCCAGGATCAGACAGTTGCGGTATGCCTGGGGACCGTCGATGATCTCGGCCCTGGCGGGAAGGATGAACGCGGCGGCCAGAACCGCCGAAAGCACGATGTGTCGCATGGAGCCCTTTGAAGCGCGGGTTTGCGGCATTAATTTGACCGGATGCGCGGGCATGGCAAGCCCCGCGTGTCACGACCAGCCAGCGAGGTGACATGAGCGGCCGTTTTTTCCTGTTCGGACTGGGCTTTTCCGGCCGCGTCATCGCCCGCGCCCTGCTGGACGCGGGGTGGGAGGTGCGCGGCACCACCCGCTCGGGCGACAGTGGCGACCTGGCCGGAATCCGGGTCTTCGCCTTCGACCGCGACCACCCCCTGCCCGCCGAGGCGCTGGAGGGCGTGGACGCGGTCTTGTCGTCGGTGCCGCCCGACACCCTGGGCGATCCGGTGCTGGATTTGTGCGGCGCGCGATTGCGGGCGCTGGCGCCGCGCTGGGTCGGCTATCTCTCCACCACCGGCGTATACGGCGACCATGGCGGCGCCACCGTCACCGAGGACACGCCGCCCACCCCCGATCTGGACCGCTCGCGCCGTCGTCTGGCGGCGGAACAGGCCTGGCAGGCGGCCGGACTGGCGCCGCATATCTTCCGGCTGGCGGGCATCTACGGCCCCGGCCGTTCGGCCATCGACACCGTGCGCGACGGCCGTGCCAGGCGCATCGTCAAGCCGGGGCAGGTGTTCAGCCGCATCCATGTGGACGACATCGCCGCCTGCGTGCTGGCGTCGCTGGCCCGGCCCCATCCCGGCGGCCGGGTCTACAACGTCTGCGACGACGACCCGGCGCCGCCCCAGGACGTCATCGCCCATGCCTGCGCCCTGCTGGGCCGGGAGCCGCCGCCGGAAATCCCGTGGGAAGAGGCCCGGGCAACCCTGTCGCCCATGGCGTTGTCGTTCTATGCCGACAACAAGCTGGTGTCCAACGACCGCATCCGGCGGGAACTGGGCGTGGTCTGGCGCCACCCCGGCTACCGCGAGGGGCTGCGCGCCATTTTGGATCGTGGGTAGCTTGACGCCGGGGAACAACTTGCACGATCGTGCGCCATGACCTCCATCTCGCCAGACCCCAAGGGCTATTACGCGGTGTTGGGCCTGTTGCCCGGCGCCGACATGGCGGCGATCAAGGCCGCCTATCGCTCGCGGGTCAAGGCCGTGCACCCCGACCGCAATTCCTCGGCCCAGGCGGCCGAGGAGTTCCAGCGCATCGTCGAGGCGTATCGCGTGCTGCGCGACGTGGTCCACCGCGCCGAATACGATGCCACCGGCGTGCCGCCGCTGACCGAGGACGGCGACGATTATCCCTCGACCCCGTTCGCCTGTTCCTGTTGCGGCGCCGTCACCGCCCAGCCCCGCTATGTGATCTTCCATCAGGTCCGCAGCTATCTGCTGTGGGCGCGCCGCCGCCGGGTCGAAGGCATCTTCTGCCGCCATTGCGCCGACGTCACCGCCGTGCGCAGCAGCACCGTCACCTGGCTGCTGGGCTGGTGGTCGCCGCCCGGGCTGGTGCTGGCCCCCGCCGCCCTGTTGCGCAACCTGGCGGGCGGCACCAAGCCGCCCGACCAGAACGCCCGCCTGCTGATCCGCCAGGCCCGCGCCTTCCTGGCGCTGGACGAATTCGAACTGGCCCGCGCCCTGGTCGAACAGGCCGCCCGCTTCGCCCGGCTGTCGGTGCACCGCCGCCAGATCGACGATCTGCGCCAGTCCATCCCCCCCTCTCCGCCCCGCCGCCTGCGCGACCGCTGGGCACCGTGGCTTGGCCGGGTGTTCCTGGCGCAACTGGCGCCGCTGGCGGCGCTGCCGGTGCTGGTAGCGGTGGTGGCGCTGGTCGCCACCCGGCCGTGGGAAAAGCCGGTCGTCACCAGCGCGGGCATTGCCGTGCGCGCCGCCGATATCGGCGACATCCGCCACGTCGCCGTGCCCGACCTCAAGCTGCGGCAGGCGGCGGTGGACGGCGCGCCGGTGCTGGCGCTGCTGGACCGCTTCACCTCTGTCCAGGTGGTCGGCACCCAAGGCGCCGAATGGTCGCGGGTGCGCACGCCGTCGGGAATCGAAGGCTGGGTGTCCACCCGCGCGCTGTATGCCGGGTCGGGATCGCAGTTCAAACAGGAATGGTGCGCCGCCAATCCCGGCACGCCGCCGCAATCGGGCGAGGTTCTGGCCCGCCGCGCCACCGGCGAACACCGTTTGCTGATCCACAATGACGGCCGCAAGGACGCGGTGGTCAAGCTGAAGACCCTCAGCGGCAACACGGTGGTCGCCTATTTCGTGCCCGCCACCTACCACGTCGGCGTGGCGGGCATTCCCGACGGCACCTATCGCATCGAATTCGCCACCGGATCGTCCTATTCGCGGTCGTGCGGCATCTTCGTCAAGGACATGCAGGCCGGGCTGATGCCGTTCACCCTGACCTACAAGCAGGTATCCACCGCCCGCTCCCAAAGCCTGAACACCATGCCCGAGATCAGTCTGGTGACGCCGCCCGGCGACCCCCGCCAGCCGCAACCGCTGGATTCCGACCGCTTCGCCGCCGACGATTAGGCCGACTTCGCCTTGCCCTGCAATTCCGATGGCGACATGCCGAAACGGGCGCGGAAGCGGGCGGCGAAGCGTGACGGCGAGTCGTAGCCGCAGGCCGCCGCCACCTCGATGATGGGCTGGCGGGTGGTTTGCAGCAGGTGCAGGCCATAGCCCAGGCGGACATCGGCGGCCAGATCGCGGAAGCAGGTGCCCTCGGCCGCCAGACGGCGGCGCAGGGTGGCCTCGGAAATGTTCAGGGCGCGGGCGACGTCGGCGGCACTCCACGGCAGGTGCGGGCGGGCGGCCACCAGCCCCTGGACGGCGGCGGCGGCGCCGGGATCGTCGCCATCGGGCAGCACCAGCCCGCGTTCGGCCAGCACCGCCAGCACCTCGACGCAGCGGTGCAGGGCGACGCGGTCGGACAGCGCCGCGTCCTCCAGGCCGTCGCAGGCGTGACCGATGGCGGCGGCCAGGGCGGTGTCGCCGGGCCGCAGGCTCCAGGCCCGCGACGGCAGCGGCGGCGCGGCGGCCAGGGTGGGGTAAAGCTGGCGAAAGGCGGTCAGCGACCGCGCCCCGAAGGCCAGCACCAGGGCGGCGTAATGGCCCGCCGCCGGATCGGGGCGGTTGCCGATGGTGGGATGGCCGCCCGCGTGCAGCAGGACAGTGTCGCCCACCGCCACCCGGGCGACGGCGCCGAGGCCGTCCACCAGTTCCTTGGCGCCCTGGCGCACCAGCACCAGGCAATGCTGCAACACCGGCACCCGGCGCAGATCCTGGCTGACCCGCGCCCGGTACACGGCCGAGGAACCGATGTCGCTCCGCACCGGTTCAGTCCTCGGAATGGATTTTCCGGTAAACCTTGGCCTCGTGGATGATGTAGGCGTCGATCATCGAGCGGTAGATGTTTTCCGCCAGATCGGGGCACATGCCTTCCTCGACCGCCATATGGCGGACGCGCAGCACGATTTCTTCGATCCGCGCCGGATCGACCACCGCCGCCTTGGTCGGCTTGAAGCCCGCCGCCTGCTCCACATAGGTGGCACGCTCGGCCAACAGCGGCACGATGCGGCGGTCCAGACGGTCGATGTTCTCGCGCACTTCGCCGAGATTCTTGCACTTGGCCATTCCGGGCTCCCTGAACCTTAGTAGGCGTATTCCTGGAAGATGGGGTCGACGCTGCCGCGCCAGCGGCCGTTGAACGCTTCCAGCATGTCCTCGGCCGGAGTGCGGCCACTGTCGGCGATGGCGTGCAGGGTGTCGAGATAGATGGATTCGTCGCGCCCCGAATCGTTCTTGCGGGCGCGACGGCGCAAGCCCTCGGCCGACAGCGCCAGCACCTCGC
This sequence comes from Pseudomonadota bacterium, assembly GCA_023458315.1. Taxonomy (GTDB): domain Bacteria; phylum Pseudomonadota; class Alphaproteobacteria; order Rhodospirillales; family Magnetospirillaceae; genus Magnetospirillum. The sequence goes on from JAEXAH010000119.1 coordinate 20,182, forward strand.
GGCCAATGTCGCGCAGATTGCGGCCGCCCACCGTGGCCGCCAGACCCAGGCGCGGCGCCTCGGCGCGCAGGCGCTCGCGTTCTTCCAGGCTCCAGCCCTTGGCGATGTCCCAGGCGGCGTCCAGCGCGCCCTGGTCATACAGCAGCCCGACCCAGAAGGCGGGCAGCGCGCACAGCCGCCGCCACGGGCCGCCGTCGGCGCCGCGCATTTCCAGGTATTTCTTCAGCCGCACCTCGGGGAAGGCGGTGGTCAGATGGTCGGCCCAATCGCCCATGGTCGGCAATTCGCCAGGCAAGGCGGGCAGCTTGCCCGCCATGAAGTCGCGGAACGACTGGCCCGAGGCGTCGATATACTTGCCGTCGCGGTAGACGAAGTACATGGGCACGTCGAGCATGTAATCCACGTACCGCTCGAAGCCCATGCCGTCCTGGAACACGAACGGCAGCATGCCGCAACGGTCGGGATCGGTGTCGGTCCACACGTCGGAACGGGTGGACAACAGGCCGGTCGGCTGGCCGTCGCGGAACGGCGAACTGGCGAACAGGGCGGTGGCCAGCGGCTGCAAGGCCAGCGACACCCGGAATTTCTTCACCATGTCGGCTTCGTCGGCGAAATCCAGATTCACCTGCACCGTGCAGGTGCGCAGCATCATGTCCAGGCCCTTGGACCCGCGCTTGGGCATGTACTCGCGCATGATCTTGTAGCGGCCCTTGGGCATCCACGGCACGTCGTCGCGCCGCCATTTCGGCTGGAAGCCCACCCCCAGGAAGCCGATGTCCAGCGGCGCCGCCACCTGCTTGACCTGCTTCAGATGGTCGTAGGTTTCGACGCAGGTCTGGTGGATGTCGTCCAGCGGCGCCCCCGACAATTCCAACTGCCCGCCCGGCTCCAGCGTCACCGAGGCGCCATCGTCGTTGACCAGGGCGATCAAATTGTCGCCTTCGGACACCGGGCGCCAGCCGAATTGCCGCAACCCCTCGAGCATGGCGCGCACGCCGCGCGGCCCGTCATAGGCCAGCGGCCGCAGATCGTCCTGGGTATAGGCGAATTTCTCGTGCTCGGTGCCGATGCGCCATTGCTCGACCGGTTTGCACCCGGACGCCAGATAGGCGACCAATTGCGACTTGGAAGTGATGGGCTCGCCGCTGGGCTTGGCGGGTGCGGACATGTCAAGACCCTGGCTGTGTGGGGTTTTTCGAGAACGAATCTCGGCCTAGCAAACCCCCAAGCCCCCGCCAGCGTCAAGCGGGGAATTCCGAGCCCATTGGCAATTTTTGCCAAAGCGGAATATGATCCAGGCTGCAACACAGGGAGTCCCGCCGTGCCCACCATGAACATCAGCCTGCCGGACAGCCTGGCCCGTTTCGTCGAACAGGAAGTGTCGGCAGGCGGCTATGCGTCGCAAAGCGAGGTCGTCCGCGACGCCCTGCGGCTGCTGCACCGGGAAAAGGCGGCGGAACAGGAAAAGCTGGAAATGCTGCGCCGCGCGGTGATGACCGGAATCGAGGATTGGCAGCAGGACCGCCTGGACGACCGCCCCATCGCCGCCATCCTGGACGAGATGGACGCTTGAACCGCTATCGCGTCACCGAGGCCGCCAAGCGCGACTTCCGCACGGTCCTGCATGAAACCGCCGAACAATTCGGTCCGCACCAGCGCGAGATCATCAAGGGCCTGATCGCCAAGGGCGTGGAGATGATCGCCGCCGATCCAGAGCGCGGCGGGTCGTGGGACCGCGCCGCCATCCTGCCCGGCCTGCGCGCCTTTCATCTGGAACACGCCGCCGGGCGGCGAGGAGCGGCGGCCCACATGCTGTATTACATGATCGCCCCGGCGCCCGATGGGGCGCCCTGCGTCATCATCCTGCGCCTGTTGCATGAAAGCATGGAACCGGGACGGCATGTGGCCCGCGCCGAAGCAGCGGAAACTGCTCGCCCCTATTCCGCCGCGCCCGCCCGCGGGGCGCCGGGTTCGGGGTCGCGCAGGACGTAGCCGCGGCCCCACACCGTCTCGATATAGCTGTCGCCGCCGGTGGCGGTGGCCAGCTTCTTGCGCAGCTTGCAGATGAAGACGTCGATGATCTTCAGTTCCGGCTCGTCGATGCCGCCGTACAGGTGGTTGAGGAATTGTTCCTTGGTCAAGGTCTGGCCCTTGCGCAGGGACAGCAATTCCAGGATGCCGTATTCCTTGCCGGTCAGGTGCAGCGGCTCGCCCCCGGCCTCGACCGTGCGGGTGTCCAGGTTGACCGACAGCTTGCCGGTGCGGATCACCGATTGGGCATGGCCCTTGGAACGGCGGACGATGGCCTGGATGCGGGCCACCAACTCGCCCCGGTCGAACGGCTTGGTCAGATAATCGTCGGCGCCGAAGCCCAGGCCCTTGATCTTCTTGTCCGGCTCGGTCAGGCCGGACAGGATCAGCACCGGGGTTTCCACCCGCGCGGCGCGCAGGCGGCGCAGCACCTCGTAGCCGTCCATGTCGGGCAGCATCAGGTCCAGCAGGATGATGTCGTAATCATAGAGCTTGCCGATCTCGAGACCGTCCTCGCCCAGCGCGGTCGTATCGACGACCATGCCTTCGGCTTTCAGCATGGTCTCGATGACCTGCGCCATCATCCGGTCGTCCTCGACCACCAGCACACGCATGGGACCAACCCCGTTTTGCCCCCGTTCAGGATGTGTTAACCATAAGGGTCTATGGGCACGACTGCAAGCCGTCGCCGGATAAGCCTCTCTGGGACAAGGATGTTTTCCCATCGTGAAGTTCCTGGTGCGCAATCTGGTCAATGATATCGAGCGCCTGAGCGACGTTCAGGTCTATGGCCGCGTCGCCGCCGTGCAGGGCATGCTGATCGAGGCGGGCGGCGTGCAGCGCCAGATTTCCGTGGGCGACCGCTGCCATGTGGTGGCGCGCGACGGCCGCCGGGTGCCGTGCGAAGCGGTGGGTTTCCGCAATGGCCGGGCGCTGCTGATGCCGTTCGTCGACGTCAACGGCGTCGGCCTGGGCTGCCGCACCGAGGTGCAGGATTCCGAGCCGGTGGTGCATCCCGACCGGTCCTGGCTGGGACGCACCATCAACGCCTTCGCCCAGCCGGTGGACGGGCTGGGGGCGCTGGGCCTGGGCGACGTCGCCTATCCCATCCGCAACCGGCCGCCGCCGGCCGCGTCGCGGTCGCGGGTGGCGGGCAAGGTCGATCTGGGGGTGCGGGCGGTCAACGCCTTCCTGACCATGTGCCGGGGCCAGCGCATGGGCATCTTCGCCGGGTCGGGCGTCGGCAAATCGTCCATCCTGTCCATGATGGCCAAGAACACGTCGTGCGACGTCTCGATCATCGGCCTGATCGGCGAGCGTGGCCGCGAGGCGCGCGAGTTCATCGAGGACGATCTGGGCGAAGAGGGCATGAAGCGGTCGGTGGTGATCTGCTCGACCTCGGACGAAAGCCCGCTGATGCGCCGCCAGGCCGCCTATCTGACCCTGTCGGTCGCCGAATATTTCCGCGATCTGGGGCTGGACGTGCTGTGCATGATGGATTCGGTGACGCGCTTCGCCATGGCCCAGCGCGAGATCAGCCTGTCGGCGGGCGAGCCGCCCGCCTCGAAGGGCTATACCCCCACCGTGTTCGCCGAATTGCCGCGCCTGCTGGAACGCGCCGGTCCCGGCACCGGCCAGGGTTCGATCACCGGCCTGTTCACCGTGCTGGTGGACGGCGACGACCATAACGAGCCCATTTCCGACGCGGTGCGCGGTATCCTGGACGGCCACATCGTGCTGGACCGCGCCATCGCCGACCGCGGCCGCTATCCGGCGGTCAACATCCTGCGCAGCGTGTCCCGTACCATGCCCGGCTGCAACAACGCCCAGGAAAACGACCTGATCCGCCGCGCCCGCCGCCTGCTGGCGACCTATGAGGACATGGCCGAACTGATCCGCCTGGGCGCCTATCGCCGCGGCACCGACCCGGCGGTGGACGAAGCCATCCATTATTACCCGCAGATCGAACAATTCCTGATCCAAGGCAAGAAGGACGCCACCAGCCTGCGCGATTGCTATGCCGGTCTGGCGCAAATCCTGGGCATGCCGTTCGACGGCGACGGCATGGGGCGATAAGGCATGCGGAGCGAGGCGCAGCCGAGGGACTGGGCCGTTGAGGCCCCGCGAGCTTATGCGAGCGTAAGCCCAGCGGGCGGAGGCCCGCGCCCGGCGCCTGAGGGGCAATCTAAAAATGGCTAAACCCGCCAAGGGCCTGAAGACGCTGATCCGGCTGTCCAAGTTCAGCGTGGACGAAAAGCGCCGGGTGCTGACCGCGCTGCAAACCCGCGAAGACCAGATCATCGAGGAAATCCGCAAGGGCGAGGAACAGTTGCGGCACGAGCAGCAATTGGCGGCCGAGGACACCACCGGCATCGGCTTTTCCTATGGCGCTTTCCAGCAGGCATGGATGCGCCGCCGCGACCTGATGCATCAGGCGCTGGCCGCCGTGCGTGCCGATATCGAGAAGGCGCGCGACGAACTGGCCGAGGCGTTCCGCGAACTCAAGACCTACGAAGTCACCCAGGCCAACCGCGAAAAGCGCGAGCGCGAGGAACTGGACCGCAAGGAACAGATCTTCCTGGACGAGATCGGCCTGAACATGCACCGCCGCAAGGCCGAGGCGGAGGCCGCCGCCGACAAGGAAGAATTCGGCGAAGGCTGACGGCCCGGCGCCGCCCATGCTATATGCCGCCCATGACCGACATTCCGCCGCCCCCCGCCGCCATTCCCACCGGCCTGACCGGATACCTTGCCGCCGAGGGCTTCGAGGCCGATCTGCGCGCCGAACTGGGCGATGCCGTCGTCCAGGAGCACGGCCGCCTGATGCTGGCCGCAGGCCCGGCGCGGCCCGTCGCCTGGGCGCAGAATGTCTGGCACGACGTGGTGCGCATCCCGGTATCGTCCATCGGCGAGGGGGCGCGGGCATTGCGCGCCATCCAGCGCAATTGGTGGCCCTATGCCCCCGGCCTGCACCGCCGCACCGCGCTGATGGTGGACAAGCTGCCCAAGGTCTCGGCCAAGCCGCAGGTGTTCGGCAGCCCGGCACCGACCGCGCCGCTGGGCTCGTTCACCCTGCTGGACGAGGGCACGCTGCTGGCCGCCGCGCGTTGCGATTCGCCGTTCCCCAACGGCGAATGCCATTTCGTCGAGGACAAGACGACGCCGCCCAACCGCGCCTATCTGAAGCTGTGGGACGCCTTCACCCGGCTGGGCATCGCGCCCAAGCCCGGCGAGCTGTGCCTGGATCTGGGCGCCTGTCCCGGCGGCTGGAGCTGGGTCATCGCCTCGCTGGGGGCCAAGGTGATCAGTGTGGACAAGGCGCCGCTGGACCCGCGTATCGCCGCCCTGCCCAACATCACCTGCCGCAAGGAAAGCGCCTTCGGCCTGGACCCGCACAGCGTGGGGCGGGTGGACTGGCTGTTTTCCGATATCATCTGCTATCCCCAGCGCCTGCTGGGACTGGTCCAACGCTGGCGGGAAAGCGGGCTGGCGCGCAACTTCCTGTGCACCATCAAGTTCCAGGGCGAAACCGATTTCGACGCCCTGCGCCAGTTCATGGATATACCCGGTTCGCGCGTGTTCCACCTGTTCCACAACAAACACGAGCTGACCTGGGTCCTTCTTGCGGACGAGGCGGCGCCGGACGATGTTGCCTAGGCGGAAGTGAACAGGTAAACCATATCCTTCCGCGAATTGCCCTTGGGGTCCTGGGGTCATGGCCGTTCCTACGCTTCCGCCGCCGGTGGACATCGACAACGACACCAAGCGGGCCATCATCGATGGCCTGAAGAAAGTCTTGGCGCGCTTTCAGGAAAAGGGATTGGTGGACCAGTCCCTGACCTATCAGGACCTGATCTCGCATGCCGAGATCCTGGAACAGTTCACCACCCTGTTCGCCGCCAACCGCGAATCGTGCGACGACATCGTCAAGACGCCCAAGGGCGAGCCGGTGCGCGACGACGACCAGATGCTGGCCTGCCACGTCTCGTTGAACCAGATTCAGCAATTGCTGGTGCGCACCTGCGCCAAGAAGGTGTTCGAGGCGGCCCAGACCGCGCAGACCGTGACCGAAACCGTGACCAAGAAGGCGCTGTTCGGCCTGATCAAGAAGACCGAGCAGGTCGAAGTCACCCGCGTCGGCGCCGATCCGGTCGAGGAACGCAAGCTGCGGCAGTTGAACCAGTATCTGGCCTTCGGCTGGCAATTGCCGCTGCTGCGCGCCTACCGCGACCATCTGAGCTATCAGCAGATCGTCGAGATCGGCGAGGATCTGCTGGCGCTGCGCACGCCCGAGAACATCGCCGCCGTCGGCACCTTCGACCCCGCCACCCTGAAGAAAGTCAAGGCGGCGGCGGGCGAGGATTTCGCCGACATCCTGATCAACCGGCCCCAGGCCATCGCCGGTGTCGCGGTGTGGAACCGCGAGATGTACGAGTTCTATCGCAAGATGCTGGGCGATGCCGCCTGGGCGTTCTTCGCCCGGGAAAAGGACTTCTTCAACGTGGTGGCGGCGCTGGACAAGCCGGTGGCCCGCGTCTACGGCGACGTCCTGGCCTTCATCGCGTCGGAAAATCTGGCGGAAATCCAGCGCCTGAACATCGACAAGAGCGAGGTTCTCGTCACCAGCCTGCGCTCCGCCTTCGGCAACCGCCTGCCGCTGGTGCTGGGTCATCCCAACTTCGCCAAGGACATTCTGCGCAAGGTGGTGGACAACCTGCTGCACATGAGCCAGGAAAAGGACAAGCTGATGGTGTCCTTCTCGCTGACCTGCAAGGCCATGGTGCCCACCGTCAACGAGTGGCTGGCCAAGCAGCCGCGGACGTGAGTTCCGTCCTTCAGTCCCTGGTCGGCATCGCCGGTCTGATCCTGATCGCCGTGCTGCTGTCGGAAAACCGGCGGCGGGTGTCGTGGCGCGCCATCGCCGTCGGCCTGGGCGCCCAGATGCTGGTGGCGGCGTTGCTGCTGAAAGTGCCGGCGGTGCGGCCGCTGTTCCTGGCGCTGAACCGCGCGGTGGATGCGTTGCAGGCGGCGACCCTGGCCGGAACCTCGTTCGTGTTCGGCTATGTGGGCGGCGGCCCGGCGCCGTTTTCCCTGTCCGATCCGTCCAAGGGCTTCGTGCTGGCCTTCCAGGCGCTGCCGCTGGTGCTGATCATGAGCGCGCTGTCGGCGCTGCTGTACCATTGGCGCATCCTGCCGCTGGTGGTGCGCGGCTTCGCCCTGGTGCTGGAAAAAAGCTTCGGCCTGGGCGGCGCGGTGGGCATGAGCGCGGCGGCCATGCCTTTTCTCGGCATGATCGAAAGCCCGCTGCTGATCCGCCCCTATCTGGCGCGGCTGTCGCGCGGCGAATTGTTCGTGGTGATGACCGGCGGGCTGGCCACCATCGCCGGAACGGTGCTGGTGCTGTACGCCACCTTCCTGTCCGGCATCATCCCCGACGCCACCGGCCACCTGTTGACCGCCACCCTGGTCAGCGTGCCCGCCGCCATCATGGTGGCGCGGGTCATGGTGCCCGACGACAGCCGCACCGATGGCGGCGCCGCCATCCAGACCCCCTATGGCGGCAGCATGGACGCGGTGGTGCGCGGCACCATGGACGGCCTGCATCTGCTGGGCGCCATCATCGCCATGCTGGTGGTGCTGGTGGCGCTGGTGCATCTGGTCAACAGCGGCCTGGGCCTGCTGCCCGAAATGGCGGGGGCGCCCGTCACCCTGCAACGGGCCATGGGCGTGGCGCTGGCGCCGCTGGCGTGGCTGATGGGGGTTCCGGCGGCCGAAATGGCCACCGCCGGGGCGTTGCTGGGCACCAAGACGGTGCTGAACGAATTGCTGGCCTATCTGCAACTGGCGGCGCTGCCGCCGGATGCGTTGTCGGAACGGTCGCGGCTGATCATGAGCTACGGCCTGTGCGGCTTCGCCAATTTCGGTTCGCTGGGCATCCTGATCGCCGGATTGTCGGCCATGGCCCCCGACCGTCGCGGAGAAGTTGTGTCCCTGGGCTGGCGGGCCATGGCCGCCGGCACCCTGGCCACCTGCCTGACGGCGGCGGTGGTCGGGCTGGTGGTTTAAACTGCGGACACCCCTTATTCAAATGTGTGCGTCCTTCGTTTACAAGGCCGCAACAATGCTGCATCTTGCCTGATCATGACTGCCGGTGATCCGCCCAAGAAACTACTTGTGATCGAGGACAATCCGGGCGACCAAAGGTTGATCGCGATCAAGCTCGCGGAGGCCCAGGTCCCCTGGAAGGCCGACCTGTGCGGCAGCCTGGGCGAAGGTCTGCGGCTGGCCGCGGGCACGCAATACGAGTGCATCCTGGCCGATCTGGGCCTGCCCGATGCCTCGGGCCTGGAATCGGTCATCAAGATGAAGGCCCAGTCCCCGGCCACCGCCCTGGTGGTGCTGACCGGACTGGACGACGAACGGGTGGCCCAGGACGCCATCCGCGCCGGTGCCCAGGATTACGTGGTCAAGTCGCTGGCCGGCCTGGAATTGCTGCCGCGCGTCATCCGCCACGCCATCGAGCGCCAGCAGGCGCAGGTGCAACTGGAACTGTCGCACCACACCACCCAGGCCCTGCTGGACGCCAGCCACGACATGGCGCTGCTGCTGGACGCCGACGGCCGCATCATCACTCTGAACGTCCAGGCCGCCGAGCAATTGGGCCACCGCACCGAGGAACTGGAGGGCGAGAATCTGTTCGCCCTGCTGCCCAAGGGGCTGGCCGCCCATCGCCGCGCCTGTTTCGAGCAGGCGCTGGAAACCGGCCGCACCGTGGAATTCGAGGATTCCGAGGGTGCCCGCTGGTTCGCAAGCCGCATCCTGGCGGTGGGCGAGGCGGGCGAGCGGCGTTGCGCCTTCTATTCCCGCGACATCACCTCGGAACGCGCCGCCGCCGAGAAACTGGCCGAGGCCAAGGAAGACGCCGAACTGGCCAACCGGTCCAAGACCGAGTTCATGGCGCGCATGAGCCGCGACATCCGCACGCCGCTCAACGACGTCATCGGTTTCGCCGAGATGATCTCGTCCGAGATGCTGGGGCCGTTGCAACCCGGCGGCTACCGCGATTACGGCGAAAGCATCCTCAATTCCGGCAGCCAGATCCTGAAGATGCTGGACCGCATCACCGACGTGTCCATGCTGGAATCGGCGCTGCTGAAGGATCAGGCGTCGTACCGCGATCTGGTGGAACTGTCGCCCGATCTGATCTGCGTCTGCGTCGATGGCGTCATCGAACGCATCAACGCCGCCGGTCTGGGCATGCTGCGCGCCCCGTCGTCGGCGGCGTGCGAGGGCAAGTCGTTCGTGGACTTCGTCCATTCCGATTACGTGGCGCTGTTCGACGCCGGGCTGGAGGCGCTGTACGAAGAGGACCACCCGGTCCCGGTCAAGATCGTCACCTTCGCCGGGCGTCTGCGCGACGTGGAACTGAACGCCGTGCCGCTGCGCCGCGACGGCCGTACCGCCACCCTGCTGGTCGGCCGCGACACCACCGAGGTGACGGCGGCCATGCGTGCCGTGGCGGCCCGCGAACACCGCATCCGCGCCATCATGGATACCGTGCTGGACGGCATCGTCACCATCGACGAGGACGGGGTGATCGTTTCCGCCAATCTGTCGGTGGAACGCATCTTCGGCTATTCGCTGTCGGAACTGATCGGCGCCCAGGTGGCCATGCTGATGCCGGAACCCGACGCCAGCCACCACCAGGATTACATCCGCAATTATGTGGACGGCGCGGGCGGCACCATCATCGGCATGGGCCGCGAGGTCATGGCCAAGCGCAAGGACGGCAGCCTGTTCCCGGTGCACCTGTCGGTGTCGGAACTGCGCCTGGACAAGCGCCGCCTGTTCACCGGCACCATCCGCGACCTGACGGAAAACAAGCAGTTGGCCCAGCGCGTGGCCTATCTGGCCAACCACGATTCGCTGACCGACCTGCCCAACCGCACCCTGCTGACCGAGCGTCTGGGCCAGGCGCTGGCGGTGGCGCGCGGCAACCATCAGCATGTGGCCTGCGTCACCATCGACCTGGAAGGCTTCACCACCGTCAACGATTCCCTGGGTCACGACGTGGGCAACGCCCTGCTGCGCGAAACCGCCCGCCGTCTCAGTCTGGCGGTGGCGGCCAGCGGCGGCACCGCCGCCCGTCTGGCGGGCGACGAATTCGCCGTGGTGCTGCCCAGCCTGCGCGACCTGTCCAACGTCAGCCGCGCCGTCGAACAGGTGCGCGACGCGGTGGTCAAGCCGTTCCACACCCATGACACCGAACTGACCCTGGCCGCCGATTTCGGTGTGTCGGTGTTCCCACGCGACGGCGACGACGCGCTGGAATTGCTGCGCAACGCCGAAATGGCGCTGCATCAGGTCAAGCGCCAGCCCGACAATTACGTCGGCTTCTTCGATGCCGCCATGTCGTTCGCGGTGTCGGAACGCTTGACCCTGGAACGCAGCCTGAAGGACGCCCTGCGCGACGGCCATTTCGAGCTGTTCTATCAGCCCCAGGTGCGGCTGAAGGATTACCGGCTGGTGGGCGCCGAGGCGCTGATCCGCTGGCGCCACCCCGAATTGGGGGTGATCGCGCCGGACAAGTTCATCCCGGTGGCCGAGGAAACCGGCCTGATCGTGCCCATGGGCCGCTGGGTGCTGGAAACCGCCTGCCGCCAGATGCGGATCTGGACCGACATGGGCCTGGCGCCGTTGCGCATCGGCGTCAACATCTCGGGCCGCCAGTTCCGCGATGCCGATCTGGCCGAGACGGTGGCCGCCGCCATCGCCGACAGCGGCATCGACGCCCGCCTTCTGGACCTGGAACTGACCGAAAGCATGCTGATGGCCGATGGCGAGAGCACGTTGAAGCTGCTGCGCGAGTTGGCCGGGCTGGGCGTCACCCTGTCCATCGACGATTTCGGCACCGGCTATTCCTCGCTGGCCTATCTCAAGCGGTTCCCGGTCAACACCGTCAAGATCGACCGCGCCTTCGTGCGCGATCTGGACCATGACGAGGATGGCCGCGTCATCGCCAACGCCATCATCTCGCTGGCCCATTCGCTGTCCATGAAGACCATCGCCGAGGGCGTCGAGACGGAAATGCAGGCGTCGCTGCTGGCCCGCCATGGCTGCGACGAGATTCAGGGTTACATGATCGGCCGCCCGCTGCCGGTGGCCGAATTCACCGCTTTCGCCAGGAATTACGACGCCTCGATCCGGGGCGGGGCCGGTTCCTTTACCGGTCAGTCAGGAGTGGTTTCATGAGCGCGACCGTGGTCATCGTAGAAGACAACGCCATGAACATGAAACTGCTGGAACAGGCGCTGACCATCGCCGGGTATCAGGCGGTGAAATCCAGCGACGGCGAGGGATTGGTGGAACTGACCGTCAGCAGCGGCGCCAACCTGATCCTGATGGACATCCAATTGCCGAAATATTCCGGCGTCGATTTGCTGAAGCAACTCAAGGCCGACGATCGCACCCAGGCGGTGCCGGTGGTGGCGGTGACGGCCTTCGCCGACCCCGATTCGGTGCAGGGCTTCCTGCGCGAAGGCTTCGATCAGGTCATCACCAAGCCGTTGTCGGTGCGCAAGCTGCTGGACGAAGTCGAACGTTATTGCGGCTGATCACCCGCCCGCCCCGGTAGGCAGGCGGACGGTGATCACCGTGCCCTGACCGGCTTCCGATTTCAGTTCCACCCGGCCGCCGTGCAGTTCGACGAAGCGGCGGACCAGCGACAGGCCCAGCCCGGCGCCGCTGTTGTGCACGGTGCGCACGAAACTGTCGAACACCCGGTCGCGGTCGCCGGGCGGGATGCCGGGGCCGGTATCGGCGACCATCAGCAGCAATTCGCCGCCCTGGCGTTCGGCGCCGACGGTGATGGCGCCGCCCGGCGGCGTGAATTTCACCGCGTTGCCCACCAGATTGAACATTACCTGTTTCAGACGGCGCTGGTCGGCGACGATCCAGCCGATGTCCAGCGGACAGGTGAAATCCAGGTGCAGCTTTTTCTCGCGCACCCGTTCGCGCACCAGCGACAGCACCGCCGACAGCATGGGATGCACGTCCACCGCGTCCAGTTCCAGGGTCATCTGTCCGGCCTCGATGGCGGCCAGGTCCAGGATGTCGGACACCAGCCGTTCCAGGGCGTGACCGGCATCGGCGATGCCGCCGACGTAATCGTGCTGACGCTTGTTCAGCTTGCCGAAATATTCGGCCGACAGCATCTCGGCGAAGCCGATCACCGTGGTCAGCGGCTTGGACACCTCGGCCGAGACGTTGGCGATGAATTCGCTTTTCAGGGTGTCGGCGGCGGCCAGCGCCTCGTTGCGTTCGATCAGGGCGCGTTCGACCCGCGCGGTGTCGGTGACGTCCAGGAAGGTCAGCAGCATGGCGCCGTCGGGCAGCGGCACCGCCGAGCAATCCAGGATGGTGCCGTCCTGGCATTCCAGGCGGCCGTCCTGGGGGTTGCGACGGCTGGCCAGGGCCATCAGCCGTTCGTGGGCGGCGGGCCACGACGAGGCGCGGTCGGGCCGTCCCTCGAACAGCGGCCGCAGCCGTTCCACCACTTCGTGCAGATGGGGCTCGCCCGCCAGATCCTCGGGCGCCAGCCGCCAGATGCGGCCGAAGGCCGGGTTGGTCAGCTTCAGGCGGCCGTCGCCGCCGAACACCGCGATGCCTTCGTGCAGGTGGTCCAGGGTTTCGCGCTGCACCGCCTGGGCGGTGTTGTACGACCGTTCCAGCGCCAGGGTGTCGGTGACGTCCTCGTAGGTGTAGATCAGGCCGCCATAGGGATGGGGGCTGACCACCCGGCGCAGGGTGCGGCCGTCGGGCAGGTGCAGCAGCGTCTCCACCGGCTCGATCAGCGACACGAAACGCTTCAGTTCCTCGTCCTTGGCGGCGCGGTAATCCACCGTCTCGGGCAACAGGCGGCGTTCGCGCAGGGCGTCCAGCACGCCGCCATAGGTGGGCTGCGCCGCCAGCCAGTCGCGGTCCAGCCGCCACAGCCGGGCGAAGGCGGTGTTGAAAAAGGCCAGACGGGTGTCGGTGGTGAAGATGGCGATGGCGGTGGACAGCCGTTCCAGCACCTCGCCATGGGCGGCGACATGGTGCGACAGGTCGGACTGCAATTCCTCGATCCGGGTCTGGTCCTGGGCGAACCCGGCGGTCAGCAGGGTTTCGCCCACCTGCACCGGCACTTCGGTCACTTCCGCCAGCCGCCGTTCGCCCGACAACACCAGATGGAACGGCTCGGCGCGCGGCTCGCCCGCCGCCCGGGCGCGGGCGGCCAGGGCGCGGGCCTCGCGCACCAGATTGTCCGACGCCAGTTCCACCTGTCCGGCCACCACCGCCTCGGGGCTGGCGGCATCCACCGCCAGGGCATAGGCGCGGTTGACGGTCAGCAGCGACAGATCCTCGTCACGCAGCCACACCGGCAGCGGCAGCGCATCGATCAGCGCCCGCAGGAAAGCGGTGTCCGAGGCCAGGGCCTGAAGCGAGCGGGCGAGATCCTCGACCACCGAGGCGTTCTCGCTGACATCCTGGAACCACACCAGTTCGGCCAGCCGCTCGCCCTCGGCGGTGACGGCGCGCAGACCGGCGGCGCGCACCCGGCGGCCGCCTTCGGCCAGGGTCAGGTCGTGTTCGAAGCGTTCGCCCTCGGCCCGCAGCCGCGCCGCCGCCTGTTCCAGAACCAGCCCGCCCTCGGGCGTGAAGGCGGCGACCACGTCGGCGAAGGTGGAATCCAGCCCGCGCGGCAGGCCCAGCAACACCGCCAGACGGCGCGAGCACCAATCGCCATCGCCCCAGCAGAAAAACCCCTGCGGGCTGGTGGCCAGGCATTCGCGCAAGCGTGTCGCCTCGTCCTCGGACTGGCGCAGGCGTTCGCTCAACCGCGACAGGCGCCAGCGTTGCCACACCGCCACCGCCAGCACCGCCGGAAAAGCGGCGGCGGCGGCGGCGATGGCCCCGGCGGCGGGCAGGCTGAGCAGCGCGTAATCCGCCCCGGCCCCGGCCGCATCCTGCGCCCAGGCCAGGGGCGTCGCCGCCACCCAGGCGGCGCTGCCCGCCATCAACCTGCCGAAAAGCCCGTGCATGCCCTCTCCTGGCGACGATCGCCGCATCCCCGGCGCGAGAGTGCCCCCCGGTTCCGGGAAAGGCAAGAGGCCCCGCGAACGCGGCGATGGTTGTTCGCCGCTGCCCGGCCTGCTAAACCCTGGCATCGACCACGCGGAAGGATGCGGCGATGTTGCAGAAGACCTATGACTGGATGATGGAAAAGGCCGCGCATCGCCATGCCATCTGGTGGCTGGCCGCGATCTCGTTCATCGAAAGCTCGGTCTTTCCCATCCCGCCCGACCTGATGCTGATCCCCATGGTGCTGGCCGCCCCCACCCGCTGGTTCCGGCTGGCCATGGTGTGCACCCTGTCGTCGGTGGCGGGCGGCTATCTGGGCTATGCCATCGGCTATTATTTCATGGACAGCCTGGGCGCCGTCATCCTGGCGGCCTTTCACCTGACCGAGAAATTCGCGGCGTTCAAGCCGCTGGTCGATGAATACGGCGTGTGGGTGATCATCGTGAAGGGCGCCACGCCCATTCCCTACAAACTGATCACCATCGCCGCCGGCGCCTTTCATTTCGACCTGGCGCATTTCACCTTCGCCAGTTTCATCGCCCGCGGCATGCGCTTTTTCCTGGTCGCCGCCCTGCTGTGGCAATTCGGCCCGCCCATCCGCGACTTCGTGGAAAAGCGCCTCAAGCTGGTGACGACGGCGCTGGTGGTGCTGATGGTGGCGGGAGTGGCAGTGCTGAAGTTGCTGTAGGGTCAATCAGGCAGCCGACAACAACACCCCAGCCAGCTTGATCGCCAGAACCACCACCGCCAGAACCGCCAGGGACGTGCCGCCGATGGTCGCCGTCGCCTTCAACACGGCCCCCCCCCAATTTTCCAATCGCCCGGGCGGGCGCTGCCGGATGGGGGAAAGCGTGGACAACACGCCCTGGACCAACGCGGCTAGAATCCCGAACAGGACCACCAGGGAAACCGGCAGGGTGAAGACGAGGAAAAACGCCAAGGCGTAAACGTCGGATGCGTCACCCACCAAGAACGGCTTGAACAGACGCGCCAGCCCATAGGCCTGACTGAAGATGTCGCTCCATTCCTTGGGGGCATAACTCGACACCTCGACATCCTTGAAGGTGACGACCGTTTTCTGCCTGCCCTTGGGCGACGTTTCAACGGTCCGGACCTCCTCCTTGCGAAGCGAAGTGGTCTCGGTGATCGCAGCCGTGTGGTAAAGGGCCAACCCCAAGGCGACCGGCACGGTGCATAGATAGGTTGCCACCGCGAAGGCGATTCCGAACCGCGCCCGGGTAAAGACGACCGCCGTCGAGGCGTAAAGCGTCGCCGCAACCATACATATCAGCAGAACGTTGGGGAAAAACCGGATGAATTCGTCGGAAAGCGGCTGCTTCTGGAAGAACGACGCCAGCGACAGGGTGCTGGTGAAGTAATCGGTATTCCGGATGACATGGAACGCCGCGACCAACACGCCGACCAGCAGCGCCACCAGCAACAGCCGCCCCAGGAAACCCAACCATTCCCCACGCCGCCGCAAGGCCGCCACCTGACCCAGCCAGATTTCCGCATCCGTGAGAATCTGATCGGCCGTATAGACGGTGCTGCCGTGCAGATGCGCCACCAGCAGCTTTCCCCGGCTTTTCAATTCACCCAACCCGGCGCCGCCCACCGTATGGGCCAGGAAGCTGCCTTCCACTTCGGCCAGCCAGGCCAGGCCAGCACGGATGCGACCCTTGGTGTCGTCCATATAGGCGGATGGAGAATCGGGGGATGTCTCGACCGACAACGCCCGGCGCGCCGCCTCGCGGCGAGACGTCAACACGCCCGCCAGCCAGTCACCCACCCTTCGCCACCATGCCCGGCGCGGTTCTTCCATGCTCACGGTTTCCGTCATTCCCGCCACACTGATTTCCAAATGGCATAACCACCCTATACACACAACGTCACATTGTGTATTAGTTTTTGATGCAATCTTAGCAATATGCTTGTGCCATGCCCATGCGTGGCATGGAGACACAAGGGGGTGGCGATGAATCTCAGTGGAAGCAGGCTGACCTACTACGAAACCTTCAACGACAAGGATCTGGATCCGTTTCGCCGCCGTGGCAGGGCTGACGGCGGCCTGTGCCTGCCCGACCCGGTTCCGGTCGCCCCGGGCGCCTCCGGGCCGCCGCTGGACGTGCTGGGGCCGACCGAAGAGGAATACGTCAGCCGCGCACGGGCCGACATTTCCGAGTTCATGCGCGAGGTCCACGCGCACCGCGCCGCCTACGAGGCGGACCGCGACAGCAAGTACCAGTTCGTCGAGAGCTTCCGCAGCAAGCGCGAGATCCTGACCAACGAGTTCAATGCCCGCATCGAGGCCCTGCGCCGCGAGAAGGGCGACGCGTCGCCGATCTATCTGCAGGCCAAGCAGGCCTTTGACGAGGCCAACGATCATTTCCGCAATCTGGCCGCCAACCTGAGCCGTCCGCTCAGCAGCTTCCTGTCCAACTACATCTACATTTTCGTTCTCATCATCCTGTCGCTGATCGAGGCGCCGGTGAATCAGCCGGCGGTGGGCATGGTGTTCCGCGAAAGCTGGCTGATGAGCCTGCTGCTGGCCGGTTCCATCGGCGCCATCCTGATGTTCCTGGCCCACGTCATGGGGCGGCTGGTGCGCCAGGCCCGCTACAGCATCGCCAACGGCCTGGGCACCTGGCTGCCCAATCTGTTGCTGTTCCTGCTGTGCCTGGGCGTCGTGATGCCGACCATCTGGTATCTGTATCTGTTGCGGCTGGATTATTTCCGCCTGATGTCGGTGCATGGCAGCGAGGATTCCGGCGTCCTGTTCCTGCTGTTCAATGTGGCCGTCTTCCTGGTCGGTCTGGCCGTCGCCTATTTCCACCATGATCCCAATCCGGAATTCCAGTCGGCGGCCGAGCACACCCGCAAGACCCGCAAGATCTTTCACAAGCACCAGCGCGCCCACGAAACCGCTCGCCAGGAATTGCAGGCGATGTACGACAACCGTCTGGTGTCCATGGCGCGTGAGGTCGATCGCCTGGAAGGCGATGTCGAGGTGATCATCAAGGGACTGGCCAACCTGGAGCGCCAGAAGCACGGCTTCGTCAATCGCGTGCTCGAGGTTCTCAGCCTGCAATTGTCCACCTACCAGGCGGCCAACGTGCAAGCCCGGCACGAACGCAAGCTTCCCTGCGCCACCTCGCTGCCGACCCATTTCACCCCCGGCCACATCAAGGCGGTGGTGGAGCGGGTCCGCGCCGAATTCATCTAAGGAGCCGACCGATGATTGTTCGTCTTCTGCGCCGCGCGCTGCTGGTATCGGCCATCGCCCTGACTCCGTCGCCGGTTCTGGCCGCCAATGGCGAAATCTGCACCGCCTTTAATTCGGACCCGTCCGAGGAGCGGGTGGTGCTGGTGCTGATCGACCGCACCAGCCCGTTGCGCCCCAACGCCCAGCAGGCGGTGCGCAACGCCGTGACCGCCGCCAAGACAGCCGCCCAACCGGGCGACCGCCTGCAAATCGCCGCCATTTCCGACAGCATGGTCAACCGCCGCACCCTGTACGACGATTGCAAGCCCGGCCAAGCCCCCAGCATCTGGAAGCGACCGCTGGAGCCGGAGCAACTGAAGCATTACACCGCGCGCTTCGAGGCCGAGATCGCCGCCGTGGTGGAAAGCGAACTGAAACGCAAGACGGTCACCAAGACCTCGGCGCTGGTGGAATCCATCGCTGAATACAGCAAACTGTTCCGCCCCGGCACCTTGCGCCAGATCGTCATGGCCTCGGACCTGCTGGACAACACCCAGTTCGGTTTGCCCAAGGCGACGCTTGCCCCATATGACCGACAGCAATTGCTCGCGGGGGCCGACAACATCGACCGCATCGCCAGGTTGCGCGCGGTGACTGTCACCGTCTACGGCTTCGGCGTCAACGACGAGGACGGCACCCGGCTGCCCGACGATCGCCGCCGCGATATCGAGGCATTGTGGGCGGAATATTTCCGCCGCTCGGGAGCTTCCTTCCGGGCGATCGTCGGGAATTGAGGTGGTGAGACATGGGGGGCGCGGATCGAAATACGGATAATTGGGATGATAATCCCAAAATATCGGAGATCATTGGGCATGCGAGACATGAACTCGAAACCCTACGCGCCAACCATGTTGCCAAAGAATCTAAACATTCTTCAGAATTACATTCTTCAAATATTATTCTCGGTGATCTGAAAAAAGAAATTTGCTCAGCCAGCAAGATGTTAGTCAAAAATGACAGCCGCATTTTGCTAATGATATACGCTGCAACATCATTAGTTGTTTCTGTTTGCAGTTTTGCGCTGAGCTACAAATTTTCTCTTGATACTGACGCGATTGTTTTGGTGTCTAAGGTTCTTATGGTTAATGTATTTTCTATTGCCGTGGGGTGGCCTGCTTATGGCCTCTATCGAAAGATGGCAAATATTGACATAAAGATAACCCGCAAAGATGGCGACTAACGATGGTTGATGATGTAATATCAACAATTAAATATATTGAACAGAGTGTAACTATAATCACTATTGCAACGCATGTGGCAATATGCTTCGCCTATCATCATATTAAATCCCGAAAAGATGGAGAGAGAAAAGAAATTCTATCAAAAATAGAGGAAGCCCAGTTTTTGATAAGTGATCACATTGAT
This sequence comes from Pseudomonadota bacterium, assembly GCA_023458315.1. Lineage (GTDB taxonomy): Bacteria > Pseudomonadota > Alphaproteobacteria > Rhodospirillales > Magnetospirillaceae > Magnetospirillum. The sequence continues at coordinate 38,963 of JAEXAH010000119.1, forward strand.
GATATTCAGAAGACAATTCTCTCCATCAGAGATGGAAGGATAGGCGCAAACATAAGTGCCGATACAATATATAATAAAGCGGTATCCGGTGTTAAGGAGGCGCTCATTGAAGCAAAAATACATGATATTAGAGATGTATCTGCAACTGCGGAGGCAATTTGCGAAGAAAAAATAAAAAGAGATTTTCAGAATTTATTTAGAAGCCCCTAGGGGGCTTCCTCAGAACGAGCATCACGGCAACGGCCGTGTGCCGCAGCACCCTGAAATTCCGTCCGGCTTACGTCAGATGCTGCCGGGTGATGTAATCCTCGGCCTGCATCTCCATCAGGCGTGACACCGTGCGCTGGAATTCGAAGGCGCCGATGCCGCTGGGGTACAGCGTCTCGGGCGGGGCGGCGGCCGAGCAGATCAGCGTCACCTTGTGCTCGTACAGCGCATCCACCAGGGTGACGAAGCGCCGGGCCTTGTCCTTGTTGTCCGGTGACAGGGTCGGGATGCCCGACAGCACCAGGGTGTGGTACAGGGTCGCCAGTTCGATATAGTCGCTGGGGCCAAGCGCCGCGCCGCACAATTGTTCGAAATCGAAGCGCGCCACCCCGGCGGCGGCCACCGGCACCTGAACCTTGCGGCCGTTGACGTTCAATTCGTCCGGGCGCGGCACGGCGCCCGCCGTCAGCCGGGCGAAGGCGGCGTCCAACTGCGCCTCGGCCGCCGGGCCGTTGGGCGCGTGATAGACCTGAAGGCCCTTCTTGCGGCCCAGGCGGTAATCGCGCTCGCTGTCCAACTGCAACAGATCCAGCCGCCGTTCGATCAGCCCGATGAACGGCACGAAGCGGTCGCGTTGCAGGCCGTCCTTGTACAGATCCGAGGGCGCGCGGTTCGAGGTGATGACCACCACCACCCCGGCATCCAGCAATCCCTGGAACAGACGGCCGACGATCATGGCGTCGCCGATGTCGGTGATCTGCAATTCGTCCAGGCACAGCAGCCAGGCATTGGCCGCCAGATCGGCGACCAGCACGGGGATGGGGTCGTCGCCCTTGGCCCCGGCCTTGCGCCAGGCGTGAATGGCCATGTGCACGTCGCGCATGAATTCGTGGAAGTGCACCCGGCGCTTGCCCGCCACGGCGGTGTTCTCGAAGAACAGATCCATCAGCATGGACTTGCCGCGCCCGACCTCGCCGAAGATGTACAGCCCCTGTTTCGGCTCGCAATCCTCGCAATCGCCGGGCAGCCATTGCAGGCCGGGCTTGGGCTGCTTGCCGCCCAGGCCGAAACGGGCCAGCCAGCCGCGCTCGCCGCTGGTGGGGCGATAGCCGCGAATGGCCTTGGACAGGCTTTGCAGCTTCTCCACCGCCAGTTCCTGGGCCGGATCGGGTCGGATGTCGCCGCGCTTCAGGGCGGCGCGATAGGTGAACAAGGGGCCTTCACTCATGATCGCGGCAGAGTACCCGCTTTGCCCGCCCCGGAAAAGTCCTCAGGGCGGATCGGCGGCGCCAGCCAGCCGCCGCCCGGCCACCAGCCCGAAGCGCAGGATCATGGACTTGCGCCGCGCCGGGTGCAGGCTGCGGGCCGGAGCCTCGCGCAGCACGTGGGCGTCGAAGGAATCGGCACTCATCACCCCGGCCTGTTCCGGCAGCAGCGCCAGCGGAAAGGCGGGGTCGACACAGAAATACAGGGCGTCGCACCAATCCAGGTAATCGGGCCATTTGCGATCGGCCAGGAAATCGTCCAGCCCCGACTTGACCTCGATCCCCCACAGGCGGCCGTCGGGCAGCAGCGCCATCAGGTCCAGACGACGGCCGGAGGGCAGGCGGAATTCCGTGACCACGCCCGCGCCCAGGGCGGCGAGATGGCGGGCGGCGCCGCGCGCCAGCCGCTCGGTCATGGCGCCCCTGCCCTGGCTTTCCCCACCCAGCCCGTCCATGTTTATCCCTTGCTTTCAACCGCCGTTGGGTCTATGTCCCACGCCCATCCGCCCCCAACGCCCGGACAAGCCCATCATGATGAAGGTCATCCGCGCCAAGCTGCACGGCATCCGCGTTACCAGCGCCGACCTCAATTACCATGGTTCCATCACCCTGGACCCCGAGCAATGCGCGCTCGCCGGGATTTATCCCATGGAATTCGTCGAGATCTGGAACAAGAATTCCGGCGCCCGCATCTCGACCTACGTGATCTTCGGCAAGCCGGGGTCGCGCTGCTGCATCCTGAACGGCGCCGCCGCCCGCACCTGCCAGACCGGCGACGAGGTGATCATCGCCTCGGCCGATTATGTCAAGGGGCCGGAAGAGCTGTACACCCTGAAGCCGCGCATCCTGACCTTCCTGCCGGACAATCAGGTGGATCAGGTGCTGTATTACGACGTGTTCCAGTCGGAACAGCGCCCCTATGATTTCCGCATCATGGACGCCGACAAGCACACCGTCGAATCCTGCCACACCTGGCCCAACATCGACGTCGCCGCCGTGCGCGCCGACCTGAAGGCCAAGGGCTGGAGCGATGCCGAGGTCGATTCCTTCGTCGCCTCGCACTTCTCGCTGTAGGTCCGCCGCCATGGCCGCCCGCAAGACCGCCGTCGTCCTGCTGTCGGGCGGCCTGGATTCCGCCACCGTGCTGGCCCTCGCCCAGCAGGCGGGGTTCGACTGCGCCGCGCTGTCGTTCCGCTATGGCCAGCGCCATCTGGCCGAGCTGGATTGCGCGGCCAAGGTCGCGGCGCGGGCGGGGGTCATCCGCCATGAAATCTGCGACATCGACCTGCGGGCGTTCGGCGGCTCGGCGCTGACCGCCGACATCGCCGTGCCCAAGGACCGCGACGAGGCGGAAATGGGCGCGGAAATCCCCGTCACCTACGTTCCCGCCCGCAACACCATCATGCTGTCCTTCGCCCTGGCCTTCGCCGAGGTGACGGGCGCCGCCGACATCTTCGTCGGCGTCAACGCGGTGGATTATTCCGGCTATCCCGATTGCCGCCCGGAATACATCGAAGCGTTCGAGCGCATGGCCAACCTGGCCACCAAGGCGGGGGTCGAAGGCCGCAAGCTGACCATCCACGCGCCGCTGATGCGGCTGGGCAAGGCCGACATCATCCGCACCGGCCTGGGGCTGGGGGTGGATTATTCGGTGACGTCGTCGTGCTACGACCCCGACCCGGAGGGCCGCGCCTGCGGCCATTGCGACGCCTGCCTGCTGCGGCTGAAGGGCTTTGCCGAGGCCGGTTCGGCCGACCCGGCGCCCTATGCCGGGCGCTAGTTTTCGCCGCAAAACGTCACAACTTGCCACCCCCCCGGGTTTGACAGGGGCCGCCCCTTCGCCCATCCTGCCCCAGAATGGGGCCGATAGAAATCTGGGGAGAAACGAAACCATGTCCTTGGCCGCTTTTGTGCGCATCGCCGCGCTGGCGCTGACCGCCACCCTTGCCGCGTGCGGCGGCGCGCCCCAGGGCGCCGGACAATCGGGACAGCCGGGGCAACCGGCGGTGTCCAAGGCCCGCCCCGGCGACATCGTGACCGAGGACTTCATCCTCTCGGCCAAGGATGACGGCATCAGCCTGCACCTGCGCAACAAGCGCCCGGCCGAGTACTATTCCGGCAAGCCGGAACAGACCGTCCTGTTCATCCACGGCGCCACCTTCCCCGGCACCGCCACCTTCGACCTGGCGCTGGACGGCACCAGTTGGATGGATTGGATGGCCAAGCGCGGCTATGACGTCTACACCCTGGACATCCGCGGCTACGGCAAGTCCACCCGGCCCCCGGCCATGGGCCAGGCGGCCGACGCCAACCCGCCGCAGGTGGACGGCGAAACCGCCCTGCGCGACGTGTCCAAGGCGGTGGATTTCATCCTGTCGCGCCGCAGCCTGGACCGGCTGGTGCTGGTGGGCTGGTCGTGGGGCGCCACCCTGGCCGGGTCCTATGCCAGCCAGACCACCGCGCGGGTGGAAAAGCTGGTGTTGTACGCGCCGCAATGGCTGAGCGACGCCAAGCCGGAAACCGCCCCCAAGCTGGGCGCCTGGCGCGAGGTGCCGCTGAGCGCCGTGCGCGAACGCTGGACCCGCGACGTCCCCAGCAAGGAACGCGGCGAACTGGTGTCGGCCGCCACCATGGACGCCTTCCTGGCCGGGCTGAAGGCCGCCGACCCCGAGGGCGCCACCCAGAATCCGCCGGTGACGCGCGTCCCCACCGGCGCCGTGGCCGACTGGCTGAACACCTGGGCGGCGGGCAAGCCCTATTGGCGGCCCGAGCGGGTCGCCGCCCCCACCCTGGTCATCCAGGGCGAATGGGACATCGAGAACCCGCCGGACCAGGGCCTGTCGGTGTTCGCCGCCCTGACCGGGGCGCCCAACCGCCGCTATGTGCTGCTGGGCGAGGCCACCCACACCGTGCTGTTCGAGAAGAACCGCCAGCAATTGTTCCGCGCCGTGCAGGGCTTCCTGGAAGAAAAGTGAGACCGCGTCGGTCAAGGCGCGGGTTTTCCGCCCCGCCTTGACCGGAGTAATGGCGCTGTCCGCCGGGCGAGGGCTCCATGGGGTCGAGTGCAACCCTGTCAGGCCCCTGACCAGCGGAGGTTCCCGTGGCGAAGACGTTGTTTCCGGCGGTCGCGTTGGCGTCCGCGTTGCTGTGCGCCGCCCCGGCCATGGCCGATAATCCCCTGCCCAACCCGCCGCCCGCCGACTGGCTGAAACAGGCCGATCTGTTCGGCCCGGTCAGCCAGTCGCGCGACGACGATTCGGTGATCGCCTGGGAAACCGCCCATGCGGCGACGCTGTCGGCGGGCTATCTGTTCGACCTGTCGCGCCGCCTGCTGCCGCGCGACCCCGATCTCGCGCTGGAATGGTACGTGGTGGCCCAGGTGCGTGGCCGCTACGACGCCGGGCGCTGCATCGACGACACCGCCGGGCGGGCGGTATCGCGGCTGGGCCGCATGGCGACATCGGTGTTGCGCTATGGCGAAAGCCGCCCCCATGACTTTGCCGCTGCCGGGCGCCGTGCCCTGGCACGGCCCGATCTGCTGACCCACACCATCCATCCCGACTGGATTTGCGCCCAGGCGCTGTCCGGCATGGGCGGCCGCAGCGCGGGCACCACGCCACCGTCGCAATGGCCGCGCCTCGAGGAACAATTGCGCCGCGACTGGGCGCGCCAGTTCGAGGCGATGGCCACCCGCTGACCCGCCCGCGGTGGTGCCGCCGCGCCCGACCTGCTAGGGTTGGCGACGACCGCGACAGGGGGGGGAAGCGTGGGCAATCTGATCGCCATCACATGGGCGCTGTCGCCGCTGACCGGCTGGGGCAAGGTGGGGCTGGCGCTGCACGCCCGGCTGGCCACCCGGGGCGACGTGCCGCTGTTGCTGTCGCCGCCAAGCCCCGAGGCGTTCCCGCCCGAGCAGGCGGCGGCCCTGATGGCGCTGCATGCGCCGGTGGCGCCGGTCCTGCCCTTTCTGGTCAACCATCCCGACCAGCAGGTGACGCTGTCGCCCGCCGTGATGCTGCATGCCTTCGGCAACGATCTGGGCTGCGACGAAACCCTGTTGCGGGCGGTGGGATCGCACCGGGTCGGGCTGGCCGCCATCGAAAACACCCGCATCGCCCCGGCCCGCGTCGACCGTGCCCGTGCCTTCGACACCATGGTCGTGCATTCCCGCTTCAACCGCGACCTGCTGGCGGCGCATGGCCTGACCAATCTGGCCCTGACCTATCAGGGCATCGACCCGACGCTGTTCCATCCCCGCCCGGCGACCGGCCGCTTCGGCGACCGCTTCGTGGTGTTCTCGGGCGGCAAGGTGGAATACCGCAAGGGCCAGGATCTGGTGGTCGCCGCCTTCGCCCGCTTCGCCGCCCGCCACCCCGACACCCTGCTGGTCTGCGCCTGGGCCAGCTTTTGGCCAGATCTGGCCTATGGCGTCAACGACGGCGTGCTGGCGCGGCCGCTGGTGGCCGCTGGCGACGGCCGCCCCGACATCCGCCGCTGGCTGGCGGAAAACGGCGTGCCCGCCGCCAACGCCCTGGTTCTGGACCATTACACCCCGGCCGAACTGGCGGCGCTGCTGCCCGATTGCCATGTGGCGCTGTTCCCCAATCGCTGCGAGGGCTGCACCAATCTGGTGGCCATGGAAACCATGGCGGCGGGGGTGCCGACCCTGTTGTCGGCCAACACCGGCCACCTGGATCTGCTGGATGCCGGATGCGGCGTGGCGCTGACCACCCAGCACGCCCTGCCCGATCCCGACGGCCAGCGCCAGGGCTGGGGCGAAAGCGACGTGGACGAGATGGTGGCGCGGCTGGAGGAAGCCCATGCCCGCCACGCCCAATGGCGGGCGGCGGCGGTTCCGGCGGCGGCGACCATCGCCCGCCGCACCTGGGACCGCTTCGCCGCCGTCACCCTGGCCGCCGCCGAAACGGGCGACCCCGGCGAGCCCGGCCTGCTGATCCCCGAGGAGTAACCCCGTCATGGAACCCGGCTATCAACGCCTGAAGGATTTCATCGCCGCCCGGCACGCCGACATCTACCCCGAGCCCGAGGCGGCGCACGCCGCCGAGATCACCCGCCGGGTCATGGAGCACCTGCTGACCCTGCCGCAAGTGCGGCCGGGCGCCAGCGTGCTGGACATCGGTTGCGGCGCCGGGCTGGCGTTGGAACTGTTCACCGCCGCCGGACTGGACGCCACCGGCATCACCCTGGGGCCAGAGGCGCAAATGTGCCGCGACAAGGGGTTGAAGGTGATCGAGATGGATCTGGCCTTCCTGGACCTGCCGGAAGCGTCGTTCGACGTGGTGTGGTGCCGCCACGCCCTGGAACACAGCCTGTTTCCGCTGTTCACCCTGGCCGAGATCCACCGGGTGATGCGGCCCGGCGGCCTGCTTTACGTCGAGGTTCCCGCCCCCGACACCTCGTGCCGCCACGAAACCAACCCCAACCATTACAGCGTGTTCGGCAAAAGCGCCTGGCTGTCGCTGTTCGCCAAGGCCGGATTCACCCTGCGCAACGACATCGACATGAGCTACACGGTGCCCGCCGGTCCCGACCTGTGCTGGGGCTTCGTGCTGTTGCGCTGATCGGGGCGGGCTCAGCGGCAGGGGCGGTTGGGGTCGCGGCCGTCGCACAGGTCGATGGCGCCGACGAAATCGCTCCATTCCTGCAATTCGGCGGCGCTGATGGGCATCTGACTGGGGTTGAACGGCTCGCCGCGCCACAGGCGGCCGATCACGTACAGCGCCTCTTTCCCGCGAATCACCAGGAACAGCGAAAAGCTGCCGCGCCCGTCGCCCTTGTAGCGGCCGCACGCCACCGTGCGGGTGCCCGCCTGGGCGCCGCCCACCGCCCCCAGGCTGGCTGGACCGGCGGTGGCGCCCTCGCACACCGCCGCCGTGCGTTGCACCAGTTGTTCCAGGAAATCGGGCACCGTCAGCGGCGATCCGCGAAACGCCTGCACCGTGGTTCGCCGGGTCCAGCCTTCGGCGGTTTCGCTGGCCGGGATCAGTTCGGTGGCCTCGCCGCTGCGGTCGGCGACGTTGACCACCACCTTCCAGCCCGCCATCTGCGGCACCTGAAGCCGTTCCGAGGCCGCCGCCCCGCCGCCCGCCAGCGCCATCGCCGCCACAGCCGCCGCCAAAGCCCATGCCCGCATGCTTGCCTCCCGATCCGGATCGGCGCAGGGTAACGCGTGCCAGTGCCCCTGCCAACAACGCTGGCCTTGACCTTGGCGAGCGGTCGATAATATAAAACTGAACCGTACAGTTCAGTTCCCAGGCCATACCCCCATGAAAAAGCCCGTCCTGCTTGCCGTTTCCGCCCTTGCCGTGGGCGCCGCGCTGATCGGCGGCTGGCGTTGGGCCAGCGAATGGCGGCACTGGCAGACCACCGACGACGCCTATGTGGAAGGCGACATCACCAGCATGGCGCCCAAGGTCAGCGCCCATGTGGTGCAGGTGGCGGTGGCCGACAACCAGCCGGTGCGGGCGGGCGACGTGCTGGTGCGGCTGGACGACCGCGACTTCACCGCCCGGGTGGCCGAGGCCCGCGCCGTGGTGGCGGCGCGCCGGGCGGCGCTGGCCCAGTTGGACGACAAGGTGGCGGTACAGCAGGCGACACTGACCCAGGCGGGGGCGTCCATCGCCTCGGCCCAGGCCGACCTCAAGCGGTCGCGGGCCGATCTGGAACGCGCGCAACGTCTGGTGCGCGAGGATTTCGTCAGCCGCCAGCGTTTCGACTCCCAGCAGGCCGAGGCCAGCAAGGCGGCGGCCAGCGTCACCGGTTCCAACGCCCAGGCCCTGGCCGCCCGCCGCCAATTGGCGGTGCTGGAGGCCGACCGCGACATCACCAAGGCGCAACTGGAGCAGGCCCAGGCGCAACTGGCCCAGGCCGAGAACGACCTGGAGGCGACGGTGATCCGCGCCCCGGTGGACGGCGTCATCGGCAACCGCGTGGTGCGCGACGGCCAGTACGTGCGCACCGGCCAGCATCTGCTGAGCGTGGTGCCGCTGGCCACCGTGTGGATCGACGCCAATTTCAAGGAAACCCAGATCGGCGCCATGCATCCCGGCGCCCGGGTCGAGATCGCGGTGGACGCCTATCCCGGCGTGGCCGTCACCGGCACCGTCACCGGCCTGTCGCCCGCCTCGGGCGCCAAATTCAGCCTGTTGCCGCCCGAAAACGCCACCGGCAACTTCACCAAGGTGGTGCAGCGCGTGCCGGTCCGCGTCGCCTTGCCCGCCGACAACCCGCTGGCCGGGCGGCTGCGTCCCGGCCTGTCGGTGGTCGCCCGCGTCGACACCCGCACCGGCACCCCCGAACCGCTGGCCCCGGTCCAGGCGGCCGCGCGCTGACCATGTCCGCCGCCTTGGACCGCACCGCCATTCCCCCCGACCAGCGCGTGGTCAGCACCCGCGACTGGATCGGGTTCTACGCCATGGTGGTCGGCATGTTCATGGCGATCCTGGACATCCAGATCGTCGCCAGTTCGCTGGGCCAGATCCAGGCGGGCATCTCGGCCTCGGCGGACGAGGTCAGTTGGGTCCAGACCGCCTATCTGATCGCCGAGGTGGTGATGATCCCGCTGTCGGGCTGGATGGCCCGCGTGGTGTCCACCCGCTGGCTGTTCTTCGTCAGTTGCGTCACCTTCACCATCGCCAGCGCGCTGTGCGCCTTTGCCTGGAACATCGAGTCCATGATCGTGCTGCGCGCGGTCCAGGGCTTTCTGGGCGGCGCCATGATCCCCACCGTGTTCGCCACCAGCTACATCCTGTTCCCGCCGCGCATGCAGGCGGGCATCTCGGTGCTGATCGGCCTGACCGCCACCATGGCCCCCACCCTGGGGCCGACGCTGGGCGGCTATCTGACCGATCTGTGGAGCTGGCACTGGCTGTTCCTGATCAACGTGGTGCCGGGCGCCATCGTGTCGCTGGTGGTGCTGCTGTTCGTCAACGTGGACCGGCCGCGCCTGGAATTGCTGAAGGGCTTCGACCTGATCGGCGTGGTGTGCATCGCCCTGTTCCTGGGCTCGATGCAATACGTGCTCGAGGAAGGGCCGCGCAACGACTGGTTCGACGACATCCACATCGTGGTGTTCACCGTCGTCATGGGGACGGCGGGCATCGCCTTCGTGCTGCGCGAACTGACCTGCGCCCATCCGGTGGTCGATCTGCGCGCCTTCGGCGACCGCAATTTCCTGGTGGGCTGCTGTTTCAGCTTCATCATCGGCATCGGCCTGTACGGTTCGGTCTACGTCATCCCGCTGTATCTGGGCCGGGTGCGCGGCTATTCGTCGCTGGACATCGGCCTGACCATGATGGTGACGGGCATGTTCCAGTTCCTGTCGGCGCCGCTGGCGGGCAATCTGGCCCGCCACATGGATTTGCGCGGCATGCTGGCCATCGGCCTGGGGCTGTTCGGCGCCGGTCTGTGGCTGAACAGCCATCTGACCAGCGAATGGGGCTATTGGGATCTGTTTCTGCCCCAGGCGGTGCGCGGCCTGTCGCTGATGTTCTGCATGGTGCCGATCAACGCGGTGGCGCTGGGCCATCTGCCGCCGCATCAGGTGCAGAACGCCTCGGGCCTGTACAATCTGATGCGCAACACCGGCGGCGCCGTGGGGTTGGCGGCCATCACCACCATGGTCAGCCACCGGGTGGACCTGCACATGGCGCGGCTGGGCGAAAGCCTGACCCTGGCCAACCAGGAGGCGGTGACGCGGTTGCAGAACATGGCGGCGCGCTACGAGACGCTGATCACCGGCGACCCCGACCGCGCGGCGCTTCAGGCGCTGTACCGCATCACCAAGCAGCAGGCGACCACCATGGCCTATGGCGACGTGCTGCTGGTCATGAGTCTGGTGTTCGTGGTCGGACTGATGCTGATGCCGCTGGTGCACAAGGTCGCCCATCCCTCCGCCAGTGGCGGCGGCGGGGGGCACTAGGTTACGCCCTCGCCGGGCGCGGCCATCCGGCCGCTTGGCCACGGCCTCAATGGCCGTAAACGGCTCCATGCTGGAGCCGGTACCAGATCGCCCGCCGCTCCCTCGCCGGACTGCCCCCAATCCTCAGAATCCGGCGACATCCCAGGGAGCGGCGGGTGAGCCTTGCTCGACGCGCGGGGCGGCGGTAAGGTCGCGGCCACGTTCCCCGGAAGGCATCCCTCGCCCATGTGCGGTTTCGCAGGCTTTCTCGACATCGGCGCCGACACGGCCGACCGCGCCCGCGTGGTCCAGGCCATGGCCGACACCCTGGTCCATCGCGGCCCCGACGATTCCGGCGTGTGGACCGACGACGGCGCGGGCATCGCCCTGGGCTTCCGCCGCCTCGCCATCCTGGATTTGTCGCCCCAGGGCCACCAGCCCATGCAATCGCGCGACGGCCGCTGGGTGGTGACGTTCAACGGCGAGATCTACAACCACGTCGAATTGCGCGCCCGGCTGGCGCCCGCGGAATGGCGCGGCCATTCCGATACCGAGGTGTTGCTGGAGGCGGTGGCGCGCTGGGGCGTCGATCGCGCCCTGGCCAGCTTCGACGGCATGTTCGCCATCGCCCTGTGGGACCGGCTGGAGCGGGTGCTGTACCTGGCCCGCGACCGCATCGGCGAAAAGCCGTTGTATTGGGCGCGCTGCGGCGGCGCGCTGATGTTCGGCTCGGAACTCAAGGCGCTGAAGCGCCACCCGGCCTTCGACCGCACCATCGACCACGACGCCCTGGCGGCCTATCTGCGCCTGGGCTGGGTGCCGTCGCCGCACACCATCTATACCCACGCCCGCAAGCTGCCGCCCGGTTCGGTGATGACGGTCAAGGGCGACAATCACGTCATCCGCGCCTATTGGTCGGCGACCGAACGGGCGCGGGCGGTGGCCGGGACCTTCACCGGCGGCCGCGCCGCCGCCGCCGAGCGGCTGAACCAGTTGCTGCGCGCCTCGGTCAGCTTGCGCATGCAGGCCGACGTGCCGGTGGGCGTGTTCCTGTCGGGCGGCGTCGATTCGTCGCTGACCGCGGGCATCATGACCGAATTGTCGCCGGGGCCGGTGCACACCTTCACCGTCGGCTTCGACCAACAGGGCTATGACGAAAGCCCCCATGCCCGCGCCGTGGCCGAGCATCTGGGCACCGTCCACACCGAATTGCGGGTGGGCGATGCCGAGGCGCTGGCCCTGGTGCCGCGCCTGCCCGCCATCTGGGACGAACCCTTCGCCGACCCGGCGCAATTGCCGACCTGCCTGCTGGCCGAGGTGACGCGCAAACGGGTGACGGTGGCGTTGTCGGGCGACGGCGCCGACGAATTGTTCGGCGGCTACGGCATCTATCGGTCCATCCCGGCCGACTGGCAGCGCCTGCGCGCCACGCCGGACTGGAGCCGCCGTCTGGCCGCGATGCTGGCGGCGCTGCCCGCCGGGCCGCTCAACGCCCTGGCCGGTCTGGCCCGTCTGGGCGGGCGCAAGCGCCGCTCCTATCCCGGCTACCGCTTCCGGAAATCGTTCGAGGCGCTGGGCGCCGCCTCGATCCCCGAATTGCTGGGCCTGCATTATTCCCGCTGGCGCGGCATGCCGCCGCTGGTGCCCGGCGCGGCCGAGGCGGAAACCGTGTTCACCGATCCCGCCCGCCAGCCCGACCTGGACGATCCGGCGCTGACGGTAATGGTCATGGACGCGTTGGGCTATCTGCCCGACGATCTGTGCGTCAAGACCGACCGCGCCACCATGGCGGCGTCGCTGGAGGCGCGGCTGCCGTTCCTGGACCATTCCGTCGCGGAATTCGCCTGGAGCCTGCCCACCGCCATGAAGATCGACGGCACCACCGGCAAGGCCATCCTGCGCGACGTGCTGTACAATTACGTGCCGCGCGAATTGGTGGACCGCCCCAAGATGGGCTTCGAGGTGCCGGTCGGCCGCTGGCTGTCCGGCGCGCTGAAGGGCTGGGCCGACGATCTGCTGTCCGAGGATCTGCTGCGCCGCCAGAACCACCTGGATGCCGGGCTGGTGGCCCGCTGCTGGCAGGACCACCGCAGCGGCGCCAAGAACTGGCAGACCGAATTGTGGCACGTCCTGATGTTCCAGGCGTGGCTGGCGGCCGAGGATGCCGCCTGACCGCACAGGGAAACATTCCCTTTTGCTGAATCTCCCTTCGCAGGCGGCGGCAAGGCTGGTACGCTACTTTGGTATGTAGCAACAACCCCGCCCGCCGTGACTGATTCCCTTCAGCTTGCCGAATTGCTGTGCGCCCGGATCTGCCACGATCTGTCGGGACCGGTTGGTGCTGCCGCCGCCGGGGCCGAACTGTTCGAGGACATGGCGCCCGCCCCCGACCCCGAAACCATGGCGCTGGTGTCCGGCGCCGCCTCGGGCGCCGTGGCGCGGCTGAAGTTCTTTCGCGCGGCGCTTGGCCCCGCCGCCAGCACGCCGCAAAGCAGCGTGGTGCTGACCGAACTGATCGAAGCCTATCTGGCGACCCAGGTGTCGGCCGCCTCGCCGGGGCTGGTTCTGTCGTGGCCCGCCGCGCCGACCGCCCTGGACGGCGCCAGCGCGCGGTTGCTGCTCAATCTGGTGTTGCTGGCCAAGGACGCGCTGCCGCGCGGCGGCCGCATCGCCATCGCCCAGGAAAACGCCCTGCCGCGCGTCACCGCCTGGGGCGAACCCGCCAGCCTGGCCGACGAGGCGCGGCAGGTGCTGGTGGAGGGCCGCGCCCCCGCCGGGCCGCGCGGCGCCCAGGCGGAACTGGCGCGAATCCTGGCCGGGCGCCTGGGTGCCCGACTGCAAGTTTCCCTGACCCCGGACGGGCTGGCGCTGATCGCCGCTCCGTCTTCGGTCTGAGTGTCGTGTTCGGATGGTCACGGTCCTTCTATTGCCCTCGGGACCGTGCTATTAAACGGAATTGCTGTCCGCCATACCCTGGGGGCAAGTACGTTTTTTTAGGGTACGCGCGGTTTAAAGGTGCGGGAGCTGGAGTCGACCATGGATGATCTCCTCAGCGAATTTTTGACCGAGACCTCGGAAAGTCTTTCCGTTCTCGACGTCGAGCTGGTGAAGCTGGAACAGAACCCTGAACCGGCGATTCTGCAAAACATCTTCCGGCTGGTCCACACCATCAAGGGCACCTGCGGCTTCCTGGGCCTGCCGCGCCTGGAACATGTGGCGCACGCGTCCGAGAACGTGCTGGGCAAGTTCCGCGACGGCGAACTGGAAGTCACGCCCGACGCCGTGACCCTGATCCTTCAGGCCATCGACCGCATCAAGCTGATCCTGGGCCACCTGGAGCAGAACGAGTGCGAGCCCGAGGGCAGCGACGAAGACCTGATCGAAAAGCTGAACGCCATGGCGGAGGGCCGCTATCAGCCGGCCGGTGCCGCCCCGGCCGCCGCCGCGCCCGCCCAGGACACGCCGTTCCCGGTCGCCGCCGATCTGCTGGCCGAGGTGGAAGCCGCCTACGCCGCCGGCAAGAAGGCCGCCAGCGAAACCGACATCCTGACCGAGATGGCCAAGGAGCGCGCCAAGGAAGCCGCCGCCGCGCAGCAGCAGGCCGCCGCCGCCCCGGCCCCCGAGCCCGAGCCCGAGCCGGAGGTCAAGGCCAGCGTTCCGGCGCCGACCGCCGCCCCGCCGGCCGTCATCAAGGACGCCGCCCCGCCCGCCGCCCCCGCTGGCGAGGCCAAGGAATCGGCGGTCGCCGCCCAGACCATCCGCGTCAACGTGGAGCTGCTGGAAAACCTGATGACCCTGGTGTCCGAACTGGTGCTGACCCGCAACCAGTTGCTCCAGATGGTCCGCGGCCGCGACGACAGTGAATTCACCGCGCCGTTGCAGCGCCTGAGCCACATCACCACCGACCTTCAGGAAGGGGTGATGAAGACCCGCATGCAGCCCATCGGCAACGCCTGGGCCAAGCTGCCGCGCATCGTCCGCGACCTTTCGGTCGAAATGGGCAAGAAGATCGACCTGCAAATGCTGGGCGCCGAGACCGAGCTGGACCGCCAGGTGCTCGAGCTGATCAAGGACCCGCTGACCCACATGGTCCGCAATTCCGCCGACCACGGCCTGGAAGGGCCGGAGGAACGCAAGAAGGCGGGCAAGCCGGAAGTGGGCAAGGTGGTGCTGAACGCCTTCCACGAGGGCGGCCACATCATCATCGAGATTTCCGACGACGGCCGCGGCCTGAATCTGGACAAGATCAAGCAAAAGGCCATCGGCAGCGGCATCGCCACCGAATCCGAGCTGGAGGCGCTGACGCCCCAGCAGATCTATCAGTTCATCTTCAAGGCCGGTTTCTCCACCGCCGAGAAGGTGACGTCGGTGTCCGGCCGTGGCGTCGGCATGGACGTGGTGCGCACCAACATCGAGAAGATCGGCGGCACCGTCGAGTTGAAGTCGTGGCCGGGCAAGGGCTCGACCTTCGTCATCAAGATCCCGCTGACCCTGGCCATCGTTTCGGCGCTGATCGTCGAATGCGCGTCCGAACGCTTCGCCATCCCGCAGATCAGCGTGCTGGAACTGGTGCGGACCACCGCCAATTCCGAACACGGCATCGAGATGATCAACAGCGCGCCGGTGCTGCGCCTGCGTGACCGTCTGCTGCCGCTGGTCAGCCTGAAGCGGCTGCTGCGCCTGAACGACGAACAGGGCGTCCAGGACACCTTCATCGTCGTCACCCAGGTCGGCACCTACACCTTCGGCATCATCGTCGACCGCGTCTTCGACACCGAGGAAATCGTGGTCAAGCCGGTGGCGCCGATCCTGCGCCACATCTCCATGTTCTCGGGCAACACCATCCTGGGCGACGGCTCGGTGATCATGATCCTGGACCCCAACGGCATCGCGGGCGCCACCGGCGAATCCGGCCTGCTGGGCGGCGGCCAGACCACCGAACAGGCCGTGGTGCGCGACGTGCACGGCGATTCCAAGACCTCGCTGCTGGTGTTCCGCGCCGGTGGCGACGACCTCAAGGCCGTTCCGCTGGCCCTGGTCGCCCGTCTGGAAGAGATCGAGGTCAAGGACGTCGAATACAGCCACGGCAAGCCCATGGTTCAGTATCGCGGCCACCTCATGCCGCTGGTCGCCATCGACGGCTCGACCCAGTTCCGCGACGAAGGCCGCCAGCCGGTGCTGGTGTTCTCGGACCGCGAACACACCATGGGTCTGGTGGTCGACGAGATCGTCGACATCGTCGAGGACCGCCTGAAGGTCGAGCTGTCGGCCGACAATCCCGGCGTCATCGGCACCGCCGTCATCGCGGGCAAGGCCACCACCATCGTCGACGCGGGCTATTATCTGCCGCAGGCGTTCGGTGACTGGTTCGGCCGCGCCGACAAGGAATACGGCAGCGACGAACACAGCGCGCCGCGCATCCTGCTGGTGGACGACAGCCCGTTCTTCCGCAACCTGCTGACCCCGCTGCTGGGCGTCGCCGGGTACGAGGTGATCGCGGTCGAGGGTGCCGACCGTGCCCTGCAACTGCGCGAGCAGGGCCACGATTACGACATGATCATCAGCGACATCGAGATGCCGGGCATGAGCGGTTTCGAGTTCGCCCAGGCGGTCCGTTCCGACGGCCGCTGGCAGGCGACGCCCATGATCGCCCTGTCCAGCCACGCCACCGAAAAGGATTTCGAGCGTGGCCGTCAGGTCGGCTTCAACGATTACGTCGCCAAGTTCGACCGTGACTCGCTGCTTGCCACCATCGCCAGCACGCTTGCCGCCATCAAAGGTGCCGCATGAATCAGATCGTCCCCGCCGGAAAGCGTCCGGGAACCGAGCTTGCCGCTCCGGAAACCCAGGACTACGTGACCATGTACATCGAGGGCCAGATGTTCGGCATCCCGGTCCTCACCGTCCAGGACGTGCTGGGGCCGCAGAAGATCACCCGCATCCCCCTGGCCCCGCGTGAGGTCGCCGGTTCGCTGAACCTGCGCGGCCGGATCGTCACCGCCGTCGATGTGCGCCTGCGTCTGGGCCTGCCCAACAACAGCGCCCAAAGCAAGGGCATGAGCGTGGTGGTGGACCAGGGCGGCGAGCTTTATTCGCTGCTGGTCGACCAGGTCGGCGAGGTGCTGAGCCTGCCCGCCGCCAAGTTCGAACGCAATCCGCCGACCCTGGACCCCATGTGGCGCGAGTTCTCGGCCGGCATCTACCGCCTGGAGGACAAGCTGCTGGTGGTGCTGGACGTCGCCAAGCTGCTGGATTTCAACAGGAACGAATAGTAAGACTATAAATAATAAGAACTGGGGACGGTAGACCAGCAAGGCTCCCCAGGGGCTGTGGGTCCTTGCTTATGGAGGCACCAGGGGCATGAAGTCCTGTCTGATCGTCGATGATTCCAAGGTCATCCGTATGGTGGCCCGGAAGATCCTGCATGAACTGTCCTTCAACACCGTCGAGGCTGAGGATGGCCAGCAGGCGCTGGACCGCTGCAAGGAAGCCTTGCCCGACGCGGTGCTGCTCGACTGGAACATGCCGGTGATGAACGGCATCGATTTCCTGCGCGAGTTGCGCAAGCTGCCGGGTGGCGACAAGCCGGTGGTGGTGTTCTGCACCACCGAGAACGACATCGACCACATCCAGGAAGCCATCACCGCCGGCGCCAACGAATACATCATGAAGCCGTTCGACAGCGAAATCCTGCAAGCCAAGTTCTCGCAGGTCGGTTTGCTGTAAGACGCCGTCCCTTTTTTGTTGCAAGGATGCCCCGCGTAAATGGCCCTCGACCCAGCCCCGTCCGCAGCCGCCGGTAACGCCGACCAGATTCGCGTCATGCTCGTGGATGATTCGGCGGTGGTGCGCGGCCTGGTGACTCGCATCCTGGAAGAAGATCCCGGCATCGCCGTCATCGCCTCGGTCGGCAACGGCCAGATGGCGCTGTCCGCCCTGGAACGCCAGGAAGTGGACGTCATCGTGCTGGACATCGAGATGCCGGTGATGGACGGCATGACCGCGCTGCCCAAGCTGCTGGCCGCCGATCCCGGCGTCCGCATCATCATGCAATCCACCCTGACCCTGAAGGGCGCCGACATCTCCATGCGGGCGTTGCAGATGGGCGCCGCCGACTACATCCCCAAGCCGACCACCACCCGCGATCTGGCTGGCGGCATGGATTTCAAGAGCGAGCTTTTGGGCAAGGTCAAGGCGCTGGGCCAGGCCCGCCGCCGCGATCCCAGCCGCAAGCCGCGCCCCGGCGTGTCCACCGCCCTGCGCCCGGCCGCCGCCCCGGCGCCGCGCCCCAGCACCCTGCACCCGGCCGGTCCGCCGCAATTGCGCACCCATGCGCCGGAAGTGCCCGACATCATCGCCATCGGTTCGTCCACCGGCGGCCCGCAGGCGCTGTTCAACCTGCTGGGCACCATGCGCGCCGGAACGGTGAAGCAGCCGATCCTGATCACCCAGCACATGCCCGCCACCTTCACCACCATCCTGGCCGAGCACATCAGCCGCGTGTCGGGCTGGGACGCCAAGGAAGGCGTGGACGGCGAAGTGGTCAAAAGCGGCCGCGTCTACATCGCGCCCGGCGACTTCCACATGCAGGTGGAGGTCAAGGGCACCGACAAGGTCATTCGCCTGAACAAGAACCCGCCCGAGAATTTCTGCCGTCCCGCCGTCGATCCCATGCTGCGCAGCATTTCGGCGGCCTATGGCAAGCGGGTGCTGGTCGCCATCCTGACCGGCATGGGTTCGGACGGGGCCAAGGGCGGCCAGGTGGTCGTCCAGGGGGGCGGCACCGTGATCGCCCAGGATGAAGCAACCTCCGTCGTCTGGGGCATGCCCGGCGCGGCGGCCAACGCGGGCATCTGTTCCGCCGTGTTGCCGCTGCCCGAGATCGCGCCGTGGATGATCAAGCTGGCGTCGAGGCGCTAAGGCCATGCGACCCGAAGATTTCGACTTCATCGCCAAGCTGCTGAAGGACCGCTCCGGTCTGGTCATCACCCGCGACAAGGCGTACCTGCTGGAATCGCGCCTGACCCCGGTGGCGCGCAAGCGCGGCCTCAAGGGTCTGGACGATCTGGTGGCGTCGTTGCGCACCGCCGGCGAAGACCTGCTGCGCGAGGTCACGGAGGCGATGACCACCAACGAATCCTTCTTCTTCCGCGACATCAAGCCCTTCGACCAGTTCAAGGACGTGGTGCTGCCCGCCATGCTGAAGACGCGGGCCACCAAGAAAAGCTTCCGCATCTGGTCGGCGGCCTCGTCCTCGGGTCAGGAGGCGTACAGCCTCGCCATGATCCTCAAGGAAGAAGCGCCCAAGATGCCCGGCTGGAAGGTGGAGATCGTCGGCACCGACATTTCCAACGAAATGCTGGAAAAGGCCAAGGCGGGCATGTACTCGCAATTCGAGGTGCAGCGCGGCCTGCCCATCCAATTGCTGGTCAAGTACTTCAAGAAGAATAACGAGATGTGGCAGATCGATCCGTCGATCCGCGCCATGGTGCAGTTCCGCGAATACAACCTGCTGCACGATCTCAAGGCGTTGGGCCAGTTCGACGTGGTGTTCTGCCGCAACGTGCTGATCTATTTCGACCAGCCGACCAAAAGCCGGGTGCTGGACAACGTGTCCAAGATCATGCCCGACGACGGCTTCCTCTATCTGGGCGGCGCCGAGACGGTGCTGGGCATTTCCGACAAGTTCAAGCCCATCCCCGAGCAGCGCGGCATCTATTGCCGCAACCTGCCCGGCCGCTGACCGCACGCCACAGCATGGCCGCCTGGACGCCGCCCCCCCCCCGGGCGGCGGCGTCGGCGCTTGATAGGCGACG
>JAEXAH010000120.1 GCA_023458315.1 Pseudomonadota bacterium
GCGCCTGCCATGGCGCCCTTGGAACGCCAACGCTGACGATAGATTAATTGGGTTTTGACCCTAGGCCGTCCGGCACAGACTTCGCGGCCACTTGGCGGGCACTTTTCCCGGCCATCCGCACACGCGCCCCTTGCGGCCTCTGCCCCCGCCCAATATATTCCCCCGGCAAAATTTTGGATCGACCCTTGAATCGAGGGAGCGGATGACTGTCACTCTGCCGCCGGATTACCGTCCGACCGAAGAAGAGCCCTTCATGAACGAGCGGATGCGGGAATATTTCCGGCAAAAGCTTCTGGCATGGCGATCCGAGCTGTTGCGCGAATCGGATGAAACCCTGGCCCACCTTCAGGAAGGCGGCCTTCAGGAACCGGACATCGCCGATCGCGCCTCGGCGGAAACCGACCGCGCCCTGGAATTGCGCACCCGCGACCGCGAGCGCAAGCTGATCTCGAAGATCGATTCGGCGCTGGAACGCATCGCCGACGGTTCCTATGGCTATTGCGAGGAAACCGGCGAGCCCATCACCATCCGCCGCCTGGAAGCCCGCCCCATCGCCACCCTGTCCATCGAGGCGCAGGAACGGCACGAACGGCTGGAACGCACCCACCGCGAGGATTGATCCCGCGATGGAACAAGGCCCGGCCACCCGCCGGGCCTTTTTCTTTTGGCGATGTTCCGTTAACCAACCGCCTGTAGGATGGGGTCATGCCGTTGCGCGTCATCCTGGCCGACGGGTCGGAAACCGGCCGCGTCCTTGAATTCCCCGACAGCCAGGTCAGCGTGGTGGTCGGCCGCCATCCCTCGTGCGACGTGTGCTTCGGCGCCGATGCCCAGGCGGTGTCGCGTTATCATCTGGCATTCGAACGCAAGCTGGGGCGCTATCGCCTGTTGCTGGACCCCGATTCCTCGGTCTGGCTGGACGGCGACGAGGCGTTCGAGGGCGACGTGCTGCCGTCCGCCGCCGAATTGCGCCTGGGCGCCGAGAACGGGCCGCTGTTGCGGGTGCAGGTGTTCGAGGATGACGGCGCGCCGCCGCCGTCGCCGGTTCACCATGACAGCGCCGCCCGCGTGGCCGCCGCCACCGAACGGCGCGTGCGGGTGCTGCTGACCGTGCTGACCGTGGTGCTGGTGGCGTCGCTGGCGGGCATGGGCTGGATGAACCACGCCGACCGTCAGGCGGTGGTGCAGTTGATGGCCGAGGCGCGGGGCGGTCCCGGCCGTTCCGACGGGCAACTGGCGGCACGGCTGCGCGATGCCCAGCATTCGGTCTATCTGGTGATGGCCAAGGATTCCCAGGGGGTGACGCCGTTCGGCACCGCCTTCGTGGTCGGCGACGGCGTGCTGGTGACAAGCGCCCATGTGGTCGAACAGTTCCGCGACATGGGCGCGGGCCTGACCCTGGTGGTGCGCGGCGCGGGGGCATCGTCCGGCGACGTGGCGGTGGTCGCCACCGAGATGCATCCGCAATACCGCCGGTTCGAGGACGCGTGGCGGGCCTATGGCCCGTTGGCCGCCGGGGCGGGCGGCGCCAGCCGTCCCATCGTCGGGGCCGGCGGCTATGATGTGGCGCTGTTGCGGGTGGCGCCCGCCGACGCGGGCAAGCTGGGGCCGCCGCTGCCGCTGGCCGCCGATGCCGATCTGGTGGCGCTGGAACCGGGCGATCCGGTGGGCTATGTGGGCTTTCCCATCGAAAGCGCGGCCCTGGGCGGCGTCAATTTGGACGACCCCGAGGCGCAGTTGCAGATCGGCCGCCTGACGGCGCTGACCGATTTCTTCCTGGTCAAAAGCGATCTGGCCGACCGCCAGTTGTTGCAGCATTCGCTGCCGGTGCAGGGCGGCGCCTCGGGCTCGCCCATGCTGGACGGACGCGGCCAGGTGATCGGCGTGGTGTCGGGCGGCAACCTGATCGAGATCAACGCCCAGGGCACCCGCGTTCCCACCGGCAGCGGCGTCAACTTCGCCCAGCGCGCCGATCTGGTGCGCGAGTTGCTGGCGGGCGACGCCGCCCAGCGCGGCCCCGACCGCGAGGCGCTGTGGCAACGCCGCCTGAAACGCTATCAGAACGAGGTGGACGTGGCCCTGGCCGATTGGGTCGGCAGCCACGGCGTTGCCGCCATCCCGCCCGCCTTGGCCCAGGTGGACGGCCGCATCCAGGAAAATCCGCGCTACGACATGCCCGCCTATGTCCAGTCCTACAGCGTGCCCAAGGCCGGGTGGTATCTGTTCCTGGCCACCTCGCGCGATCAGGAAAACATCGACATGATGCTGATCGAGGACACCGCCAAGGGGCCGAAGCTGGTGGGCCTGGACAATTCCCCCGACCATTATCCCGGCGTCGAATTCGCCGGCGAGGCGGGCAACGAATTGCAGGTGGTCATCCCCGGCCCGGTGGGGACCGAGGTCCGGCTGCGCATCTATCACCTGCCGACCGGTCGGCCGTAGGCCGGGTGGTATTATATCACTCCGTCCTGGGCAGGGTGAATTCCGCCACCAGCGGCGCATGGTAGGAATCCGGGGCGCCCCAGATCGTGGCGGGCGACACGATCTCGTCGCCCAGGGCTTCGTTGTGGATTTCCGCCGCCAGGAACCGGCCCAGCAGCGGCCGTGACACCAGGATGTGGTCCAGCATGACCGGGCGGCCGTGGTGGATCACCGAAAACCGCCGGTCGGCCGCCAGCGACCGTTCCACCGGCACCAGCACGCGGGGCGCCAGATGGCCGTTGCCGGTGTCCTCTTCGTCGCCACGGATGGTGCGTACCGGCGGCGCGCGGTCGTCGGCGTTGAAATCGCCGCACACCGCCAGCAGCGCCTCGGGCTCGGCCTCCAGAATCCTGTCCACCAGCAGCCGCGCCTCCAGCGCCTGCCCGGCCTGTTTGACGCTGGCCAGGAAGAAGCCCTCGGCCCAGCCGCCGACGCTGTGCCAGCGGCCGTGCTCGGCCTTCTGCCCGGGCAGAAAGGCGGCGCGCGGCGCCCGCAGATGGATGTTGACCACATGCAGCGCCCGCCCGCCGGGCAAGGCCAGCCGGACGTGCAGCAGCGGCCGGTCCCATTCCACCGGCTCGTCCTGGGCCGGGCGGGGCTGGGCGGTGGCCGGGCGATAGCGCGGCGGCTCCACCAGATCGTGCCACCACTGACCGTGCTCCAGCACCGGATAGCGCGACAGGATCACCAGATTGTGGCGGTCGGACGGCCGCACCCCGCCCCGGTTCAGCGACACCACCCGGTGGAAATGGGCCAGTTCGGTGCCGTCCAGCAGGCGGTCCAGGGCGGGCAGGCCGCGCGGCCCCTTCTTGGTCGGGCCGTGGGCGTTGATCTCTTGCAGGCACAGCACGTCGGCGCGCAGGCGCAGCAACTGGGGCCGCAGCACCGCCACCCGGTCGGCGAAATCGCCCTCGCCCACCCGGTCGTCCAGGCTTTCCATGTTGAAGGTGGCGATGCGCAGATGTCTCACGCTGGCGGCCCGTCGCTGGAAGGTCTTGCCCCCCGACCATATCACCAAAGCGGCGGCCGCTCACCCCGCTCCGCTTGTGCGCGCCACCGGACAAGGTATAGTGGCGGCGGCGACACCTTGGTAGGATGCGGGCGATGGCGGCGTTGGCGTGGAGCGAGGCTTACGGCGTCGGAAACGCCATGCTGGATTCCGACCACCGCATCCTGATCAACCTGCTGAACCAGTTGCACGACGCCGCCGAAACCGGCCAAAGCCGCGAAGTGGTCGGCACCGTCGTCAACGTGCTGGCCGAATACACCGAACACCATTTCCGGCGCGAGGAAGGGATCCTGGCCACCGCCGCCTATCCCCACCTGGACGAACACCGCGCCCTGCACCGCGACCTGGAAGGCAAGGTGCGCGCCCTGCGCGACCGCTGGAACGGCGGCGACCGCTCGGCCCTGGACGAAGAAGTCTTGATGATGCTCAAGAAGTGGTTGACCGACCATATTCTGGGCGCAGATAAATCGTATCAGCCATGGATCGAAGGCATCGCCGACAACGGGGGGTCGGCCGGGCGGACGGACCCCTAAGGGAAGGGGGAACGGATCGCCGGGACAATACGCGAAGGGGAAGGGCGCGAATACCATCATGATGACTGAACGCAAGCTGTTCACCGCCGAACTCCAGCGCCTGAAGGCCCTGTCCGCCAAGGGCGGCGACGCCCCGGCCGCCGCCGCGCTGGGCGGCCCCTCCAACAGCGAGGTGCTGAAGGCGCTGAACGAAATCCGCGGCGACATCCGGGCGCTGGAACATCTGATCAAAGGCGAGGAACCGCCGCCGCCTTCGGCCCAGATGCAAAGCATGGACGAGATGATCGGCCAGAAGCAGGCCGAAGTCTCCATGCTGAAGACCGAGCTGCGGGCGCTGGCGGTCTGCATCGAGCAGACCAAGCACGAAATCGCCGCCCTGCGGCCCAAGGACGCCGACGACGACCGCCTGATGGCCGTCACCTTCGAACTGGACGCCATCGTGTCCGCCACCGAAGGCGCCACCCAGTCCATCCTGGAGGCCGCCGAGAAGATCGAGGGTCTGACCAAGGAAATCCAGTCGCACGGCGTCGACGCCTATGTGGGCCGTCTGGCCGAGGACATCAACGAAACCATCATCAACATCTTCGAAGCCTGCAACTTCCAGGACATTACCGGCCAGCGCATCACCAAGGTGGTCAAGACGCTGCAATACGTCGAAGGCCGCATCAACAACATGATCGACATCTGGGGGCCGGACAACATCGCCGAGATCGTGCCCAAGACCCAGGACGACCACCGCGACGACGACGCCAAGCTGCTCAACGGCCCGGCCCTGGAAAACCAGGGCATCAGCCAGGACGAGATCGACAAGCTGTTCGGCTGACGCCGCGCCGTCCGTCAAAGCCCTTCGCCCCCCCGGCGAAGGGCTTTTTTCATGGGCTCCCGCGATGCAGCGAAGTCAACGCCATCCAAAAAACCGGCCGTTTACGCACAATTCCGAAATCACCGCCCGGAAAAACACGCCACATCGGGCAAACACCCCACATCCGATACAGTAAACGCCGAATATAACCACAACAAAGACTTCCGTTCGACCTGGGCTTTACACCCCGCAAGGCCGCACTTGACGGCGGGCGCCATCCGGCCCACAGTGCGCCCGCGCCAGATGGCCGGACGGCCGCTCTTGGGATCTGATCCCGGGGGAGGAAAGTCCGGGCTCCACGGAAGTACGGTGCCGGATAACGTCCGGCGGGGGCGACCCTAGGGAAAGTGCCACAGAAAGCAAACCGCCACCCCGGTTCCTTGGAACCCGGGCGGTAAGGGTGAAAGGGTGCGGTAAGAGCGCACCGCGCGACCGGCAACGGAAGCGGCACGGCAAACCCCACCGGGAGCAAGACCAAATAGGGGCGGCAGCCTTCGCGCAAGCGGAGCCAAACGCACTTCCGCGTAGCCGCCCGGGTCGGTCGCGTGAGGCGTCCGGTAACGGACGTCCCAGATGAATGGTCGTCACCCATGGGAAACCATGGGTACAGAACCCGGCTTACAGGCCATCTGGCGCTTTTCCTTGGCTTTCCCATGTTTTCCCATTTCCCCGCCAGCCCCGGGCAATCCTGGGCGCTACAAACTGTTCTCGTTTTGTTTGCGGCAAGAAAAAGGCGGACTTTCCGGCATGAATGGCAAAAACATAACGATTTTCAAAGCCTTGCAAGGCAATCTTCGACTACTTTGACAACAACTTAGGCAAAATTGTAAGAAACCGCTCCAACCCCATTGTTTTACTACTCGATACCATTGACGCCCATGTTTCCCCATGATATCCCATATCCACCCACCGATGACCGGACCACGGGAGACGTGTGCTCCCCGTCGGGTCGGACGTGGGGTGGGGGCTTCGGGCATTTTTTTCGGCAAGGCGGACGAGGATGGGGCTCTTCCTCTCCACATTCACGAACAAGGTCGACAAAAAGGGACGTGTCAGCGTCCCCGCGACCTTTCGTGCGACCCTGTCCCAGCAGCCCTTTCAAGGCATCATCGCCTACCGTTCCTTCACCGCGGCCTGCATCGAGGGCTGCGGCATGGACTTCATGGAACGGCTGTCCGACAGCACCCAGGATTTCGCCGCCTTCTCGCCGGAACAGGAAGACATCTCGGCCCTGATCTTCGCCGACGCCCGCCAACTGGCCTGGGACCCCGAAGGCCGCATCGTGCTGCCCGAGGACGTGATGGCCCATGCGGGCATCACCGATCTGTGCGCCTTTGTCGGCAAGGGCCAGACCTTCCAGATCTGGGAACCCGAAGCCTATAAGGCGGTCGAGGCGGAAATCCGCGCCCGCGCCCTCCGGAACCGTCCCACCCTGCCCCTGAAGAAGCCTGTCGGCGGAGACGGAAAATGAGCGCCCCTTTCCCGACCCAGGACTCGGATTCCCCTCACGTCTCGGTGCTTCTGGACGAAGTGCTGACCGGGCTGGCCCCCCGTGACGGCGGCATCTACGTGGACGGCACCTTCGGCGCGGGCGGCTACAGCCTGGCCGTGCTGGGCCGCGCCGCCTGCACCGTCTACGGCATCGACCGCGACCCCAACGCCGCCGCCGCCGGGCGCGCCCTGGCCCAAGCCCAGGCCGGGCGCCTGCATCTGCTGGAGGGCCGCTACGGCGACATGGACCAGCTTTTGGCCGAGTGCGGTGTCAATCGCGTTGACGGCATCGCCCTGGATATCGGCGTGTCGTCCATGCAGATCGATCAGGCCGAGCGCGGCTTTTCCTTCGCCAAGGACGGGCCGCTGGACATGCGCATGGAACAGGCCGGGCCGTCGGCGGCCGACGTGGTCAACACCTATGACGAAACCACGCTGGCCAACCTGATCTACACCCTGGGCGAAGAACGGCTGTCGCGCCCGGTGGCCCGCGCCATCGTCGCCGCCCGCGCCGACAAGCCGTTCGAGCGCACCCTGGAACTGGCGGCGGTGATCGCCAAGGTGGTGCGCAAGTCGGGCGACGGCATCCACCCCGCCACCCGCACCTTCCAGGCGCTGCGCATCCATGTGAACGACGAACTGGGCGAACTGGAGCGCGGGCTGGCCGCCGCCGAGCGCCTGCTGGCGCCGGGCGGCCGTCTGGCGGTCGTCACCTTCCATTCGCTGGAAGACCGGGTGGTCAAAAGCTTTCTGAAGCAGCGTTCCGGCGACATGCCCGCGCCGTCGCGCCACCTGCCGGTGGCCGTCGCCGGTCCCGCCCCCACCTTCACCCTGGCCGGGCGCAAGGCCATCGCCCCCTCTGCCGCCGAGGTGGCGCGCAACCCGCGCGCCCGTTCGGCCAAGCTGCGGGTCGCCATCCGCACCGACGCCCCCGCCTGGGCCGACCAAGGGAGGAATGCGCGATGATCCGGGGTCTGGGAACCACCATCGTCTGCGCCTGCCTGGCGGGCGCCATGGGCGTCGGCCTGTTCTTCGTCAAGCACGAGGTCAAGGAACAGGAAGCCCGCCTGTCGGAACTGAACCGCGAAATCCAGGGCAACCAGGAAGCCATCCACGTCCTCAAGGCCGAGTGGAGCTATCTGAACGACCCGGCCCGCCTGCGCGCCCTGTCGGAAAAGTTCCTGTCCATGAAGGTCATGGGGCCGACCCAGATCGCCAGCCTGGACGCCCTGCCCCCCGCCGGACACCCCACTGCCGGACCGGGCACCGCCGTCGCGGCGGCGCGGCCGCTGGCCCCTGCCCCCAGCCCGGCCC
>JAEXAH010000121.1 GCA_023458315.1 Pseudomonadota bacterium
GGGGGGCCTTGTGGGCCGGTGGGGCGGGGCGGCCCCCCCCCCGCCTGGGTTATCGCGTCCACGTCTTCTGCCCCGAGGCCGACAGCCCCACCGAACAGGTGACGGCGGCGGCCACGGTGGCCGAATACACCGATCTGAAAGCCCTGGAAGCCTTTGCCCGCGCCGTCGACGTGGTGACGTTCGAGTTCGAGAACATCCCGGCCGAAAGCGTGCGCCTGCTGTCCGGTCTGGTGCCGGTGCGGCCCGGCTGGCAGGTGCTGGAGGTGGCGCAGGACCGCATCGCCGAAAAGACCTTCTTCAACTCCATCGGCATCGAGACGGCGCCGTGGGCCAAGGTCGGCAGCGCCGCCGAACTGGCGGACGCGGTGGCCAGGCTGGGCCACCCGTCGTCGGCGGAGCCGACAAATCAAGAAGCCGTGGCCGAACGGCCGCTGGGCGTGCTGAAGACCACCCGCTTCGGCTATGACGGCAAGGGGCAGGTCAAGATCACCGCCGACACCGATCTGGGCGAGGCATGGGAATCCCTGAATACCGGTGAAGCCATCCTGGAAGGCTTCATCGATTTCGCGGGCGAGATCTCGGTGATCGTGGCGCGCGGCCCGGACGGCGCCTCGGCCACCTTCGATCCGGCGTGGAACGTCCACACCAATCACATCCTGGACACCACCACCGTCCCCGCCCCCATCCCCCGCACCCTGGCCGAAGCCGCCATGGCCGCCGCCCACAAGGTGGCCGGGGCGCTGGATCTGGTCGGCCTGCTGGCGGTCGAGATGTTCGTCACCAAGGACGGCCATCTGCTGGCCAACGAAATGGCGCCGCGCCCGCACAATTCCGGCCACTGGACCATCGACGCCTGCGTCACCGACCAGTTCGAGCAATTCGTGCGCGCCGTCTGCGGCCTGCCGCTGGGCAGCCCGGAACGCCATTCCGACGCCATCATGAAGAATCTGATCGGCGACGACGTGCACGACTGGCCCGACATCCTGAAGGACCCGGTGGCCAAGCTGCACCTGTACGGCAAGGCCGAGGCCCGCTCGGGCCGCAAGATGGGCCACGTCACCCATCTCAGTCCGCGCAAGCTGTGATCCATGACCATTCCGTGAGGGCGGCGATTGGGCATTGACGCCCACCCCGCCTTACGGGATTGTCCTTTGGTATGAAACGGCGCGACACTTTCTTGATCGCCGCGCTTGAAAATCGGGGTTCGTTGACCGAGATCATCGCCGCGCGCACGGCGAGCGGATATAAGAGTGCGCGAGCATCGTCGGACGGTTCGGAGCGGGCAGGTCACTCTTGGAAGATATGATCCTTCGGCTTGTCGCCGAGTACCATTACCTGACCTACCTGCTGGTGCTGGTCGCCACCTTCGTCGAAGGTGAAACCATCGTCATCCTGCTGGGCGCCGCCAAATCGGCGGGCGAACTGCCGCTGAACGTCGAATTGCTGGCCCTGGCCGCCTTCACCGGCAGCTTCTGCGGCGACCAGCTTTACTACTTCATCGGCCGACGCTATGGCGCGCCGCTGCTGAATCGCTGGCCCACCCTGGGCCACAAGATCGAGTGGGCCTTCCAACTGGTGAAGGACCACCCCACCCTGTTCATCCTGTCGTTCCGCTTCATCTACGGCATCCGCAACATCGCCCCCTTCGTCATCGGCATCTCGGGGGTATCGCGCCTGCGCTATCTGGTGCTGAACTTCATCGCCGCCATGGTGTGGGCGCACAGCTTCGCCTGGGGCGGCTATTGGCTGGGCAAGGCCCTGGCCATGTGGCTGGGCGAGAACAAGTGGTACGCGCTGCTGGGCTTCTTCGGCCTGGCCCTGGTGATCGGCTTCCTCGGCTACATCAAGCAAAAGCGCAAGCTGCGGGCGCTGGAAGCCAAGGAACAGGCCGAAGGGCTCTGCGTCCCGCCCTCCGCCACCGCTCAGGACTGACGCGGCGCTGACGGAGTTTTTCCGCGACCCTAAATCCCGCGCGGCATCCCGACACCTTTGGCGCAATCACCCAGCCACGCCTGAGCACGCTTGCGCAGGCTGGTGACGCGGCCGACATCGGCCAGACGGCGGCGCAGGAAGGCTTGGGTTTCAACGCAATCGTCGGATTCGTCGTCCAGCCAGAACAGCATGGCGGCCGAATAGACCGCGCCCAGGGTGGCGCGACGGGTGTACCACGAGAAATCGGCGGAATTGTCCCCGGCCACACGCCACACCGCGTCCACGGTGCGGGCGGTGGCGCGGGCGGCGGTCAGCGGGTTGAGGGCCAGGACGGCCAGGGCGCGGCGGATGGCCTCGCGGTGCGGCGCCCAGCGGCGGAACCGGCAATCCAGCAGGGCGAAAACCCGGTCGGGCAACCGCATCGCCGTCAGATCCAGCCCGGCCACGTCCTGTTCCATCAGGCGGTCGGCCAGATCGACGAAATGTTCCACCGCCGCCGACGGCCCGGCCATGAAGGCGCGCTCGGCCATGGTGGCGTCCAGATCCAGTTCCCGCGCGGCGGTTTCCAGGGTGCGCGGGGTCCACCCCTCGAACACCGCATGGGGCAGTGCCGCCAGCACCAGACGATCACGAATATCGTGGAAATCCATGCCTTCACTCCTGTTCCAGACCGCGCCGCACTTCCTCGACAAAGCCGAAGCGGCCCAAATCGGTCATGCGTTGCGGGTACAGCACGCCGTCCAGATGGTCGCATTCGTGCTGCACCACCCGGGCGTGGAAGCCCTCGGCCTCCCGCTCCACCAACCGCCCGTCGCGGTCCAACCCGCCATAGCGGATGCGCCGCCAGCGCGGCACCGCCCCGGTCAGGCCCGGCAACGACAGGCAGCCTTCGTATCCCACTTGGCTGTCAGCGTCGAGAGGTTCAATCCCCGGATTGCCCAACACGGTCAACGGCACCGCCGCGTCGCCGGTGCGCGCCGCCGGGGCGTGGAAGATCACCAGACGCAGCGGCACATGAACCTGCGGCGCCGCCAATCCGGCGGCACCCGCATCGCGCATGGTGTCAATCATGTCGTCGATCAGCCGCTGCACCTCGGGCGCCGCCATGTCGGCCACCGGCTCGGCCACACGGGCCAGCACCGGGTGCCCCATGCGGGCGATTTTCAAAATTGCCATTTTTTCCGATGAGTCCTCTTGAGCTTGACCGCCGACTGTGCTACCTAGGCTTCCTTCCCGGACGGCATTCGTGTCGTGCGACGGGGTTCTATTCAGCGTAGAGGAGCTGAGACACAACGTGCAAGTTCTCGTTCGTGACAACAACGTCGACCAGGCCCTGAAGGCGCTCAAGAAGAAGATGCAGCGCGAGGGCGTGTTCCGTGAGATGAAGCTGCGCCGCAATTACGAGAAGCCCTCGGAGCGCCGCGCCCGCGAGAAGGCCGAGGCCGTGCGCCGCGCCCGCAAGCTGGAGCGCAAGCGCCTGGAGCGTGAAGGCTTCTAAGGCGACAGCCGCCCGCGATTGTCGGCGGCCCTTGGCAAGTCTCCTCTACCCTCTCTGACCGGATTGAAAAATTCGGCCCCGAGAGACAAGGACTGACCAAAGTCAATTGCGCAAGAGCGCCGCGATGCCATCATCGCGGCGCTCTTGGCGTTTGGCCTCCCTGTTGGCTCGGGCATCTCCCCCTGTCCCCGTCCCCCCGATCGATGGGGACGCCAACGCCAAGAGACCTGATATGAATGCCTGAAAAATAGGCATTGAATATCATTCTTATGGCATGCCTCTTTGTCAGGCAGCCATGCGCCTTACGCAGTGGACCCTATACGCACAGACCTCTATACGGTAAGTAACCGAGCGTTACTGACCCGTGAGAGGTCCCATGGCTTCCGTCGCCCATCTGCTGGAAATAACCAATACCGTCGCGGTCGAAACCGACCAGAAGATCGACCGCATCCACGGCATCACGCGACGTTCGCGCATGCTGGCACTGAACGCCTCGATCGAGGCGCAGCGCGTCGGCCAGTTGGGCCGCGGCTTCGCCGTGGTCGCCGACGAGGTCAAGGCCATCTCGGCCGAGATTTCCCAAGTCACCGATTCCCTGCGCGGCGAACTCAAGGGCAAGCTGGCGACCCTGTCCGATTTCGGCCGCTCGCTGGCCGCCGAGGTCGAGCGGGTGCGCGGCGAGCGGTTGGCCGATCTGGCGCACAACGCCGTCGAGATCGCCGACCGCAACCTCTATGAACGCTCGTGCGATGTCCGCTGGTGGGCCACCGATCAGGCGGTGGTCGATTGCGCCGCCAACCCCGAAGACCAGGGCCACGCCCGCCACGCCGCCAAGCGGCTGGGGGTGATCCTGGCGTCCTATACGGTCTATCTGGATCTGTGGGTGGCCGATGCCTCGGGCCGCGTCATCGCCAACGGCCGCCCCGGCCGTTATCCCGGCGTGGTCGGCACCGACGTGTCCGACGAACAATGGTTCAAGGACGCCATGGCCACCCGCGACGGCGGCGAATTCGCCGTGGCCGACATCACCCACAACCGCAGCCTGGACAACGCGGTGGTCGCCACCTACGCCACCGCCATCCGCGCCGACGGCGAAAACAACGGCGCCCCCATCGGCGCCCTGGGCATCTTTTTCGACTGGCAGGCCCAGGGCCGCTCCATCGTCGAGGGCGTGCGCCTGGCCCCCGAGGAACGGGCCAAAAGCCGCTGCCTGATCATCGACCGCAACCACCGCATCATCGCCGATTCGGCGGGCTCCAGCGACCTGAACGAAACCTTCCGCCTGGACACCCGGGGCGGCGAACGCGGCTATTACGTGGACGGCCTGGGCAACACCGTCGGCTATGCCCTGACCCCCGGCTACGAAACCTATGAAGGGCTGGGCTGGTACGGCGTGATCCTTCAGGGCGAATAGCCTGCCCCCATCACGAAAACGGCCCCCTTCGCAGCGCGGAGGGGGCCGTTTTCGTTTGGACTATTTCCGGCAGGTCTTGTGCACGGCGATGCAGCTTTTGCCGCACGGCTTACCCTTGGTGCAGTTCTTGGCCAAGGCCGGAGAAACCAGCGACAATGCCAGCACGACAGCAACGAATAGCTTCATGTGCCACCTCCCGCAATGCAATTTTACATAGCATTTTGAAGGGGTATTAACAATGAAAACGGGCCGCACCTTCTGGTGCGGCCCGCCTATTTTTTAGTCAGCCTTGAAATACCCCTCAGCCCAGGGCCGAGACGATTTCCTCGGTGACTTTCTTGGCGTCGCCGAACAGCATCATGGTGTTGGGACGGAAGAACAGTTCGTTGTCCACACCGGCATAACCGGACGCCATGGACCGCTTGATGAACAGCACCGTCTTGGCCTTTTCCACATCCAGGATGGGCATGCCGTAGATGGCGCTGGTCGGATCGGTCTTGGCCGCCGGGTTGGTGACGTCGTTGGCGCCGATGACGAAGGCCACGTCGGCGGTGCCGAATTCGTGGTTGATCTCCTCCAGCTCGAACACCTCGTCATAGGGCACGTTGGCTTCGGCCAGCAGCACGTTCATGTGGCCGGGCATACGGCCCGCGACCGGGTGGATGGCGTAACGGACGTCCACGCCTTCCTTCTTCAGCATGTCGGCCATTTCGCGCAGGGCGTGCTGGGCCTGGGCCACCGCCATGCCGTAGCCCGGCACGATGATGACCTTGGACGAGTTCTTCATGATGAAGGCCGCATCGTCGGCCGAACCGGCCTTGACCGCCTTGTCGCCGCCAGCGCCGCCCGGACCGGCCGCCGCCGAGGTTTCGCCGCCGAAGCCGCCCAGGATGACGTTGAAGATCGAGCGGTTCATGCCCTTGCACATGATGTAGGACAGGATGGCGCCCGACGAGCCGACCAGCGCGCCGACGATGATCAGCAGCGGGTTGTGCAGGGTGAAACCGATACCGGCCGCCGCCCAGCCCGAATACGAGTTGAGCATGGACACCACCACCGGCATGTCGGCGCCGCCGATGGGCAGGATCAGCAGCAGGCCCAGGGCCAGGGCGATGACGGTGATGGCGACGAACAGCGTCACCGAATCGGCGCCCAGCGAGAACAGGCCGATCAGCACCGCCATCAGGATGCCCAGACCGGCATTCAGCGGATGTTGCAGCGGGAACACCAGCGGCTTGCCGGACACCAGGCCCTGCAACTTGCCGAAGGCGACCAGCGAACCGGTGAAGGTGATGGCGCCGATGGCCACGCCCAGGCTCATCTCGATCTTCGAGGCGATCTTGATGGTGCCCTCGGGCGACAGGATGCCATAGGCTTCGGGCGCCGCCAGGGCGGCCGCGGCCACGAACACCGCCGCCAGACCGACCAGCGAGTGGAACGCCGCCACCAATTGCGGCAGGGCGGTCATCTCGATCTTCTTGGCGACCACATAGCCGATGCCGCCGCCGATGGCGATGCCCAGCGGAATCAGCAGCCACGAGGTGTGCGGCGAGATCAGGGTGGTGACGATGGCCACGGCCATGCCGGCCATGCCCCAGCGGTTGCCCCCTTGCGAGGTTTCCGGGCTGGACAGGCCGCGCAGCGCCATGATCATGCAGACGCCGGCGATCAGATACGCGAATTGCGTGAGATTCTCAGACATGTCGCCGTCCCCTTACTTCTGCTTCTTCTTGAACATGGACAGCATGCGCTGCGTGACCAGGAATCCGCCGAAGATGTTGATGGAGGCCAGGATCACGGCCAGGAAGCCCAACAGCTTGGAGGCGAACACGTCGGTCGACGCGGCGATCAGCGCGCCGACGATGATCACCGACGACACCGCGTTGGTGACGGCCATCAGCGGCGAATGCAGGGCGGGCGTCACCCGCCACACCACGTAATAGCCGACGAAGCAGGCCAGCACGAACACGGTGAACAGGCCCATGAAGCCCATGCCATGTTCGGCGCCCACCGTCAGTTGGGTGGTCTGGTTGGCCAGCAGGGCGGCCTTGGCGGCCAGGGCCTGGGCCTCGGTCGCCAATTGCGCGGCGGCCTCGACGATATCCTTGGGGTCCATTGTCCTTGCCTCCTCAGCCGACCAGCGCGGGGTGGACGATCTGGCCGTCACGGGTCACGCACGACCCCTTCAGGATTTCGTCTTCCCAATTGAACTTCAGGGTGCTGCTTTCCTTGTCCACCAGCGGGGTGATGAAGTTCAGCAGGTTCTTGGCGAACAGGGTCGAGGCATCGACGGCCAGACGGGCGGGCACGTTGCCGTGGCCGACCAGGGTGACGCCATGCTTGACCACCACCTTGTCGAATTCGGACAGCGGGCAATTGCCGCCCGCTTCCACCGCCAGATCGACGATGACCGAGCCGGGGCGCATGCCCTTGACCATGTCCTCGGTGATCAGCACCGGGGCGGGCTTGCCGGGGATCAGCGCGGTACAGATGGCGATGTCGGTCTTGGCCAACACCTCGGCGATCTTGGCCGCCTGCTTGCGCTTGTACTCCTCGCCCATTTCCTTGGCGTAGCCGCCAGCGGTTTCGGCGTCCTTGGTCGCCTCGGGGTCGACCTCGACGAACTTGCCGCCCAGGGATTCCACCTGTTCCTTGACGGCGGGGCGCACGTCGAAGGCATGGACCACGCCGCCCAGCCGCTTGGCGGTGGCGATGGCCTGAAGACCGGCGACACCGGCGCCCAGCACCAGGAAGCGCGCGGGCGCCACCGTACCGGCGGCGGTCATCATCATGGGCACGCCGCGCTTGAATTCATGGACGGCGTCCAGCACCGCCTTGTAGCCCGCCAGATTGGCCTGGGACGACAGGATATCCATGGATTGCGCGCGGGTGATGCGCGGCACCAGTTCCATGGCGAAGGCCGTCACCTTGCGCTCGGCCAGCTTCTGGACCATGTCCTTGTTGGTCAGGGCGGCCAGACCGGCGATCAGCACGGCGCCTTCCTTGAACAGGGCGATTTCCTCGTCGGTCGGGCGCTGGATCTTCAGCACCACGTCGGCGCCGAAGGCGGCGGCCGCGTCGGCGGCGATGGTGGCCCCGGCATCCTGATAGACGGCATCGGCGATGGACGCGCCCTCACCGGCGCCAGTTTCCACCACCACCTCGAACCCCATCTGGACGTACTTCTTGACCGTGTCGGGCGAGGCGGCGACCCGCGCCTCGCCGGCGCGACGCTCCTTCGGTATGGCAATCTTCATTATCGTTATCCCCTAATCGAGAGACGGGCTGCCTTTTTCATGGACAGACGGGCGCTGGCGCAATTTTACATCACTCCAAAGCCCGCTACCTATCGTTTTGTTTCGTCACTTCGGCATGCTTCACCCTGTCCGGCGGCTGTTGTGCAGCGCACCATCCCACCCGATTACACCAGTTCGGCACCCGAGGCGAGGGGATCATGCAGACTATGCCGTCTGGGTAGTTGACAGGGGATGTCTTATGCCTGCCCCAAGGGGTGGGGCGGTTCCGCCACCCCACCCTGCCCGGGATTACATGGCCTCCAACTCGTCGATGAAGCCCAGCACCACGTCCAGGCCCTGACGCCAGAAGGCCGGGTCGGAGGCGTCGAGGCCGAAGGGGGCCAGCAACTCCTTGTGGCGGTGGACGCCGCCCGCCCGCAGCATCTCCAGATACTTGGCCGGGAAGTCCTGCACCGCGCCGCTGCGGTGGACCGAATACAGCGAGTTCACCAGGCAATCGCCGAACGCGTAGGCGTAGACGTAGAACGGCGAATGGATGAAGTGCGGGATATAGGTCCAGAACCAGCGGTATTCGTCACCAAAGCGCAGGGCCGGGCCGAGGGAATCGGTCTGCACCGACATCCACAGCTCGGCGATGCGTTCGGCGGGCAATTCGCCGCGGCGGCGTTCGTCGTGCACCAGACATTCGAACTGGTAGAAGGCGATCTGGCGGACCACGGTGTTCAGCATGTCCTCGACCTTGCCCGCCAGCATGGCCTTACGCCGCGCCGGATCGGTTTCGGCCGCCAGCATGGACTGGAAGGTCAGCATCTCGCCGAACACCGAGGCGGTTTCCGCCAGGGTCAGCGGCGCGCCCGACATCAGGCCGCCCTGCCCCGCCGCCAGCACCTGATGCACGCCGTGGCCCAGTTCATGGGCCAGGGTCATGATGTCGCGGGTCTTGCCCTGGAAATTGACCAGCAGATAGGGATGCACGGTGGTCACGGTGGGGTGGGCGAAGGCGCCGGGGCTCTTGCCCGGCCGCACCGGGGCGTCGATCCAGTTGCTGTCGAAGAAGCGTTTGCCCACCGCCGCCATGTCGGGGCTGAACGAGGCATAGGCGCCCAGCACGGTGTCGCGGGCCTGGTCCCAGGTATAGGTGCGGTCGCTGTCGGTGGGCAGCGGCGCGTTGCGGTCCCAGTAATCCAGCTTGTCCACGCCGAACCACTTGGCCTTGAGGGCATAATAGCGATGGCTGAGTTGGCCGTAACAGCCCTTGACCGCCGCCGCCAGGGCGTCCACCACCTCGTCCTCGACCTGATTGGACAGGTTGCGGAAGGATTGCGGGCGCGGGTATTTGCGCCACTTGTCCTCGATCTCCTTGGACTTGGCCAGGGTGTTGGTGATCAGCGCGAACAGCGGCGCGTTGTCGCCCAGCACCTTGCCCAGGGTCTGGGCCGCCGCCTTGCGGGTGGCGGGGTCGCGGTCGCTCATCAGATGCAGCGCCTCGGCCGAGGTCAGCGACTTGTCACCCAGCGGAAAGCGCAGCCGGGCCATGGTTTCGTCGAACAGGCGGCTCCAGGCGGCATGGCCGGTGACGGATTGTTCGTGCAGCAATTGCTCGACCTCGTCGGACAATTGGTGCGGCCGGTACATGCGCACGTCGCGCAGCCACGGCCCGTAATGCCTGGCCTTGGCCGAAGACAGCTTGGCCGCCAGCACGTCGTCGTCCAACCGGTTCAGTTCCAGGGTGAAGAACAGGGTGTGGCTGGAAATCTCCGTCACCCGTTCCTGGATGCCTTGGAAAAAGCGGCCGCGCTCGGGGTCGGTCTGGTTGCCCGCGTACAGCAATTGGGCATAGCTGGCGGCGCGGTACATGATCTCGCCGATGCGTTCGTATTCGGCGATGGCGTCGCCCAGGGCATCACCGTCCATCTCGGCCAGATGCCCGGCATAGGTGTCCTGGAAATCGCGCGCCGCCCGCTCGACCCCCGCCAAATCGGCCTCAAGCTCCGGCGAATCGGGCGCCGGGTAAAGGTCGGACAGATCCCATTCGGGGAGGGTGCCGAGGTTCTCGATGACGGTCATGCAGTGACTCCTGGTCCGGGAACGGGATATGGGTATGATCATGGCAATGGCCAAATGGCGACACGCGCTATCAAACGGCGCAGCGGCCGCGTAATCAAGAGCCAGCATCTTGTCCAGGGAGCGGGTATGCCCATCGATTCCGACATTTGCCAGAACGTCACCACCCTGTTCATGGCCCAGGCCGAGGCCAAGGGCGACGCCCCCTTCCTGTGGGCCAAGCTGGACGGCGCCTGGGTGCCGCGATCGTGGGCCGAGGTGCGCGCCGACGTGCTGGATCTGGCAGCCGGGCTGCACGCTTTGGGGCTGCAACCGGGCGACCGCGTCATGCTGGTGTCGGAAAACCGGCCGGAATGGGCCATCGCCGATCTGGCGGTGATGTGCGCGGGCGGCGTGACCGTGCCCGCCTACACCACCAACACCCCGGCCGACCACCTGCACATCCTGAACAATTCCGGGGCGCGCTTCGTCGTCACCTCGACCCGTGCCCTGACGGAAAAGGTCATGGCCGCCGCGTGGCAGGCCAGCGCACCGCCGACGGTGATCGCCATCCAGCCGCCCGAGGTCAAGCAATCCAGCGGCGGCGGGCTGATTTCCTGGGCCGACGTGCTGGTGCTGGGCCGGTCGGGCCAAGGCGGGCTGGCCGCCAGCATGGCGGCGGCGGCGCGCAACGATGCCGCCTGCATCATCTATACCTCGGGCACCGGCGGCGCCCCGCGCGGTGTGGTGCTGTCGCACGGCGCGCTGTTGTCCAACGCCAAGGGCGCGCGGCGGCTGGTGGAAAGCATCACCGACGGCGACGACGTGTTCCTGTCGTTCCTGCCGCTGTCCCATGCCTATGAGCACACGGCGGGCCTGATCCTGCCCATCCTGATCGGCGCCCAGATCTATTACGCCGAAAGCATCGAGGCGCTGGTGCCCAACATGGCCGAGGCACGGCCGACCATCATGACCGCCGTGCCCCGCCTGTACGAGATGATGCGGGTGCGCATCCTGCACAATCTGCGCCGCCAGAGCGCCATCAAACGGGCATTGTTCGAGGCCACGGTGGCCCTGGGCAGCAAGCGCTATCACCAGGGCAGGCTTGGCCCCATCGACTCGCTGGTGGACCGGGTGCTGGAACGGCTGGTGCGCGACAAAGTGCGCGACCGCTTCGGCGGCCGTCTGGCGGCCATGGTGTCGGGCGGCGCGCCGCTGGCCTTCGACATCGGGCTGTTCTTCACCGCGCTGGGCGTGCGCATCCTGCAAGGCTATGGCCAGACCGAGGCGGCGCCGGTGATCTGCGCCAACCATCCCCACAAGATCAAGATCGACACCGTCGGCCCCGCCCTGGACGGCGTCGAGGTGCGCATCGCCCA
The DNA here is from genome assembly GCA_023458315.1 of Pseudomonadota bacterium. Taxonomy (GTDB): domain Bacteria; phylum Pseudomonadota; class Alphaproteobacteria; order Rhodospirillales; family Magnetospirillaceae; genus Magnetospirillum. Next base: position 11,524 of record JAEXAH010000121.1, read on the forward strand.
GGACGGCGAAATCCTGGTGCGCGGCGAAAACGTCATGCTGGGCTATTGGAACGACCCGGCGGGCACCGCCCAGGTGCTGCGCGACGGCTGGCTGCACACCGGCGACATCGGCGAGCTGGATTCCGACGGCTATCTGAAGATCACCGACCGCAAGAAGGACATCATCGTCAATTCCGGCGGCGACAACGTCTCGCCGCAGCGGGTCGAGGGCTTCCTGACCCTGGCCCCCGAAATCGCCCAGGCCATGGCCCACGGCGACCGCCGCCCCCATCTGGTGGCGCTGGTGGTGCCCGATGCCGAATGGGCGGCGGGCTGGGCGCGCGACCACGGCAAGGCGCCCGACCTTGCCATCCTGGTCGAGGATGCGGAATTCCGTCAGGCCATGCAGCAGGCGGTGGAACGGGTCAACAAGGGCCTGTCCACCATCGAGAAGGTGCGCAAGATCGTGCTGGCCGCCGAGGGCTTCACCACCGACAACGGCATGCTGACCCCGACCATGAAAATCCGCCGCCACGTCATCCGCAAGACCTATGGCGAGCAATTGGAGGCGTTGTACGGGTAAATCCCAGGCCTCTTTCTTGGCGTCACACCCGCGAAAGCGGGTGTCCATGTTGGGGCAAGCTTATAACTTTGCCGCACTATAATTGAGTGGCGGATGCATGGATTCCCGCTTGCGCGGGAATGACGGGGAGGCCGCAGCCTGTTAGTGCCGCGCGTCGGACAGGCGCAGCAGCACCAGATTCATGCTTTCGCGGATGGCCGGGAAATCCCGGCAGACGTCGTGCGCCAGATGGCGGGCGGCGTCGCGGTCGAATTCCTGGCCATGGGCTTCGGCATCCAGCAGGCTGGTCAATGCCTCCAGCTTGGACAGATCCAGTTCCATGATCTTTCTCCGTATTCGCCTGGAATCATCCTGCGCCCGGCCCATCGCCGCCGCAATCGGGCGAAGGCCCGAGCCGGGATCAGATCGCCGTCTGCGGCGCTTCGGCACGGGTATCGGCCTCGGCCGCCGCCAGCGCCGCCGGGGGAACGTCGTCGGCGGCAAGGGGCGAGTGCAACTTCTTACGGCAATGCCGGATTCCAGCGTGCAGGATCTCGTCACGCAACAGGATGTCCGACCACGAAGCCCCTTTTCTGCGCAGAAACATGTCCGGCCTCCACATCGTGGGTTGCACCACAACCAAAGCAAGGGGCGGGCCACATGCTGCGTCGCGCAAAAACGCCAAAGGCCGCCCCGATCGGGGCGGCCTTTGCCGGTTTTCTGACCAATCTGCCCACAAAATGGGCGACATTAGACCTTGTGATACTTTTTGAACCACTCGACGAATTTCGGCACGCCCACCGAAATGGGCGTGGTCGGCGCATAGCCGACGTCGCGGGCGATGGCGTCGATGTCGGCATAGGTTTCCTTGACGTCGCCCGGCTGCATGGGCTCGAACTTGTACTCGGCCTTGATGCCCAGATTGCTTTCCACCATGCCGACGAAATCCATCAGCCGTTCGGAACGGTTGTTGCCGATGTTGTAGACCCGGGCGGGCGGCGTGGTGCCGTCGTCGGCCATGGGATTGTCGTGCACGCCGACGATGCCGGACACGATGTCATCGACGAAGGTGAAGTCACGGCGCATGTCGCCGTTATTGAAGATGGTGATGGGCTGACCATCCAGAATGGCCTTGGCGAACAGATAGGCCGCCATGTCCGGGCGCCCCCACGGACCGTAGACGGTGAAGAAGCGCAACCCGGTGGTGGGGATGCGGTACAGGTGGGAATAGCAATGGCTCATCAATTCGCCCGCGCGCTTGGTGGCGGCGTACAGCGAGATGGGCTGATCCACCCGGTCCTCGACCGAGAACGGCAGCTTGGTGTTGGCGCCATAGACCGAGGACGAGCTGGCATAGACGAAGTGCTGGCACTTGTCGTTGGCCCGCGCCAGTTCCAGCATGACCAGATGCCCCTCGATGTTCGAGTGGGTGTAGTCGTGCGGCGCCTTCAGCGAATGGCGCACCCCGGCCTGAGCAGCCAGGTTGATATAGCTGGTGATGTCGGGATGGGCCGCCGCCACCGCGGCCATGGCGGCGCGATCGGCGATGTCGGCACGCAGAAAGGTGAAGCCGGAACGGCCGACCAGTTGCGCCAGCCGCGCCTCTTTCAGCGCCGGATCGTAATAGGCGTTCATGTTGTCCACGCCCACCACCGTCTCCCCCCGCTCCAGAAGACGCAGGCAGGTATGGAAGCCGATGAAGCCGGCGGCGCCGGTGACGAGAACGGTCATGAAGCGATCCCACGACAGAGAACAGTGAAGACCGCCCTCATATAGCGTGCCCGGCGGCGGAAATCACCCCGCAATCACACTCACATCCGCCGCGTTCGCCGTTTGCAGGGTGGCGATCTGATAGGAATTGTTGCTGTCGGGGGTGGTGCTGAGGTCGCTGTTGTACCACAATTCCACATCGCTGCCGCTGATGATGGCGATGACGCCAGCACCGCTCAGCCCGTTCAGCGAGGAATCGCCCCAACCGCTGACGGTGAACAGAAAGTTGGTGGCCCCCGGGGTCAGACCGAAACTATCGGCGCTCAGCCAGATGCGATCACCCGCCGTGTAATCGGTGATGGTGTCCAGTCCCTGACCCGACCCCAGGAACTTGAAGACGTCGTTTCCGGCACCGCCGCTCAACTGGTCCAGGCCCATGCCGCCGATCAGGGTGTCGTCGCCGTTACCGCCGATCAGGATGTCGTCGCCCTGGGCGCCATCCAGCACGTTGGCGTTATTGTCGCCGGTGATGGTGTCGGCGTTGGTGCCGCCGGTCACGTCCTCGATACCGGACACCGTGCCGGTGCCGCCGAACCCGTCGGCGCCGATGATGCCGGTTTGCAGGTTGATGTTGACGCCGCCGGTGGCGGTGGCGAACGAGATCAGGTCATGCGCCCCGGCGCCGCCATCCATGACATCGGTGCCCGCCCCTTCGATGAAGGTGTCGTTGCCGCCGCCGCCGCTCAGGTTGTCGTCGCCGCCCCAGCCTTCCAGCACATTGTCGTTGCCATCGCCGGTGATGGTGTCGTTGTGGTTGCTGCCCTTGACGTCCTCGACGCCCCTGACGAACCCGGCGTTGCCCCAGCCGTCGTTGATGACGGAACCGTTGCCCAGGTTGACCTCGACCCCGCTGCTGGCATCGACGAAACTGATCAGGTCGTGGGCACCCGCGCCGCCGTCGATGAAGTCCATGCCGTCGGTTTCGATGAAGGTGTCGTTGCCGCCATTGCCGTACAACATCATGTCGTCGCCGGACGAGCCCTTGAGGGTATCGTCGTGCATGGACCCGACCGCGATCTCGAATTCGTAGATATAATCGAGGCCATAGCCCGCCGTGGCGGTTTGACCGGTCAGATCGATAAGGTGGCCGTGCGAGGCTTCGGCATAGGAAATGGTGTCGATGCCGTCGCCGCCATAGAAGGTGTCGGAAACCTCGTCGCCATCGGCCTCGACGGTATCGTTGCCAGCCCCGGCATAGACGGTGTCGACGCCGGGTTCGGGATAGATCAGGTCGTTGCCGTCGGTGCCGTTGATCACCTCGCCGCTGCTGGTGCCGCGGATGATGTTGACGTCGAAGAAATCGTCGGGAAGATCGTCGAAGAAATCTTGCAGATCGTCCAGCGAGGCCAGGAATTCCAGGAATTCCTGCTCGGTCAGCGCCATATCCAGCAGCAATTCGCCGAATTCGGCCTCCAGGGCGGCGATGTCGCCGTTGACCACATCGTTCAACTGTTGCAACTGAACCAGAATGTCCAGTTCCCGTTCCTGCTCGCGCTCCTTGTCCTGCTCGACCGCGTCGGCGATCAGGCCCGCCGGATTGATGAAGCGGGGGGCGTCGGGATCGAGCGTCACCGGCCCGTCCGGCGACGGCGCGGCGGGGCCGCCCTGCGGCGCGGGGGGAGCGGGCGGCGCGGGCGGCGGCGGATTGGCGGGCGGCGGCGCGGGCGGCAGCGGCTGGGCCGACAGCGCCGAGCCGTACAATTGCTGAATCTGCGCCGCCGACAGCGCCACCGGCGGCGGCGGCGGCTGAATGAAGCTGCTGAGTTGCAGGGTGTGGGATTCGCCGCTCAGAACCTGGGTGCCACCGGCATTGCTGATGCTGACCTGACCGACGGTGCCGTCGCCGTCGCGCAACAGGGTGACGGTGTTCTGGCTGCCTTCGGCGGCGGCGGTTCCGGCGATGGTGGTGCCGCGCACGCCGATGGTCATCACCGGGGTCTTGATGAACATGGCGCCGGGCGCCGCCTTGGCGATGTCGCCCGACACGGCGGTGAAGGCGCCTTGCAGCGCCGCCACGGTGGAATGGCCCTCGCCGGGATTGGCCGGGTCATAGACCAGTTCGTCCAGTTGCAGGCTGCCCTTGGGGCCAAGCGAGAACGCCGATTTGTCATTCAGGGTGATGCCGACCGCGCCGTCGTCGCCGGTCCGCACCTGATCGCCCTGGTGGACGGGGGCGCCCACCGACAATTCACCGGTGGTTCCATCCGCGCGGCGCACCGACACCGCGCCCGCCGATTTGGTGACACTGCCGATCTGCAACATTTCGCCTGACATACTGGTATTCCCCGATTTGTCCCCGCTTGTTTCATAGCACATCCGCCGCCGCGCCGCCATCAGGGGAGGCCCCGAGGCGCCCAGGCCCGCTTTGCCCTTGACCCCCGGGGGCGGGCGCGGTTGACTTGGCCGTCGGCGGGGGCGCGATCGGCAACGGGCAATGGGGAGGCCGTGATGGAAACTTCGGACGATCGGGACGCCGCCCTGGCCGCCCGTGCCAGGGGCGATTACGCCGCCGCGCTGGCGGTGTACGATTCCATTCTGTCCATCCATCCCGGACGCCTTGACGCCCTGGCGGGGCGCGGGGCCTGCCTGCGCGCCCTGGGCCGTGCGCGCGAGGCGCTGGTCGCCCTGCTGGAAGCATTGAGCGCCGCGCCCGACGATGCCGACACCCGCCTGGAACTGGCGCTGGCGTTGCGCGAATCCGGCCGCCGGGCCGAGGCCCGCACCCTGTACGGCCTGTTGCTGCGCGATGCCGACGCCCCGGCGCGGGCGTGGCACGGCCTGGCGCTGCTGTGCCAGGCCGAGGGCCAGGACGACGCGGCCGAGACATGCCTGCGCCGCGCCGTCGCCCTGGCGCCCAACGATTTCGGCGCCCGCCTGGACCTTGCCGACCATCTGGCCCGGCGCGGCAATCCGGCCGAGGCCGCCGATCTGTTCCACGGCGTGCTGGCCATCCGCCCCGGCACCGCCGCCGCCCATGCCGGGCTGGGGCAGGCGCTGATCGGCCTGGGCCGTCTGGAGGAAGCCGAGGACCAGTTGGAACGCGCCCTGGTGATGGAGGCCGACAACGTGGTCGCCCATCTGGCCCGCGCCCGGCTGAACCTGTTGCTGGGCAACCTGCCGGCCGCCTGGGACGATCTGGACTGGCGCTGGCGCGCCCCCGGCCGCCGCCGCCCGGAACCGCCGGGCGTGCCGTGGGACGGCAACGCCGATCTGCACGGCCACACCATCCTGCTGTGGGCCGAGCCGGGACTGGCCGGAATCATCCATCTGCTGCGCTGGGTGCCGCTGGTGGCCGATCGCGGCGCCCGCGTGCTGCTGGGCGTGCCCGCCATCCTGGCGCCGCTGGTGCGCAATCTGCGCGGTGTCGAGCGGGTGCTGGCCTCGGGCGCGCCGCTGCCCGAAGACGTGACGGTGGAGTTCAACGCCTCGCTGGCCGAATTGCCGCGCCTGTTCGGCTCGACCATCGACCAATTGCCGCCCGAGCCCACTCTGTCGGTGCCCGAGGATCGCCGCGTGCCGCTGCGCGGTCCGGCCACCGCCGTGCTCAAGGTCGGGCTGGCCTGGGCGGGCGACCGCGCCGACCACGCGGTGCCGCTGCCGCAACTGATGCCGCTGCTGGCCCTGCCCGGCATCGCCGCCTACAGCCTGCAAACCGGCCCGCAATCGCGTGAGGCCGGGCTGCTGGCCCATCCGTCGCTGCTGGCCGACCTGTCGCCGTCGCTGGGCGATTTCGCCGATCTGGCCGCCCGCATCGCCGAAATGGACGTGGTGGTGGCCGCCGACGGCGCCGTCGCCCATCTGGCCGGGGCGCTGGGCGTGCCGGTGCTGGTGCTGGTGCCCATGGCGCCCGAATGGTGCTGGATGCTGGGGCGCGAGGATTCGCCGTGGTACGCCTCGGCCCGGCTGTTCCGCCAGACCCGCGCCGACAATTGGAACCGCCCGGTACAGGAAATCTGCGCCGAACTGCGCCGCCGCATGGCCGCCAGCCGCGCCGGGCGCGAGGCCCGCGCCGCCGCGCTGTCCGGCCGCCGCGAGGCCGAGCGCGCCTTCCTGGCCACCCATCTGCAAGCGGGCGATCTGGTGCTGGACGTGGGCGCGGGCGACGGCACCCTGGTGTTGGACGCCGCCGCCCACCCCGCCGAGGATCTGCACGTTCTCGCCATCGAGGCCCGACCCGGCGAGGCCGCCATCCTGGCCGACACCATCGCCATCTCGGGCGCCGAAGACGTGGTGGAGGTCATCGCCGCCGCCCTGGCCGCCACCCCCGGCCCGGCGGTGGTGGCCGCGCGGCCGCGCGGCGGCCGCAGCGTCTTTCCCCTGCCCGCCTGGGTGCGCGGCAATGGCGCCACCACCACCCTGGATTCCCTGCTGGCCGAACGCCCGGCCCTGGCCGGACGGCGCATGGTGCTGCGTCTGGGGGCGCGCGGCGCCGAGGCCGACATCCTGGCCGGATTGTCCGCCGATCCGGCGGTGGTGATCCTGGATCACCGCGATGGCGACCGGGTGGCCGACATCCTGGCCGAACGCGGCTATTCCCTGTGGCGCTTCGCCGAGGGCGCCGCCGCCGGTCCGGTCGCGGCCTTCGGCGGCCAGCCGGGGCCGGTGCTGGCCCTGGCCGCCGGAGAACAGCCGGCGGCGCTGTACGGCGACGTCGCCGACCCCACTTCGCCCGCCGCCATGGTCCGCGCCGCGCTGGACGCCCGCGCCCTGGCCGCCCAAGGCACCGCCGCCTTGGTCAAGGGCGATCTCAACGGCGCCGGAACCCTGTACGGCCGCGCCCTGGCCACCGATGGCGACAATGTGGAAGCCCTGGTCAATCTGGGCAGCCTGCTGCGCCGCATCGGCCACGCCGACGCCGCCGGAGCCTGTTGGGGCCGCGCCCAGGCCAACGGCGCCGGGGCGCAGGTTCTGGCCAATCTGGGCAACGTCATGCGCGAGTTGGGATATCTGTTCGCGTCCGAGCAATATTTCACCGAGGCGCTGGCCGCCGAACCGGCCAATCCGTCCTTTCTGTACGGCATGGGCCTGTTGGAGCGTGAACGCGGCCGCGCCCGCGAAGCGGTGGCGCTGTTCGAACGGGCCGAGCAGGTCAAGCCCGGCACGGTGCCGCGCGTCGCCCTGGCCGCCGCCCTGCTGAAATCGGGCAATCTGGCGCGCGGCATGGCCGAGATGGCCCACCGCCCGCCCGCGCCGCTGGCGCCGGTGGACGCCCCGGCCTGGGACGGCGGCCGCCTGGACGCGCGGACCATCCTGGTGCGCGACGAAGGCGACGCCCTCGACACCCTGATGCTGGCCCGCTTCATCCCGCAGGTGGCCCGCCACGGCGGGCTGGTGGTGGTGGAATGCGTGCCCGATTGCGCCCGCCTGCTGGCCGGCCTGCCCGGCGTCGAACAGGTGGTGCCGCGCGGCCAGCCCTTGCCGCCGGTGGACGTGCAGACCCGCCTGCCCGACGTGCCGCGCCTGATCGGCACCACCTCGCGCACCACGCCGCCGCGCGACGTGCCCTATCTGCATCTGCCCGAGGGGCAGGCGCCACGCGCCTTCGGCCCCGACCGCCGCCTGCGCGTCGGCCTGGCCTGGAGCGGCCGCGCCACCGACCGGCCGGTGCCGCTGCAACACCTGTTGCGGCTGGCCGCCGATCCGCGCATCGCCCTGGTCAGCCTGCAACGCGGCCCGCGCGCCGCCGATCTGACGGCGGTGGGCGCCGCCCCCTTCGTCGAGGATCTGGGCGCCGCCTGCACCGATCTGGCCGACAGCGCCGCCATCATCGCCGGGCTGGATCTGATCATCGCCGCCGACACCGCCGAGGCCCACATCGCCGGTGCCCTGGGCAAGCCGGTCTGGGTGTTGCTGCCCACCACCTGCGACTGGCGCTGGGTGGACAACCGCGACGATTGCGTCTGGTACCCCACCATGCGGGTGTTCCGCCAGTCCCTGGACGGGTCGTGGCACTCCGCCCTAGCCCGGGTGGCCGAGGCCGCCAGCGCCATGGCGGCGGGGAAGAGCTAGCGCCGCCGCCACCGCCGCCAGCCCGCCCAGGGCCAGCACGGCGAAGGACCAGCCCCAGGCGCCGGTATGGTCAAGGACGGCGCCGAACGCCACCGGCGCCACCGCCCCGGCGCCAAAGCCCAACAACGAACGCACCGCCAGCACCGTGCCCAGATGGCGGGGCGGCACCGATTCGGTCATGGCGGTGGACAGCACGCCGGAATCGCCATAGGCGGCGAAGCTGGCGGCGGCGGCCAGCACCAGCGCCGCCCACGGCGCCCATTGGGCGCCCAGCCCCAGCAGGGCGGTCAGCACGCCGCTGGCCAGGGCGGCGCCGACCAGCACGGTGCGGCGGCCCAGCCGGTCCGAGATCACGCCGGTGGTCAGGGTGGCGGCGATGCCCGCCAGATGCACCGCCGACGCCACCACCAGCCCCAGTCCCACCGCCCCCAGGCCCGTATCGGCCAGGACATGGGCCAGAAAGGCGGGCAGCCACGCCCACAGCCCCAGCAATTCCCAGGTATGGGCCACATAGCCCAGGGTCAGCAGCAGCGAGGCGGGCGCCACCAACGCCGCCCAGGCGCCGCCGCCGCCGCCCTGGCGATAGCTGACCGGGCGGTCGGGATGGCCGCGCAGGGCCAACGTCCCCACCACCGCGCCCAACAGCGGCCCCACCGCGCACAGGGCGAAGCCCCAGCGGTAATCCGCCAGGGCGGAAACGCCCAGCGCCCCCGATACCGACAGCCAATAGCCGAACGAGCCCGCGGCCAGCAGCGTTTCCATGGCGATGCCGCGCCGGGCGGGCGGCACCAGTTCCGCCACCAGCATCAGCGCCGGGGTATAGGCGCCGCCCTGGGTGACGCCCACCAGCGCCACCAGCGGCAACGCCGAAGCCTGCGACCGGGCAAAAAGGGCCATCAGCAGCGCCGCCAGCGCCGCCGCCCAGGACGACGCCACGAACACCCGCCGCGCCCCCACCCGCCCGGCCAGCCACGACGCCACCAGCAGGGCCAGGGCGACGCTGAAATTGTAGGCGGATTGCACCGATCCGGCGGCGGCGGCGTCCATGTTCCAGGCGGGACGCAGGAACGGCAGCGCCCCGGCATAGGTCATGGCGGCGGTGCAGGTGGCGGCGCGGGACAGGCACAACAGGCGCAGGCGGGTGGCGTTTTCCATGACCACAGCCTAGAACCTCCACCGGACGCCACGCAAACGGGTTCGCCTCATACCAAGTCCCGATGAGTGAAACTCACCGGAATTTGGTTAGGCCCAAGGGGCCGCGCGGCTTATGCCGCGGAAGGCAAGCAGGCCGGATGGCCTGCGCCCGCCGATTGAGGGCCCCGGTGATCGGTTCCGATCACCGGCATATGGTATCAGACATGCGACGGCTTGACCCGGCACCCCAGCGCGCTAGGCTGGCCGTCCATGCCGCCTTGAGGGAAGCCATGAGTCTGAGTGCATTGCTGGACGAACGCGCCGCCGCCGGGCTGCCCGTGCGCGTCGGACTGATCGGCGCTGGCAAGTTCGGCACCCTGTTTCTGGCCCAGGCCCGGCGCATGCCCGGCCTGCATGTGGCGGCGGTGGCCGACCTGGACGCCGAACGCGGCCCCACCGCGCTGGCCCTGGCGCAATGGCCGCCCGCCAAGGCGGTGGCACGATCGCTGGCCGACGCGCTGGCGGGCGGCGGCACCTGGGTGACGACCGATCCGCTGGCGCTGTTCGAACATCCCGGCCTGGACGTGGTGGTCGAGGCCACCGGCGGCGCCGCCCACGGCATCCGCCACGCCCTGGCCGCGCTGGATCGCGGCGTGCACGTGGTCATGGTCAACCTGGCCGCCGATTCCCTGGCCGGGCCGTTGCTGGCGGCGCGGGCGCGGAAACGCGGACTGGTTTATTCCCTGGCCTATGGCGACCTGCCCGCCCTGATCTGCGAATTGGTGGACTGGGCGCGGGCCTGCGGCCTGGAAGTGGCGGCGGCCGGACGCGGCGTGCGCTGGCTGCCCGGCTATCAGGCCGCCACCCCGGATTCGGTCTGGCAATATTGGGGCACCACCCCGGAACGGGCCAGGGCGGCGGGACTGAATGCCCGCGTTCACACCGCCTCGGTGGATGGCAGCCGCACCGCGCTGCAACTGGCGGCGGTGGCCAACGCCACCGGCCTGCGCCCGCCCACCGCCGGACTGGCGGCGCCGCCCTGCGGCGCCCACGATCTGGGCCGCGTCCTCAAGCCCCATTGGGATGGCGGGCGGCTGGAGGACATGGGCATGGTCGAGGCGGTGTCGTCGCTGGAGCCCGACGGCCGCGCCGTGTTCAACGATCTGCGCTGGGGCGCCTTCGTCACCTTCCGCAGCCCGGCGGAATATTCCTCGCAATGCTTCGGCGAATACGGCCTGCCCACCGACGGCGACGGCAGCTATGCCGCCCGCTGGTTCTCGCACCACATGGCGGGCATGGAGGCGGGCGTCTCGGTGGCCTCGGCGGCGCTGCTGGGCGTCGCCACCGGCTCGCCCGCCACCTTCGCCGCCGACGTGGTGGCGGTGGCCAAGAACGACCTGCCCGCCGGAAGCGAACTGGACGGCGTCGGCGGCTTCGCGGTATACGGCCGCCTGCTGCCCGCCGAAGCGTCGGTCCGCCAGGGCTTCCTGCCGCTGGCGCTGGCCCAGGACATCGCCCTGGTCCGCGCCGTGCCCGCCGGACAGACCCTGACCTGGGCCGACGTGGCGCTGGCCCCCGACACTCCGCTGGTGGCGCTGCGCCGCGAGTTGGAACAATGGCTGCGAGTCTGACATGGCCCTGACCCCGACCTTCGCCCTGCCCCCCACCTTCCTGGGCACCGCCAACCGCGACACGGCGGCGGCGGTGGCGGTGGCGGGCGTGCCCTTCGACCTGGGCACCACCAACCGCCCCGGCGCCCGCATGGCCCCCAACGCCATCCGCGCCGCCAGCCGCATGCTGGTGGACGGCGAAAACCCGGCCAACTGGCGCGACCCGTCGGCCATGGGCATCGCCGACCTGGGCGATTTCGCGGTGGCGCTGGGCGACATTCCGGCCACGCTGGCGCTGATCGAAAGCCAGGCCGCCGCCATTCCCGGCCGCCTTGTCACCCTGGGCGGCGACCACACCATCACCTTACCGTTGCTGCGCGCCCTGCGCGCCAAGGTCGGGCAAAAGCTGGCCCTGGTGCATTTCGACGCCCATGTGGACACCTGGCCCGACAATTTCGGGCAGGTTCTGGCCCATGGCTCGGTCATGTGGCATGTCCTGAACGAAGGGTTGGTCGATCCCGCCCGCATGGTGCAGGTGGGCATCCGCAGCCCGGTGCAGAAGGCGGTGGCCGAGTGGGCGCCCGCCCAGGGCGTCACCGTCATCACCGCCGAGGACGTGCATTGCGCCGGTCCGGCGGCGGTGGCCGACCGCATCCGCGCCATCGTCGGCGATTGCCCGGCCTATCTGTCCTTCGACATCGACGCCATCGACCCGGCCTTCGCCCCCGGCACCGGCACGCCCGAGGTGGGCGGCCTTGCCACCTGGCAGGTCATGGCGCTGTTGCGGCGGCTGGGCGGGCTGGACTGGCGCGGCATGGACGTGGTCGAGGTGGCGCCGCCCTTCGACCATGCCGAACTGACCGCCCTGGCGGCGGCATCGGTGGCCTGGGCCTGGCTGTCACTGCTGGAATAGCGCATGTTGTGCCCCGGCCGGATCGGGGCACAACATACACGACCACCCATTACCAGTATGCGGACCGATGGCAGCCCCCTGCTAATAGGGCTTGAATGCGCTGCACTATCCGCGTATAAGCAGCCCTAGACGCATAACGCACGTGCCCATGGCCCTTGCGGCAATTCGCCGCGTACCTGTGGGTGGCCGACCAGTTTTCGGCCAAGGGGCCAAGCAACGACGGACGCGTCCTTTTCGGTGGAGAGTCGGTCTAGTGGGCCGGCAGCCCCTTAAGGGAGGTGGACATGGTCGTTACGACCCACGGGAAAAACCCGATCCTTATTTGCATTTCCAGTACCTGACGGCAGCCGGGTGACGCGACCTTTTCGCGTCGGCGCCGCGCTGTCGTTACCTTCGAGCCGTGCTCTTGGGATATAATGTCCCTTGGGAGCGCGCCCCGTCGCTGTCTCGCTGTTGCGAGGAGGTCCTGGCCATGAGCCACCTGCGTTTCCACGATTTCGCCGTCCCGATCCGCCGTTTGTCGCGGACCGGCACCCGGCACCGCCCGCTGCCCACCGTGGACGAGATCGTCCTGGCCGAGCGCCCCGACGTGCCGCTGCATTGCCTGCGCCCCGACACGGCGCGCGACGCGGCGCGGCGCTTCGTCGCGCTGTTCCCCGGCACCGTGCTGTACGCGGTCAAGTGCAACCCCGATCCGGCGCTGCTGGCGGCGCTGTGGGCGGGGGGCGTGCGGCATTTCGACTGCGCCTCGGCCGCCGAGGTGCGGCTGGTGCGCAATCTGCTGCCCGAGGCCCGCATCCACTTCATGCATCCGGTCAAGTCCCGCACCGCCATCCGCGAGGCGTGGGCCGTGCACGGCGTGCGCGATTTCGTCATCGACGGCGCCGCCGAACTGACTAAGATTCTGGAAGAGATCGGCGAGGACCATTGCGGCCTGGGTCTGGTCGTGCGGCTGGCACTGCCCAAGGGTGGCGCCGTCTATGACCTGTCGGGCAAGTTCGGCGCCATGCCGGACGAGGCGGCGCGCCTGTTGCGGCAGGCCCGCGCCGTCGCCGACCGCGTCGGCCTGTGCTTCCACGTCGGCAGCCAATGCCTGGAGCCCGCGGCCTGGACCCGCGCCCTGGATCTGGCGGGATCGGTGATCGCCCAAGCGGGCGTCACCCCGGACATTGTGGACGTGGGCGGCGGCTTCCCGGTCAGCTATCCCGACCTGACGCCGCCGCCGGTCGAGGATTTCGTCGCCGCCATCCGCGACGGCATCGCCCGCCTGTCCCTGCCCGCCTGGACCGAAATCTGGTGCGAGCCGGGCCGCGCCCTGGTCGCCCCCGCCGCGTCGGTGGTGGTGCGGGTCGAGGCACGGCGCGACGACGCGCTTTTCATCAATGACGGCATCTATGGCGCCCTGTCCGACGCGGGCGCGCCCGGCTTCCGTTTTCCCTGCCGCCTGATCCGCGCGGGCGACCGTCCGGCGGCCGGGACCACCCTTGCCCCCTTCCTGTTCTTCGGCCCGACCTGCGATTCGGCCGACCGCATGAAGGGGCCGTTCCTGCTGCCCGCCGACATCCAGGAGGGAGACTGGATCGAAATCGGACAGTTGGGCGCCTATGGCGCCTGTCTGAGAACCGCGTTCAACGGGTTCACCGCTGCGGCATGGGTCGAAATCCGCGACCGCCCGCTGCTGGAAACCCCCGGCTATGGCCACGAACGTGCGGCATGAACAAACGCGGCCGGCGCGGGAGCCCGGCGCAAAAGGTTGTGAAAAGGGGAGTTCGAGGAAATGAGCAAGCATGCCACCTTCGCCGGCCGCCTGGTCATCGTTGGCTTCGGCAGCATCGGCCAGGGGTCGTTGCCCCTGATCTTGCGGCATTTCGACATCGATCCGGCGCGAATCCGCATCATCACCGCCGATGATCGTGGTCGGGACGTGGCGGAGAAACACGGCATCTCCTTCACCATCAATCCGCTGACGCCCGACAATTACCGCCAGATCCTGACGCCGCTGCTGGGGGCGGGCGACTTCCTGCTGAACGTGTCGGTCGACGTGTCCTCGTTGGCGCTGATCGAGTTCTGCTGGGAACGCGGCGCCCTGTACCTCGACACCTGCATCGAACCTTGGGCGGGCGGCTACACCGACCCCGCGCTGTCGCCGTCGCTGCGTTCCAACTACGCGCTGCGCGAACAGGCGCTGGCCCTGCGCGACCGCGCGCCCAAGGGCGCATCGACCGCCGTCGTCACCCACGGCGCCAATCCCGGACTGGTCAGCCATTTCATCAAGGTCGGCCTGCTGAACATCGCCCGCGACAACGGCCTGGACGTGCCCGAGCCCGCCAGCCGCGCCGAATGGGCGGCGCTGGCGCAGCGGCTGGACGTCAAGGTCATGCATGTGGCCGAACGCGATACCCAGGTCGCCAACATCCCCAAGAAGGTGGGCGAGTTCGTCAACACCTGGTCCATCGACGGCTTCGTCGGCGAAGGCTGCCAACCCGCCGAACTGGGCTGGGGCAGCCACGAACGCCACTGGCCCCACGACGGCATGCGCCACGAATTCGGCTGCGACGCCGCCATCTACCTGATGCGCCCCGGCGCCAGCACCAAGGTTCGCACCTGGACGCCCAAGGAAGGCCCCTTCCACGGCTTCCTGATCACCCACAGCGAATCCATCTCGACCGCCGATTACTACTCGGTCAAGGACGGCGACGCCGTCACCTATCGCCCGACCGTCCATTACGCCTATCACCCGTGCGACGACGCCGTCACCTCGCTGCACGAACTGGCGGGCAAGAACTGGCAGATGCAGCCGGAAACCCGCCTGATGGGGGCCGAGATCGTGGACGGCATCGACGAATTGGGCGTGCTGCTGGCCGGACACGCCAAGGGCGCCTATTGGTACGGCTCGCAATTGTCCATCGGCGAGGCGCGCGGCCTGGCGCCGCACAACAGCGCCACCAGCCTGCAAGTGACCTCGTCGGTGCTGGGCGCCATGGTGTGGGCGCTGGAGAACCCGGCGCGCGGCATGGTCGAGCCCGAAGAGGTGAACTTCCGCCGCGTGCTGGACATCGCCACCCCCTATCTGGGGCCGCTGGTCGGCGCCTACAGCGACTGGACGCCGCTGGACGGACGCGGACAATTGTTCCCCGAAGACCTGGATCACGGCGATCCCTGGCAGTTCAAGAACATCCGGGTGATGTGAGATGTGACCGGAAAGGGCGGCCCTGGGGCCGCCTTTTCTTTTTCCGGCATCAGCGCAGAAAGGTGTCCAGCGCCTTGTCCACCAGTTCCACGTTGCGCGGATGGTGCAGGGTGACGTCGCCGCCGTCGGCCTCGACCGTCACCCAGGCGTTATGGCCGTCGGCCTTCACCATCACCGAGATGATGGTATAGGGCGTGTCGTGCCGGGTGATCTGCATGGACATGCCATCGGCGTGATAGCGCCGCTCGCCCTCGGAAGGCACGGCCTTCAGCAGGCGGCGGAACATGGGCTTGGTGCGCATGGCGCATTCCCGATTGGTTGCGAATGCAAGGAACCATAGTCCCGCCCCGCCCCACGCCACCAATCGCCGTTTCGCATGGGGCCATGCAATATGATCGCGGCGATTACTTTCCCTGCCGCGCCTTTTCCACCTTGCGCCAGTTGGCGACGTTGCGGTTGTGCTCGTCCAGGCTTTTGGCGAAGACATGGCCGCCCGAGCCGTCGGCGACGAAGTACAGCGCGTCGGTCTGGGCCGGTCGCAGCACCGCCTCGATGCTGGCGCGGCCGGGATTGGCGATGGCGGTGGGCGGCAGGCCGTCGTGGACATAGGTGTTCCACGGATGGGGATTGTCCAGATCGGCGCGGGTGATGGGCCGGTCCAGCACCCCCAGCTTGCCCGACACGCCATAGATCACCGTGGGGTCCGATTGCAGCCGCATGCCCAGGCGCAGACGGTTGAGGAACACGGCGGCGACCATGGGACGTTCGGCGGCGATGCCGGTTTCCCGCTCGACGATCGAGGCCAGCACCAGCGCCTGTTCCTTGGTCTTCAACGGCGTGTCGCCAGTGCGGGCGGCCCACAATTGGTCCAGGGTCTGGCGCATGGCCTTTTCCATGCGGCCCACCAATTCGTCGCGGGAATCGTCGCGCGACAGGTGCCAGGTTTCCGGCAGCAACGCCCCTTCGGCCGGTTTGCGGGCCACGGCGCCGGACAGGTATTCGGTCTGCTCCAGTTCGGCCAGGATCTGGCGCACCGTCAGTCCCTCGGCGATGGTCAGCTTGTGCACCACCGTGCGGCCCTCGGCCATCTGGGTCATGACGTCCTGGGCCGAGGCGCGGGCCGGGAACAGGTACTCGCCCGCCCGCAGATTGGCCCGCCGCAGCTTGGCGCCGATCATGAAGCTGTAGGGATCGGGCACCACCCGGGCGGCGGTCAACTGGCGGGCGATGGCCTCCAGTCCGGCGCCCTTGGCGATGACCACGTTGGTCGGTTCGGCCGACGGGCCGGGACCGGTGAAGCGACGGTGCCCCTCCAGCGCCGCCCAGGTGCCGACGGCGACCATGGCCACCGCCACAACGAACACGATCTTCCACAACACACGCATGAAAAAGCCCTCGAAACGCAGAAGGCCCCCTGTGCGACAGGGGGCCTTCCGAACCTTGCCAAAGCGGCCCTTACGGCGCCTTGCCGAAGATCAGCGAGGCGTTGGTGCCGCCGAAGCCGAACGAATTCGACATGGCGTAGTTGATTTCGCGCTTCTTGGCGACCTTGGCCACCAGGTCGATGTCGCAGCCCTCGTCCGGATTGTCCAGGTTGAGGGTCGGCGGCGCGATCTGGTCGCGGATGGCCAGCAGCGAGAAGATGGCCTCGACCGCACCGGCGGCGCCCAGCAAATGGCCGATGGCCGACTTGGTGGAGCTCATGGACACGGTTTCGATGGCGTTGCCGAACAGGCGCTTGACGGCGCCCAGCTCGATCACGTCGCCCATGGTCGCGGTGCCGTGGGCGTTGATGTAATCGATGTCGCCGGGTTGCAGTTCGGCGCGCTTCAGCGCCGCCTGCATGGCGCGGAACGCACCGTTGCCGTCTTCGGCCGGGGCGGTGATGTGATAGGCGTCGCCGGACATGCCGTAGCCGATCACCTCGCCATAGATCTTGGCGCCGCGGGCCTTGGCGTGTTCCAGCTCTTCCAGAACCAGGACGCCCGCGCCCTCGCCCATGACGAAGCCGTCACGGTCCTTGTCCCACGGCCGCGACGCGGCCTGGGGGTCGTCGTTGCGGGCGGTGGACAGCGCCTTGCACGCGGCGAAACCGGCGATGCCCAGACGGCAGACGGCGGATTCGGCACCACCCGCGACCATCACGTCGGCGTCGCCGAACATGATCAGGCGGGCGGCGTCGCCGATGGCGTGGGCGCCGGTGGCGCAGGCCGTCACCACGGCGTGGTTCGGACCCTTGAAGCCGTATTGGATGGAAACGTGGCCGGACACCAGATTGATCAGGGCCGACGGGATGAAGAACGGCGAAACGCGGCGCGGGCCGTTGTCCTTCAGGGTCAGGGCACCCTCGGCGATGGCGGGCAGGCCACCGATGCCGGAACCGATCATGACGCCGGTCCGCTCGCGGCCTTCGTCGTCTTCGGGCGTCCAGCCGGAATCGGCGATGGCTTCCTGGGCGGCGGCCAGACCATAGACGATGAAATCGTCCATGCGGCGGCGTTCCTTTGCCGGGACGACCTTGTCCAGATCCAGTTCGCCCTCGCCGGTGCCGCGCGGAATGACGCCGGCGACCTTGGCGGCCAGATCGGAAACATCGAAGTGCTCGATGGCACGAATACCGGACTCACCGTTGATGAGGCGCTTCCAGGTGCGTTCGACGCCGCAGCCCAGCGGGCTGACGATGCCGAGGCCGGTGACGACAACACGTCTCATGCGAAGGTTCCGTTGCTGTACTTAGAAAAAGGGCGCCGTTCCGTCCGGATACGGCGCCCCGTAAA
This sequence comes from Pseudomonadota bacterium, assembly GCA_023458315.1. GTDB lineage: Bacteria > Pseudomonadota > Alphaproteobacteria > Rhodospirillales > Magnetospirillaceae > Magnetospirillum. The sequence continues at coordinate 29,468 of JAEXAH010000121.1, forward strand.
TCAACCTTTACGCGGCCTTCGAGATGAAGTCGATCGCGTCCTTGACGGTCAGGATCTTCTCGGCAGCGTCATCGGGGATTTCGCAGCCGAATTCTTCCTCGAAAGCCATGACCAGCTCGACGGTGTCGAGGCTGTCAGCGCCCAGGTCGTCGATGAAGCTGGCGTTCTCGGTCACCTTGGCCTCTTCCACGCCCAGGTGCTCGACAACAATCTTCTTAACCCGCTCGGCGACGTCGCTCATTTGAATTCCCTCGGAAGTCTTATGGTGCCAGTTGGTGAAATCAGGGTCCCGCGCCGGAGGCGAAAAACCCCCTAACCGGCGGAAAGTGGCCCGTACCTAACATACTTTTTGACCCATGACCAGTACTGGAACACCAATGCTGGGGTTTGGATCGCAGACGGCGGCGCGGGCCGCCGTCTGTTTATCAGATCATGGCCATGCCGCCATTGACGTGCAGGGTCTGACCGGTGACATAGGCGGCCTCGGCCGAGGCCAGATACAGCACGGCGGCGGCGATTTCCTCGGGCGAGCCCATGCGGCCCGCCGGGATCTGGCCGTTGATGCGGGCCTTCTGCTCGTCGTTCAACTCGTCGGTCATGGCGGTGGCGATGAAGCCGGGCGCCACGGCGTTGACGGTGATGTTGCGGCTGGCCACTTCCTGGGCCAGCGACTTGGTCATGCCGATCATGCCCGCCTTGGACGCGCAGTAATTGACCTGACCGGGATTGCCGGTGACGCCGACGATCGAGGTGATGTTGATGATGCGGCCGTGGCGGCGCTTCATCATGCCCTTGACGGCGGCGCGGGTCAGGCGGAAGGCGGCGGTCAGGTTGACGTTCAGCACGGCGTCCCAGTCGTCGTCCTTCATGCGCAGGATCAGGCCGTCCTTGGTGATGCCCGCGTTGTTGACCAGGATGTCCAGCGAGCCCAGCGCCGCCTCGGCATCCTTGGCCAGTTGCTCCACCTCTTCCGGCTTGGACAGGTTGGCGGGCAGGACGTGGACGCGCTCTCCCAACTCGGCGGCCAGGACGTCCAGGGCCTCGCGGCGGGTGCCGTGAATGGCCACGGTGGCGCCCGCGGCGTGCAGGGCCTTGGCGATGGCGCCGCCGATGCCGCCCGAGGCGCCCGTCACCAGGGCGGTCTTGCCGGTCAGATCGAACATGTGATGATCCCCCTTACAGAGAAGCCAGGAAGGCTTCGATGTCGGCCGGCGCGCCCACGGCGACGCCGGACAATTCCTTGTCGATGCGCTTGGCCAGACCGGACAGCACCTTGCCCGAGCCCAACTCGACCAGTTGGGTGACGCCCTGCTCCTTCATATAAAGGACACCCTCGCGCCAGCGCACGGTGCCGGTCACTTGCTTGACCAGCAGATCGCGGATGGTTTCCGGCTCGGACACGGCGGACGCCACCACGTTGGCCACCACCGGCACCTTGGGCGCCTTCATCTCGACCTTGGCCAACGCTTCGGCCATGGCGTCGGCGGCGGGCTGCATCAGGGCGCAATGGAAGGGGGCGGACACCGGCAGCAGCACCGCGCGCTTGATGCCCTTTTCCTGGGCGATCTTGATGGCGCGCTCGACCGCTTCCTTGTGGCCCGACACCACCACCTGACCGGCGCCGTTGTCGTTGGCGGCCTCGCACACCTGGCCCTGCGCGGCCTCGGCGGCGATTTCCCTGGCTTGCTCGAACTCGGCGCCCAGCAGGGCGGCCATGGCGCCGACGCCGACCGGCACCGCCTTTTGCATGCTCTGGCCGCGCAGCTTCAACAGGCGCGCGGTGTCGGCCAGGCTGAAGGTGCCCGCGGCGGCCAGCGCCGAATACTCGCCCAAGGAATGACCGGCGACGAAGGTGGCGGCCTGGGACAGATCCAGCTTGCCCTGGCCTTCCAGCACGCGGACCACCGCCATGGACACCGCCATCAAAGCGGGCTGGGCGTTCTCGGTCAGGGTCAATTGGTCGTCCGGGCCTTCGAACATCAGCTTGGATAGGTTTTGCTTCAGCGCCTCGTCCACTTCCTGGAAGACGTGCCGGGCCTCGGCGAAAGCCTCGGCCAGTTCACGGCCCATGCCGACGGCCTGGGAACCCTGGCCGGGAAAGACGAATGCGCGCGACATGCTGCTGCCCCTCTGAGTCTTGCGAAACTGGCGGGAAGGTAAAGGCCAGCCCGCCCCCGCTGTCAAGCGAGCATTGCCGCGGGTGGCGCCTAAATATCGATCACAGATGCACATTTTTTGATCATGTATAAAACATGCATGTAGCTTCCTCCTCTGTAAGTCGGGTATGTATCATCCATTGGATGTGTGCATTTTGCATGTGCAAGCATCCGACGGACAGGGAACTCGGGGGAGGAGAAGCGTCCATGGGCAAGGTGTTCGGACGGCTGCGCATCGGTCAAAGAGTCTGGCTCGCCATCTCGTTGCCGGTGGTGCTGGCCCTGGTGGGGGCGGCATCCATCGCCGCCGATCGGATGGCCGACATCCGCCGCGCCGAACGCACCGCCGCCATCGCCGATCTGGCGGTGCATGTGGGCGCCACCGTGCACGAACTGCAAAAGGAACGCGGCCTGTCCTCGGCCTTCACCGCCAGCAAGGGCGAGCGCATGCGGGCCGAACGTGCCCAGCAACTGACCGCCACCACCGCCCGCCGCACCGGGCTGGACGACGCCATGGCCGGACTGAACACCGCCGGAAGCGACGAATTGTCCGGCGCGCTGGACCGGGCGCGCCGCGAGATGGAGGGGCTGAACACCCTGCGCGCCGAGGTCGAACAGTTCAAGCTGACACCGCCGCAACTGATCGCCCGCTACACCGCCACCATCGATTCGCTGTTGTCCCTGGCCGAACGCCTGGGTACCCAGGACACCGGCATCACCATCAGCAACATGATCTCGGCCTATCTGGGCCTGATGCACGCCAAGGAAAGCGCGGGCATCGAGCGCGCCACCGGCGCCGCCGCCCTGGCCTCGGGCACGGTAAGCGAGGAAGCGCGGCAGAAGCTGAAGGCGCTGGCGGCGGTGCAGGATTCCTATCTGCGCGCCTTCACCGTCGCCGCCGACCCAGAGCATCGCCGCGCCTTGCAGGCCGCCCTGGAAAGCGGCGCCGCCACTGAAGTCATCGGCTATCGCAAGATGCTGTTCGACAGCACCACCCCCGACCTGGGCGTCGAACGCTGGTTCGCCGCCGCCACCCGCCGCATCGACCTGATGAAGACGGCCGAGGATAATCTGGCCGCCGACCTGGGCGCCGCCAACCGCGCCGCCCTCGCCGACGCCCGCCGGGCGTTGCTGCTGATGTCGGCGGCGCTGCTGGCCGCCCTGGCCGGGATCGGCGGCGTCGCCCTGGTGCTGGCGCGCGGCATCACCGTTCCCACCCACCGGATGACCCAGGCCATGCTGCGGCTGGCCGACAACCATCTGGACACGGTCATTCCCGCCACCGACCGCCATGACGAGATCGGCGACATGGCCCGCGCCGTGCTGGTGTTCAAGCGCAACGCCGAGCAGGTGGCGCGCATGGAGGCCGAACGCGAGGCCGCCGCCGAACGCGCCGCCGCCGAACGCCGCGCGGCGCTGAGCGGCATGGCCGCCACGATCGAGACGGAAACCTCGCACGTGGTCAGCCGGGTCAGCGAAGGCGGCGACAAGGTGTGCGCCGCCGCCGCCGACATGGCGCAATCGGCCGAGCGGGTCGAGGCCAACGCCCAGCGCGTCGCCGCCGCCGCCGAGCAAAGCCTGGCCAACGCCCAGACCGTGGCGGGCGCCACCGAGGAATTGACCGCCGCCATCCGCGAGATCGCCGCCCAGGTCGGCCAGTCGTCGCAGCAGGTGGCCGAGGCGGTGGGCGCCGCCGACGGCGCCAACAACACGGTCAACGATCTGGTCAGCGCCATGTCGCGGGTGGATCAGGTGGTGTCCATGATCGCCACCATCGCCAACCAGACCCGCCTGCTGGCGCTGAACGCCACCATCGAAAGCGCGCGGGCGGGCGAGGCAGGCAAGGGCTTCGCCGTGGTGGCGGCCGAGGTCAAGCGGCTGGCCGACCAGACCGGCACCCAGACCGAGGAAATCACCGAACGCATCACCGACCTGAAGGCCATGGCCTCCGCCGTCGGCCACGCCATCGCCGAAACGGTGGGACGCATCCGCGACGTGGAACAGGTGGCCGCCACCATCGCCGCCTCGGTGGAACAGCAGGACGCCGCCACCCAGGAAATCGCCCGCAACGTCCACCAATCCTCGGACGCCGCGCGCGAGGTGACGGACCGCATCGGCGAAGTGGCCGCCGAGGCCCGCCATTCCCGCGCCGAAGCCGCCGAGGTCAACACCCTGCTGACCGAAATGTCGGCGCAGGTGGCCGAACTGGGGCATGTGCTGAACCAGGTGGTGCGCACCGCCGCCCCCGAAGTGGACCGCCGCGCCAAGCCGCGCCAGGAAATGGACGCCCCGGCCACCCTGTCGGTGGCCGGACGCACCATCCCGGCGGTGCTGGCCGACCTGTCCGAAGACGGTGCCCGCCTGACCTCGGTGCAAGGGGATCTGCCCGGGGATCGCGGCACGCTGGACGCGCCCGGCCTGGGCCGCCCCCGCCCCTTCCAGGTGGTGGGACGCGACGGCACCCAGGTGCGGCTGCGGCTGGAGCCCCTGCCCGCCTAGCGGCGGCTGACCGCTCCGACGAAGGCGGTCAGCGAATCCACCACCTGGAACGGCGCGTCGCGGTACAGCAGGTGGCGGCAGCGGTCCAGCACCCGCACCTCGACCGGCCCCGACACGCCGGTCCGGATGGATTCATATTGCGCGGCGCTGCCGTATTCGTCGTCGTCGCCCTGCAACACCAGCACCGGCACGCGGATGCCCGGCAGCAACGGCCGCACGTCCCAGCCCTGGCGGCCGAATTCGGTCCACGCCGTGGCCCACCCCCAGAAGGCGTCGTCCACATGGTCGTGATAGCGCGACAGGTGATCGCGCAGCCGTCCTTTTTCAAAGGCATCGATGGCGCCGTTGACCCCGGACAGGGTGGCGGGCTCGACCAGGACATGCGGCGCCAGCAGCGCCACCCCCTCGACCTGCGGCGCCGTGCCCAGCCCGGCGGCGATGGCGGCGATGGAGCCGCCGTCGGAATGGCCGACCAGAATGGCGCGGCGAATGCCCGCCGCCGCCAGCACGCGCGGCAACCAATAGGTCGCCTCGTCATGCAGATAGCTGGTCGGCCAGGGATGGGGTTTGCGGCTGGAGGTGCCGTAGCCATGGCGACTGTACAGCAGCACGCCGCAGCCGGTCCCCGCCACCAGACGGTCCGGCAGGTCGCGCCACAACGCGGCCGAGCCCAGCCCTTCGTGCAGGAACACCACGGTCGGCGCGTCGGCACTGGGCGGCGGCCCCAGGAAACTGGCCTCCAGGCGGACACCTTCCACATCGAGGTGATCCAGCGGAACCGGCGGCAGGATGGACGCGAAGCTGTCGGAAGAGTGAACGGTGAGCATGGCGCGGCCTCCGCATAAGCCAGCACAGGTTGTGCATTTGCCATATTATGACCCGCCATGGGTGCGGTTAAGACATGCGGAGGTCGGGGGGCGCCGCCATGGCTTTCGACCTGGACGGCTTTTATCTTGCGGTGGGGGCGGGTTCGTGTATATTCCGCCGCTTCATCCCTTGCCGGCATTCCCCAGGGAGTGCTCGGCTATGCTCGTTTCCCCATGGTGGGGGCGCGGGAAGAGAAAAGCCAGAAGGGTTCACACGAATGCCTTTGTATGAATGCGTGATCCTCGCGCGTCAGGAAGTTTCGGCCCCGCAGGTCGAAGCCCTGATCGAGGAATTCTCGAATGTGCTGACCCAGGGCGGCGGCAACGTCTCCAAGAAGGAATTCTGGGGTCTGCGCAACATCGCCTATCGGGTCAAGAAGAACCGTAAGGCGCACTACGTCCTGCTGAACATCGACTCGCCCTCCGCCGCCGTCAAGGAGATGGAGCGCCAGATGTCGCTGAACGAAGACATTCTCCGCTACCTGACCCTGCGGGTCGAGGAGCTGGAGGAAGGCCCGTCGGCCATGATGCAGGCCAAGAACAGCCGCGACGACCGTCCGCGCCGCGACGATCGCGGCCCGCGCGAGGATCGCGGTCCGCGTGAGGACCGCCCCCGTGAAGACCGTCCGCGTCGCGCCGAGGGAGGTGAGTGATGAGCGAAGTCAAGACCGAACGTCCGCGCGCTGCCGCCGGCGCCCGCCGTCCGTTCTTCCGTCGCCGGAAGACCTGCCCGTTCTCTGGCGTCAACGCGCCGAAGATCGACTACAAGGACACCAAGCTGCTGAGCCGCTTCATCTCCGAGCGCGGCAAGATCGTGCCGAGCCGCATCACCGCGGTGTCGGCCAAGAAGCAGCGCGAACTGGCCCAGGCCATCAAGCGCGCCCGCTTCCTGGGTCTGCTGCCCTACGTGGTGAAGTAAGACCCGGTCCGATGGTGTTCTGCCGGTGAATCGGCAACTCGGCCTGGCGCTGGCGGCGGGATTGCTTTCCGCACTGCTGTTCCTGTCGCTGGCAAAAGGCATCGCGTTGGGTGCGCTGCTCTCCTACGTGGCGCCGCTTCCGCTGATCATGGCGGGGCTGGCGCTGGGGACGAGAGCGGCAATCGTCGCCGGGCTGGCGGCGATGGCCGCGGTGGCGTTGGTCACGGGTGGTTTTTCCGCCCTGCCCTATGCCATCTCGGCGGTCGTGCCGGCCGTGGTGGTGGCCAACCGGGCGCTGTTGCGGCATGACGCCGACGACGGCTCGGTGCACTGGTACCCGCCGGGACTTGTCCTGGCATGGCTGACCGCCGCCGGTCTGGCGCTGATGCTTTGCGGCTCGGCGCTGTTGATCGGCACCCCCGAGGGGGTCGAGGGCAGCGTGTCCAAGCTTTTGGGCGCGGCGCTCGACCTGATGGCCGCCGATCTGCCCGCCGACAGGCGGGCGGTGGTGATCGGCCTGTGGGCTCCGCTGTTTCCGGCCCTGGTCGTTGGATCATGGCTGTTGATGACGGTGCTCAACGCCTGCGGGGCGCAGGGATTGCTGGCGCGCTTGGGTCGTGCCCGCCGCCCGTCGCCGGACTATCGGGAGCTGTGGCTGCCCGACTGGCTGGCGATCGGTCTGGTGGTCACGGCGGTGCTGGCGATCCTGGCGGGAGGGGATGTGGCCTATGTCGCCGCCAGTGCGGCGGCGGTGCTGCTGATCCCCTTCGGGTTCCTGGGACTGGCGGTGATCCACCGCTGGGCGCGGGGCCGGTCCAATCCGGGTCTGGTACTGGTCGCGGTATACGGGTTGTTGTTCCTGGTCTTCGGTTTCGCCGCCCCGGCGGTGGCCGGACTGGGACTGGCAAGGTTCTGGACGATGAGGTTCCGCCGCCACGAGAGCGGCGGCGGTATGGAGGGATAAATGGAAGTCATCCTGCTCGAGAGGATCGAGAAGCTCGGTCAGATGGGCGACGTGGTCAAGGTCAAGCCTGGCTTCGCCCGCAATTTCCTGCTGCCCCAGAAGAAGGCGCTGCGCGCCAACAAGGACAACCTTGCCTTCTTCGAGAAGCAGCGTGTTCAGCTTGAGGCCCTGAACCTCAAGCGTCGTGACGAGGCCCAGGCCGTCGCCGCCAAGATGGAGGGCCTGAAGGTCCTGATGGTCCGTCAGGCCGGCGAAGGTGGCCAGCTGTACGGTTCCGTTTCGGGCCGCGACGTGGCCGACGCCGTCAAGGCTTCGGGCTTCACCGTCGAGCGCAGCCAGGTCAACCTGGACAGCCCGATCAAGACCCTGGGGTCCTACCCGGTGCGTCTGTCCCTGCATCCGGAAGTGTCGATCACCGTCACCGTGACCGTCGCCCGTTCGCAGGAAGAGGCCGAGCGCGCCGCCGCCGCCGAAGCCGCTGCCGCCGAAGAGGTGGTCGAGGCCGAAGAGGAAGTGGTCGAGGCCGAAGAGACCGAAGAGAGCACCGAGGCGTAAGCTTCGGACCTCTGGGTCCAGGACCGATGTTTCGCAAGGCGCCGGAGGGTCGAAAGCCCTCCGGCGCTTTCGCGCGTCCGCGCCCCGGATCGCCTCTCGCACCTCGCACCCTGCACCATGTCCGGCTTTGACGCCGCGCGCCTATGACTGCTAACGTGCCGCCCCATGTCCACCCTGCCCCCCGATGCCACCGGCGACACCGTCGGCTTCCGCGCGCCGCCCCATAATTACGAGGCGGAACAGGCGCTGCTGGGCGCCGTCCTGCTGAACAACCGCGCTTACGAGCGGGTCAGCGAATTCCTGCGCGCCGAACATTTCGCCGATCCCACCCACGGCCGCATCTACACCGCCTGCGGCAAGCTGATCGAGCGCGGCCAGATCGCCAACCCGGTGACGCTGAAGACCTATTTCGAGAACGACGGCGGGCTGGCCGAGATCGGCGGCACCCAGTATCTGGCGCAATTGGCCAATGCGGTGGTGTCCATCATCAATGCCGAGGATTACGGCAAGCTGATCCACGACCTGCACCTCAGGCGCGAACTGATCGCGCTGGGGCAGGACATGGTCAACGACGCGTTCGAAGTGCAAATCGATCGCCCGGCCATGGACCAGATCGGCACGTCCGAGGCCAAGCTGTACGAACTGGCCACCACCGGCGAGACCGAAGGCGGCTTCGTGGCGTTCGGCACCGTGCTGGTGGAAACCATCCGGCAGGCGGAATCGGCGCACAAACGCCAGGGCAAGCTGTCGGGCGTGCCCACCGGCCTGATCGACATGGACAGCCGCCTGGGCGGCCTGCACCCTTCGGATTTGCTGATCCTGGCCGGGCGTCCGTCCATGGGCAAGACCTCGCTGGCCACCAACATCGCCTTCAACGCCGCCAAGGCGTACAAGGAGGAAACCGACGCCGTCGGCAACAAGAAGGCGGTGGACGGCGCGGTGGTCGCCTTCTTCTCGCTGGAAATGTCGTCGGAACAGTTGGCCGGCCGTATCCTGGCGGAACAGGCGGAAATCTCGTCGCACAAGATCCGCCAGGGCGAGATGACCAACGAGGAATTCGAGCGTCTGGTCATCGCCGCCCAGCAACTGAACACGCTGCCGCTGTACATCGACGACACCCCGGCCCTGTCCATCTCGGCGGTGCGCACCCGCTCGCGCCGTCTCAAGCGCCAGCACGGCCTGGGGCTGGTGGTGGTCGACTATCTTCAGCTGCTGCGCGGCAGCGCCAGCCACGCCGAAAGCCGCGTGCAGGAAGTCTCGGAAATCACCCGCGGCCTCAAGGCGCTGGCCAAGGAACTGGACGTGCCGGTGATCGCCCTGTCGCAGTTGTCGCGTGCCGTCGAACAGCGCGAGGACAAGCGGCCGCAGCTTTCGGACCTGCGCGAATCCGGCTCGATCGAACAGGACGCCGACGTGGTGATGTTCGTGTACCGCGAACAATATTACCTGGAACGCGCCGAACCGGGCCGCCGCCCCGAGGAATCCGAGGAAAAGTTCAACGAACGCTACGATTCCTGGCACAAACGCCTGCTGGAAGTGGTCAACACCGCCGAGGTGATCATCGCCAAGCAGCGTCACGGCCCGGTCGGCACCGTCCGCCTGTCGTTCCAGGGCGAATTCACCAAGTTCGGCAACCTGGACACCCACCATCACGACGACGAACCGGGGTTCTAAAACACAACGCGTCACCCCCGCGAAAGCGGGGGTCCATGGCGCCGCAAGCACAGACGGCAGACATGGATTCCCGCTTTCGCGGGAATGACGCCAAAAGGAGACGAGTGTGCGGCCCTGCGTCTACATCCTTGCCAGCAAACCCAATGGCACGTTGTATGTGGGCGTCACCAACGATCTTGCCCGGCGCATCTCGGAACACAAATCCGACGCTGTCGAGGGGGTCACCCAACGTTATGGCGTCCACACCCTGGTTTACGCCGAGTTCCATGACACCATGCCGTTGGCTATCGAGCGCGAGAAGCACATCAAGAAATGGCGCCGGGATTGGAAAGTCGCACTGATTGAAAACGAAAACCCCGCATGGCGGGATTTGTACCAAGAGCTGAATTTTTAATCGTCACCCCCGCGAAAGCGGGAATGACGCGATAGAGAGTATGGGAACACCATGTCCGCCTTCGACCGTGCCACCGCCTTTCTGACCATCGACGTCGGGGCGATCGTCGCCAATTGGCGCCGCATCCGCGACCATGTCGGCGCCACCTGCGAGGCGGCGGCGGTGGTCAAGGCCGATTGCTACGGCCTGGGGGCGGACCGCATCGCCCCGGCGCTGGCGGCGGCGGGGTGCCGCACTTTCTTCGTCGCCACCATCGACGAAGGCATCGCCCTGCGCAAAGTGGTGGCTGACGCCGCCATCGCCGTGCTGGGCGGCCCGCTGCCGGGCGCCGCCGCCGATCTGGACGAACACCGTCTGATTCCGGTGCTGAACAGCCCGGAACAGATCGGCCTGTGGGCGGGCTACGCCACCGCCACCGGCCGCCGCCTGGATTGCGCGCTGCACCTGGACACCGGCATGAGCCGCCTGGGCCTGGACGCGGCGGCGGTCGAGCGGCTGGCCGCCGACCCGGCGTTGCTGGGCGGGCTGAACCCGCTGCTGGTGATGAGCCACATGGCCTGCGCCGACGAGGCCGAGCACCCCAAGAACCCCGACCAATTGGCGCGCTTCCGCGCCCTGTCCGACCACCTGGGCCTGGGGGGCCGCCGCAGCCTGGGGGCGTCGTCCACCATCTTCCTGGGGGCCGACTATCATTTCGATCTGGTGCGGCCGGGAATCGCCCTTTACGGCGGCAATCCCACCCCCGGCCGGGCCAATCCCATGGCCGCCGTCGCCCGGCTGGAAGCCCGCATCTTGCAGGTGCGTGACGTTGACTCCCCTATGACCGTTGGCTATGGTGCCAGCCACCGCGTCACGGGAAAGGGCCGCGTGGCGGTCGCCGCCCTGGGATACGCCGATGGCGTGTTCCGATCGCTGGGCAATTGCGGTTTCGGTTTCATCGAGGGGGAGCGGGTGCCGATCGTGGGCCGTATTTCCATGGATCTGACCACCTTCGACGTCAGCGCGCTGGCGCCTGAAAAGGCCCGCCCCGGCGCCTTGATCGAAATCCTTGGCCCGCACCAGGACGTCGACACCCTGGCCACCGACGCGGGCACCATCGGCTATGAAATCCTGACGGCGCTGGGACGGCGCTATCTGCGCGACTACCAGAACGGGGCGGTGTGATGGATTTCCTTGCCACCATCGGCCGTATCCTGCTGGGCTTCCTGTCCCATGTGGGGCGCCTGTCGGCCTTTGCCGGAACCGCCGTGTCGCACATGGTGCGGCCGCCCTTCTATCCGCGCCTGATGCTGCGCTCGATGATCGAGATCGGCTATTTCTCGCTGCCGGTGGTCGGTCTGACGGCGGTGTTCACCGGCATGGTGCTGGCGCTGCAATCCTATTCCGGTTTTTCCCGCTTCGCCGCCGAGGGCGCCGTCGCCACCGTGGTCGTGCTGTCCGTCACCCGCGAACTGGCGCCGGTTCTGGCCGGCCTGATGGTGGCGGGCCGCATCGGCGCCTCCATGGCGGCCGAGATCGGCACCATGCGCGTCACCGAACAGATCGACGCCCTGACCACCCTGTCCACCAACCCGTTCAAGTATCTGGTGGCGCCGCGCCTGCTGGCCGGGTTGCTGATGGTGCCGTGTCTGGTGCTGGTGGCCGACATCATCGGCGTATTCGGCGGCTATATCGTCGGCGTGTACAAGCTGGGCTTCAACCCGTCGTCCTATATCGCCCGCACCTGGGAATACCTGGAGCCGCTGGACGTCATCTCGGGCTTGACCAAGGCGGCGGTGTTCGGCTTCCTGATCTCGCTGATGGGCTGCTACCACGGTTATTACTCGCGGGGCGGCGCCCAGGGCGTCGGCGCGGCGACCACCAATTCGGTGGTGTCGGCGGCGATCATGATCCTGGTGTTCAACTACATCATCACCGCCCTCTATTTCGGCCAATGAGCGTCATGACCAACTCCGCCCCGCCGAAAATCCAACTGACCGAAATCCACAAATCCTTTGGCCCCAAGGTGGTGCTGGACGGCATCGACCTGTCGGTGGCCCGCGGCGAATCGGTGGTGATCATCGGCGGGTCCGGCACCGGCAAGTCGGTGCTGCTGAAATCCGTGCTGGGCCTGCTGCGGCCCGAGCGCGGCTCGATCCGCATCGACGGCGAGGAAGTGGTCGGCATGCGCGGCAAGCAGCGTGACCGCATGCTCAAGCAATTCGGCATGCTGTTCCAGGGCGCCGCCCTGTTCGACAGCCTGAAGGTCTGGGAAAACGTCGCCTTCGGCCTGATCCAGGGGCGCGGCATGGACCGCGCCCAGGCGCGCGACATCGCCATCGAGAAGCTGGCCGCCGTCGGTCTGGCCGCCTCGGCCGGGGAATTGTTCCCGTCGGAACTGTCGGGCGGCATGCAAAAGCGCGTGGGCCTGGCCCGTGCCATCGCCTCCAGCCCGGAAATCATCTTCTTCGACGAACCGACCACCGGCCTGGACCCCATCATGGCCGACGTGATCAACGACCTGATCGTCAAGTGCACCAAGGAACTGGGCGCCACGGCCCTGTCCATCACCCACGACATGGCCTCGGCCCGCAAGATCGCCGACCGCATCGCCATGCTGTACAAGGGTCGCCTGATCTGGGTCGGCCCGGCCAAGGACGTCGACAATTCCGGCAACGAATATGTCGACCAGTTCATCCACGGGCGGGCCGAAGGCCCGATTAAGATGGAGTTGCGCGCCTGAGCGCGCGGGCCGAAGGCCCGATTAAAATGGAGTTGCGCGCATAGGCGCGCGGGCCGAAGGCCCGATTAAAATGGAACTGCGCGCCTGACGGGAAGTCTCCGTCATGCTATAACCCAAGAGGGGTTTCGCATGTCCGGAGGGTCGACCGCCATCATGGCATTCCTGTTCCGCATGGGCGTTGTCGCGGACGCTTCGTGACTCCCCTGCCCATCCCTCCCCGTCATCCGGTGGCCCGCCGCCTGCTGTTGCGCCTGATCTCGCTGGGGCTGGCCGTGGCCTTCATCGCGGCCGCCCTGCAATTGTACCTGGATTATCAGCGTGGGGTCGGCGCAGTGACCGCCCGGCTCGAGGAGATCGGCGTCGGCTATCTTCCCAGCGTGCAGGAAAACCTGTGGCTGGACGACCGCGAGCGGCTGCTGGTGCTGGCCCAGGGCATCGACAACCTGCCGGGCATCTCCCTGGTGCAGGTGGTGTCGGCCCAGGGCGAGATGCTGGTCAGCACCGGCACCATGGCCGGGCAGCCGCTGGAACGCTTTTACGAACTGGAACGGGATTACGGCGGCCGCGCGGTGCTGCTGGGCCGTCTGGAGGTGGTCGCCGACCTGGAGCCGCTGCGCCGCGAAGCCCTGAGCCACGTGGGCGCCACCCTGGCCACCAACCTGTTGCTGGTGGGTGTCCTGGGCGGCCTGGGCTATTGGCAGGTGCACGCGCTGATCGCCCGCCGCCTGGGCGGCATCGCCGCCTATGCCCGCCATCTGGGGCGCGACGGACCATCGTCGCTGCCGCTGCCGCCGCCGGAACCGCCCGGCCCGTGCGAGGA
>JAEXAH010000122.1 GCA_023458315.1 Pseudomonadota bacterium
GGCCTGACCCCGCCGCTGCCGCCCGGCGCCCTCAGCCTGGGCGCCGATCTGTCACTGTCGGCGGCCGAACTGGTGATCGGCGACCTGGACCTGTCGGTGGGGGCCGAACGCCTGACCGGCGGCGCGGCCGCCGCCCTGGGCGACGTGCCGCAGGTGGATCTGCGCCTGAACGCCGCCGCCCTGAACCTGGACACCTGGGCACGCCCCGCCCCGGCGAAAACCGAAGCGGCCCCCGCCGCAGCCCCGACCGCCACCGCCCCGGCGGCCAATCCCGCCGCCACCGTCCCGGCCGCCCCGGCGGGCGGCTTCGCCCTGCCCCGCGACCTGTTCGCCTCGGCCAGTTTGGGGGTCGAGGCCCTGTCGTGGCGCGGTCAGGTGGTGCGACAAGCCCGGCTGGAGGCCATTCTGGACGGTGGCGAAATCCTGGTGCGGCAGGCGGGCGCCCAATTGCCCGGCGGCGGCATGCTGGCAGTGGACGGCGGCGTCGCCGCCCGCGACGGCGCCCCGGTGTTCGACGGCACCCTGCGCCTGAAGACCGACAACGCCGCCCCGCTGCTGGGCTGGCTGGGCATCGGAAATGGCGACAACCCGCGCCGCCTGGACCTGTCGACGCCGCTGCATGTGGCCTGGCCCGACATCACCGCGTCGGACATCCGCCTCAAGACCGACAGCACGGCCTTGCGCGCCAGCGCCGTCGCCCGTCTGGGCGAGCGGGTGGCGCTGGCGGTCAACGCCGCCCTGCCCGGATTGGACGCCACCCTGCGCGGCCATCTGGCCGAAGGTCGCCGCGTCGAGGACGCCGCCTTCACCCTGAACGCCCCCCAGGGCCTGCGGCCGTTGCGCGCCCTGGGCGTGTCGGTGCCGCCCGCCCTGGACCGTCTGGCCATCGCCGCCGAGGGCACCGGCAGCGCCTCGGCCGAGCGGGTGGACCTGCCCGCCTTCACCCTGCGTCTGGGCGCCAGCCGTCTGGGCGGCGCCGCCAGCGCCGACCTGAGCGGCCCGCGCCCGGCCATCACCGCCGACCTGACCGCCGACATCCTGGCGCTGGACGGCCTGGGTACCGGCGAGCGCAGCGGCCATTTGCTGCCCGGCGGCCGCCTGTTGCCGCCCAGCGTGGCGCCATTGGCGGCGCCGGTACAGCCCGCCGCCCTGGCCGCCGGGGCCGGGGCCTCGCCGTTCAGCCGCGAGCCGCTGGATCTGTCGGCCCTGTCCGCCGCCGACGCCCGGCTGTCGCTGCGCGCCCGCGCCGTCACCGCCAAGGACTGGCGCCTGGACGACGCCGTGCTGAAGGCCAATGTGCAGAACGGCACCGCCACCATCGACAGTCTGACCGGCCGCCTGTTGGGCGGCGATCTGGCGGCCAGCGGCACTTTGTCCAACAGCGGCGCCCTGGCGCTGCGGCTGCGGCTGCGCGACGCCGAATTGGGCGCGGCCAAACTGGCCGCCGCCGGGCTGAGCGTGACACGCGGCCGCGTGGACGCCGATTCCAGCTTCACCACCAGCGGCCGCTCGTCGCATGAAATGGCGGCGCGGCTGAACGGCGACGCCGCCATCACCGTGCGCGACGGCGTGGTCGAGGGCTTCGACCTGCCCGCCATCAACCGCCAGATGGGCAACATCCGCAATCTGGGCAGCATCCTGGGCGTGGCCCAGGCCGGATTGTCGGGCGGCCGCACGCCGTTCAGCAAATTGTCGGGCACCTTCCACGCCGACAACGGCGTGGTCGTCACCCGCGACCTCAAGCTGGAAGCCGAGGGCGGCGGCGCCAGCGCCGACAGCAGCGTCAACCTGCCCGCCTGGTCCACCGACACCCGCCTGGCCTTTCATCTGGCCGCCGCGCCGCAGGTGCCAATCGCGGTACGGCTGGAGGGCGGGCTGGAAAACCCGCGCAAGGTGATCGACCTCAACGCCATCCAGCACTTCCTGGTGTCGCAGGGTTTGGGCAAGGCGTTGCGTGCCGACGAACCGGCCAACGCCGACCAACCGCGCGAGAAGAACACCGGCAAGAACATCCTCAAGGGTCTGCTGAAAGGCTTGGGGGGCTGACCATGCGCAAGATCGCCCTGGCGGCACTGGCCCTGTTGCTGGCCGCCCCGTCCGTCCATGCCGCCGACCGTCTGGGTATCGTGCTGATGCACGGCAAACAGGGGGCACCCGACCGCCATGTCGCGGGCTTCGCCTCGGCCCTGGCATCGGACGGGTATCTGGTGGCGACGCCGGAAATGTGCTGGTCCAAGCGCCGCATCTACGACAAGCCCTATGATTCGTGCCTGAGCGAACTGGACGGCGTCATCGCCGAGTTGCGCGCCAAGGGCGCCACCGCCATCGTGGTCGGCGGCCACAGCCTGGGCGGCAACGGCGCCCTGGGCTATGCCGTCGGCCATGAGGTCAAGGGGGTGCTGCTGCTGGCCGCCGCCCACACGCCGGAACGCTCGGTCAACCGGCCCGAGATCGCCGCCAGCCTGCACAAAGCCAAGGCCATGATCGCCGAGGGACGCGGCGGCGAAACCGCCACTTTCGACGAAATCAATTCCGGCTGGACCTTCATGGTCAGTTGCACCGCCGAAGCCTATGCCAGCTTCTTCGACCCCAGCGGTCCGGCGGCCATGCCCAACAGCATCGCCAGGGTGCGTGCCCCGGTGTTGTGGGTGGCGGGCGACCGCGACAAGACCCAGCAGACCGCCGCCGCCACCTTCGCCAAGGCGCCCGCCGACCCGCTGAACCGCTTCGTCACCGTGTCCGCCGACCACCTGGACACCCCGGACACCGCCTTGTCGGCGGCGCGGGCATGGCTGAGGGACGTGGCCGAGCGGTGATGAACCATTTTTTTTGCAAATTTTGAAAAACAGCCCTTGCCAACCCCCTCTGTCAGGGCTATTAAAGCGCCCTCGCAGCGCCTCGTCCCCTTCGTCTAGAGGCCTAGGACACCGCCCTTTCACGGCGGCGACACGGGTTCGAATCCCGTAGGGGACGCCAATCTTTTTACGCCTGCGATTTCCCAATAAAATCAGTTACTTAGCGAAGCGCCGTCGAGCGTTTCCACCCACGTTTTCCACCCACGCTTTGCCCTTGAAAAAAGCAGAGCAACGGCCCCACCAGCTTTCGCCAGTGGGGACCGCGCCAGGGATGGAAGGCGCACCCTCCAGACCCCGGCTTGCCCATGAGACCCCGGAACATCTTCCGGGATGTTGGGACGCTCCAGGCTGATCCTGGGACGCTCCCACCGTCCAGCAAGGGCGCACCCCTGACAGGGCAACGGTGGGGCATCCCAGGGGATCAGCCCTTACGGGCCTTCCCAGTGGCACCCTTGCTGGGCTTTCTGGACCGGCCCCGCCCGATCATGCGGAGAACATCGTGGCGGATCGCCTTGTCCTCTCGCATCTCGGCAATGCGGGCCTGTCGGGCAGCTTCCGCCGCATCAAGGACTGCTTGGGCTTCCGCATCCTTGGCGACAAGGTTGCCCTGCTGGTACTGGGTGAAGACCTCCACCACATAGGTCAACTCGATGTTGGCCCGTGCCGTCTCGGACTTCGCCAGGATGAACAGGGCTTGCGCCTGGGTCAGATAGAAGGCGGTGGTCGGGCGTCCACCCTTGGGGCCGGGGTTTGCCGCACGGTGGGGCAAACTCCCGATGGCCTCCAAGTCGGCCTGATGGCGCTTGATCAGGTCGCGGATTGCACGGGGGCGTTCATACCCCAGGCGCTCCGCAAGGGTCAGGTCCAGAACCCGGACTTCCCCACCCTCTTCGATCAGGTCGGGAAGATCATTGCCCTGGGTAATGATGATGCTGGTCATGTGGCCCGGCCTCACTCGCTCCAGTTCCCATGCGGGAACATCCAGTTACCCCCGGTGCCGTGCTGTCGCCACTCGTTGCCCAGGCGCCCGTCGTTCAGGTTGGTGGGCGGGTTGGTGCCCTCGGTGCGGATGACCTTTACTTCCTCCCCGGAGCCGTCCCGGATGGCGAAGAACAGGTCGTCCCATTCCGGGCCGGAAACGTGGCGCATGTGCCCCCTGTGGGACAGGAACTTGATGGTGCCGCCAGGGGTGCGGGTGATGGTGATCTTCCCGGCCTTGATGGTTTCGGGCTGCTTGTCGTTGGTGGTCGTCATTTTGGTGGTCCTGTGATGGTGGGATGGGATGGGATCAGGTCAGGGCGGCGGCGGCCTCGAACAGCTTCCGCATGTCCTCGTTGGAATGGGTGCGGACGGTGTTGCCGTCCCGGTCGGTGAACTCATAGGAGCCATCCGCCCGCTTGGTCAGAGACAGGGACGCGACGGTATGGCCCGGCCCGACAACGCGGGCCAGTTGGATGGTGGTCATGGGGTATCCTTTCACCAGGGGAATGTGTGGGTGTCTCGGGGGTCGGGGAGAGTGGCCCCAGGCTTGTCGAAGCCGTGCACGGGGATCAGCAACTGCCAGACCTGGGTGCCGCTCCAGAACTTCAGCAAGCGGACGGGAAAGCCGTTCTTGATGAAGGTGTGCCGGGTCTCGATGATCTCGGACCATTTGCTGGCGTCGGTGGGCATTCGGGGATACGGGGCATGGCACCCCGTCTCCTTGTCGTACACTTCGGGAACGCCCCACCACCTCGGCCAGCGCCAGGACAGGGCGAAGACCTCGGGGAACGGCTGGAACCGCGCCCCGTGATGTTCGATCCAACTGGCCTCCTTGCACTGCTGACGGAATGGGTCGTACTCCATGCCGTTGTCGAAGGCCCTGGGAGGCGGTGGGAACGGGATGCGCTTCGGGGCCTTATACCAACCTGCATTGATCAGAACTCATGAGCCCACTGGCGACGGCCGATGGACATGATCTTCCACGGTGGGTCCACGAGGCGGTGCCAGGCATGGCAGCAGAGGGCGACGATCTGGTCGTAGGATTCGAAGACCCGGTTGGACAGCCAGTTGTCGCGGATGAACTGCCAGATGTTCTCGACCGGATTGAGTTCCGGGGACCGGGGCGGTAGG
>JAEXAH010000123.1 GCA_023458315.1 Pseudomonadota bacterium
CGCACGGTGATGTCCTCTTTCGTGTCCAGGAGACGCGCCAACGTCTGAACACGAGTAGAATCAACACCGTGCACTCAGTCCACAAAATCTAAACCGGACAGCCGTGGATCAAGTCCGGGCATGACGGCGGAGAGGCTCTATCGACCGTGTTACGGCTGGATGGCGCCGTTGCCGGACAGGACCGCCGATTACCCCCGCTGTTTCTCGTAAGCCTGCACATGCAGATGGGCCAGCGCCAACAGCGGCGTGGCGATGGCTGCCGCTTGGGCGCGGTTCAGCATGTCGCCCAGGATGTGCTGGCCCTCGGTGGCGCGTCCGGCCTGAATGTCGCGCAGCATGGAGGCGGTGGAGGCCGAGGCCGGATCGGTCAGCAGGGCCAGGGCCTCCTGTTGCGCAGTGGCGCTGGGGGCGTGACCGGCGGCGGTGGCGACGGCGCAGGTTTCCGCGTACAGGCCACGCATGAAGGCATCGCCGCCCGGCGACGTCACGATGGCGCCCAGGGGCGCCCGCATCAGACAGGTGGCCCCGGCCATGGCGGTAAGGAAGCTGTATTTCTCCCAGGCCGCCTGCATCAGAGTCTCGCTGGCCACCGTCTGGAACGGCGCCCGCGCACACACTTCCGCCAGCGCCCGCACCCGGTCGGACATGCCGCCCGTCCGTTCGCCAAAGGTCAGGCGGTGCAGCGCGGTCTGCCGCACGATCTCGCCATCCGGCCCGACCGAGGCGACGATATGGCACAGCCCGCCCAGCACCCGCCCGGCGCCGAAGGCGGCATCCAGCAATGCGTAATGGGACAGACCGTTGAGCAACGGCACCACAATGGTTTCCGGTCCCACCGCCGGTGTGATGGCGGCGACGGCGCTGTCCAGATCATAGGACTTGCAACTCAGCACCACCACGTCATAGGCGCCGTCCACCGTGTCGGCGGTGACGGTGCGGATGGGGAAACGGTCCTCGCCCTCCGGGGTGCGGATCACCAGACCGGTACGGGCCAGCGCCTCGGCGCGCTTGGGTCGCACCAGGAAGGTGATTTCGGCGCCGCCCCGTGCCAGCCAACCGCCGAAATAGCCGCCGGTGCCACCGGCACCGAGAACCAGGATACGCATATGGGAACTCCTAAGCTTTGGCGGGAAGACGCCGGGCGATCCAATCCATCACCGCGTCGGGCAGGGCCGCGCCCAGCCACGACGCCAGCGCCATGGGCCAGGGATAGCTGATGCGGCCACGGTTTTTCGCCAGCCCCTTGGCCATGATGGCCGCCGCCTCGCGCGCTTCCATCAACATGGGCATGGGGAAATCGTTGCGGGCGGTGATGCGGCTTTTGACGAAGCCGGGGCAGATCACCGATACCCGGATATTGTCGCGCGCCAATTCGCCGCGCAGCCCCTCGCCCCACACCCGCACCGCCGCCTTGGACGCGCAATAGGCCGGGGCGCCGGGCATGCCGCGAAACGACGCCAGCGAACTCATGATGGCGATCTGTCCGACGCGGCGCGGCCGCATCAGTTCCACCGCCGGAAGCACGGTGTTCAGCACGCCGTCCACGTTGACGGAAAAAATCGCGCGGGTCTGGTCGCCGCTTTCGCCGCCCAGTCCGGTTCCCGCCGAAATCCCGGCATTGGCGATGACCAGATCCAAAGCGTGGACGGCGTCGCATTCCGCCACCCAGGCGGCCATGGCATCGCGGTCGGTGACATCCAGCACACGGGTCCACACCTCGGCCCCGGCATCGCGGCAGGCATGGGCCACCGACTCCAGCCGGGCGCCGTCGCGGCCCGACAGGAACAGGCGGCGGCGCGGCCTTGCGTAATGGCGGGCCAGGGCCTCGCCCAGCCCCGAGGATGCGCCGGTGATCAGGATGGCGGTGGGCATGGCTTCAACCCTCGCCACTGTCGGCCAGCACCGCCTTCAGCGGCGCCACCAGCGGCGGCAAATCGTTGCGGGCGGCGTCCAGGATGATCTCGGGGTCCACCGAATGGTATTCGTGCACCAGGATGTTGCGCATATCGCCGATGCGCGACCATGGAATGGCGGCGTGGCGGCGCTGGATGTGGCCGGGCACCCGCTTCGACGCCTCGCCCAGAACCTCAAGGTTGCGCAGCACCGCGTCCTGGGTGCGGCAATCCTCCACGAAGCGACTGCGCTCCATTCCCTCGACGTAGGAGGTGATCCGCTCGATCGCCTCCAGCATGTCCTCGACCCGCACCCGCCAATCCTTGCTCACAGTTCGCACGCCTCCTCTCCGAACACCGGCATGCACTCCGCCAGGATGCGGTCGCGCAGGCGCGGGCGGATGTTGCCCTTGGTAATAAGGTCCACCGGCCGCCCCAGCAGCCCCTCCAGCGCGTGTTTCAGTTCGACGTAGCGGAACAGGCCGCCCGGCTGGCCGGGGGCGAATTCCACCATCAGATCCACGTCGGACATGGGCTTGGCCTCGTCGCGCACCACCGATCCGAACAGCGACGCCGACAGCACGCCGAAGCGTTCGAACAGGTCGCGGTGGCAGCGCAGGGTATCGACGACCTCGTCACGGGTGATGGGGGCGCGCTGGCGCGACACCCGCGCCGCATAGGACCGCACCGCGTCCACCTTGTCGGCGGGAACGCGCACGGTCAGTTCCAGGACGTTGGGGCGCCCGCGAGCGGGCCTGCGGCGATCCTTCATGGACAAAGGATAATCCGCCGGGCGCGGCTTAGGAACGGGGATTGTTGGGGCCGGGGGTTGCGGCTATAACCCATGCCAGCCAATCAACGCCGAGGAGAGCCGTCTTGTCCGTCGCCAGCATGACCGGCTATGCCCGTGCCGAGGGCCGCGACGCCCAGATGAACTGGGTGTGGGAGGCCAAGACCGTCAACGGCCGCGGCCTGGAAATCCGTTGCCGCCTTCCGTCCGGCCACGATGCCCTGGAAGTGGCGGCGCGCGAGGCGGCGGGGCGCAAGCTCAAGCGCGGCAATCTGCAATTGTCGCTGAATGTCGGCCGCGTCGCCGACGCCCCGGCGCTGCGCGTCAACCACGAATTGCTGAACCAGATCCTGGCGCTGGTGGACGGCATCGGCGCCTCGCACCAGAACATCGCCCCGGCGCGCTGGGACGGCATCCTGGCCATCAAGGGCGTGCTGGAGCCGGTCGAGGCCGAACTGGACGACGCCGAGGCGGTGCGCGCCGCCCGTGAGGCCGCCATGAAGGCGACGCTGGAACAGGTGCTGGACCAACTGGCCGCCATGCGCCTGTCGGAAGGGGCGCGCATCCAGCGGGTGCTGCTGTCGCAACTGGACGAGATCGCAATCCTGGCCGATCGCGCCGGGGCCACCGCGTCGCTGCGGCCCGAGGCGGTGCGCGAGCGGCTGCGCCATCAGGTGGCCGCCGTGCTGGACTCGGTCCCCGCCTTGTCCGAGGACCGCATCGCCCAGGAAGTGGCGCTGATCGCCGTCAAGGCCGACGTGCGCGAGGAACTGGACCGCCTGCGCGCCCATGTGGCCGCCGCCCGCGACCTGATCGCCGAGGGCGGCGCGGTGGGGCGCAAGCTGGATTTTCTGTCCCAGGAATTCAACCGCGAAGCCAACACCCTGTGTTCCAAATCGTCGGACGTGGAGCTGACCCGCATCGGCCTGGACCTCAAGGCGGTGATCGACCAGTTCCGCGAGCAGGTCCAGAACATCGAATGATCCAGGATACCCCCATGCGCTTTCCGCCCGCCAATCTTCCCACCGTCGCCCGTCGCGGCCTGATGCTGGTGCTGTCGTCGCCGTCCGGCGCGGGCAAGAGCACCATCGCCCGCGCCCTGCTGGAACGCGACCCCGACATCGCCATGTCGGTGTCGTGCACCACCCGCCCGCCGCGTCCCGGCGAGGTGGACGGCAAGGATTACCACTTCGTCAGTGTCGAAACCTTCCAGAAGATGGTGGCCGACGGCCAGTTCCTGGAACACGCCAAGGTGTTCGACAATTATTACGGCACGCCGCGCCAGCCGGTCGAGGACGCCCTGGCCTCGGGCCGCGACGTGCTGTTCGACATCGATTGGCAGGGCACCCAGCAATTGGGACAGAACGCGCGGGCCGATCTGGTGACGGTGTTCATCCTGCCGCCGTCGGTCGAGGAACTGGAACGCCGCCTGCGCGGCCGCGCCCAGGACCCGGAAGAGGTGGTGAAGAAGCGCATGGCCAAGGCCGGCGACGAGATGAGCCACTGGTTCGAATACGATTACATCCTGCTGAACACTGAGGTCGACCGCTCCATCGCCCGCGTCCAGTCCGTCCTGGATTCCGAGCGCCTGAAGCGTGACCGTCAGGTGGGCATGGCCGCTTTCGTCAACCGCCTGCGCGGCGAATGATGGCCGCCGGGAATCCGTCCTCCATCCTGGTCTATGTGGGCCTGGACGCGGTCGGCGACGGCCTGATGAAGCTGCCGTTCCTGCGGGCGCTGCGCACCGCCTTTCCCGCCGCCCGCATCACCTGGATGGCGGGCAAGGGCCATACCGTCTATGCCGGGTCGCTGGCGCCGCTGGTGGCCGGGCTGGTGGACGAGGTGCTGGACGAGGCCCAGGTCGGCAGCCGTGCCGCCGAGCTGGTGGGGGGGCGCCCCCTGCCCGGCCGGTCGTTCGACCTGATCATCGACACCCAGCGCCGCCTGCTGACCACGCTGATCCTGCGCCGGGTGCGCCATGGCCGCTTCATCTCGGCCGCCGCCAATTTCCTGCTGTCCGCCGCCCGCCCGGCCCCGGGCTGGAAGCGTCCGGCCGCCATGATCGGCCAGTTGCTGACATTGGTGGAACTGGCCTCGGGCCGTCCGGCATCGGCCGAGGCGCCGCTGCCGCGCGACCCCGCCATCGAGGCCCGGGCCGATGCCCTGCTGCCGCCGGGCAAGACCTATCTGGGCTTCGCCCCCGGCGCCGGCGGCAAGTACAAGTGCTGGCCGCTGGAACGCTATGTGGAACTGGCCGCCCGTCAGCGCGCCGCCGTGCCGGTGTTCCTGTTGGGACCGGCCGAGACGGAATGGGTGGCGCCCATCCGTGCCGCCCTGCCCCACGCCTTGCTGCCGTTGCAGGCGGTGGACAAGGCGCCGCCCGCCTTGACCATCGCCCTGGGCCGCCGTCTGGCGGCGGCGGTGGCCAACGATTCCGGCACCGGCCACATGCTGGCCGCCGCCGACACGCCGCTGGTGTCGCTGTTCGGCCCGACCCCGCCCGAGAAATTCGCCCCCGCCGCCCGCCGCCTGACCATCCTCCGCGCCCAGGATTTCGGCGCCGAGGCCATGGCGGCCATCCCGGTGGACGCGGTGGCGGAAGCGTTGGAAAAGCTGGGGCGCTAGCCCCCCTTTGCTTTGACCCTGGCGGCACCAGCCGCTACCATCGCCGCAATGATTTTTTCTGCTTTCCCTGGGGATTTCATGAACATCAAGGACCATATCCGCGGCATTCCCGATTTTCCCAAGCCGGGCATCCTGTTCTACGACATCTCGACCCTGCTGGCCCATGCCGATGCCTGGCAGGTGGCCATGGGCCGCGTCGCCCATGCCGTGCGCAAATTCCAGCCGGACATCGTGGCGGGCATCGAATCGCGCGGCTTCCTGGTGGCGGCGCCGCTGGCGCTGAAGCTGGGGTCGGGCTTCATCATGCTACGGAAAAAGGGCAAGCTGCCGGGCAAGACCGTGCGCCACGATTACGCCCTGGAATACGGCACCGACTGCATCGAGATCCAGGAAGACGCCATCAAGCCGGGCCAGCGCGTGGTGGTGGTGGACGACCTTCTCGCCACCGGCGGCACCATGGCGGCAGGCATCGAATTGCTGCGCCAGGTGGGGGCCGAGGTGGTGGGCGTCTCGACCCTGATCGAGCTGAACTTCCTGCCCGGCCGCCAGCGGCTGGAGGCCATGGGCGTTCCCGTCACCAGTCTGGTGTCCTACGACGAATAGCCCGCGCCGGAACGCAGCGACGAGCAGGAGCCGGACGCCATGGAATTCGCGCTACAGGCGGCACTGCTGGGAGCAGTGATGGGATCGGCCCTGCTGGCCGTGACCACGGTCTATGGCTGGAGCCTTCCCGCCGCCCCCCCGGCCTATGGCTGGTGGGCGGCGGCCTTCATCCTGGAGGCCGCCAGCAAGGCGGTTCTGCTGTCGGGGGGGACGCCGCCGCCGCTGGACATGTCGGACATCCTGCACGGATTGTCGGCCGGACTGTCGCTGTGCGGCGCCATTTCCTTCATCGGCGGCCGGGTCGGACCGCCGATGATGGTGTCCGGGCTGGTGGCCGCCACCATCTGGGCGGTGCTGGCCCATCTGATCCGCAACCGCCTTCAGCTTGAGGCATTGCCGCTGTTCGGCATCGGCGGCCTGCCGCTGCTGCTGGCCGCCTGGGGCTTCCTGAGCCGCGACGGGCTGGCCGTCAACAGCACGGCCCACCGGGCGGCGGCCTTCGCCTTCGGCGCCTCGGGCCTGCACGAGTTGGCGGCGCCGCTGCTGCACAGCCATCACGGCCTTGCCACCTGGAGCTTCGTCGCCTCGCAATTCCTGTCCATGGTCATGGCCGTGACCATGCTGATGGTGGTGCTGCGCCGCCAGCAGGCCCTGGTGGAAAGCGAGGGCCAGCGCGCCAACCTGCTGCAAAGCCGTCTGGTGGACGCCCTGGGCAGCGTGCAGGACGCGGTGGCGCTGTTCGACGGCAACGACCGCCTTGTCACCTGCAACAACCTGTACCGCGAATTCCTGGCCCCCGCCGCCGATTCCATCCGCCCCGGACGGCGGTTCGAGGACATCCTGCGCGCCGAGGCCGAACACGGCGTGGTGCCCGACGCGCGCGGCCGCGAGAACGACTGGCTGTTCGACATGCTGGCCGACCATGCCAACGCCGAAACCTCGGGCCGCGAATTCCAGTTGTGGGACGGGCGCTGGGTGGCGGTCAGCGTCTACCGCACCGCCGACGGCGGCCATCTGCGCATCCTGCGCGACGTCACCACCCGCCGCCAGACCGAGGCGTCGCTGCATGAAAGCCTGAACTGGCTGCGCGGCATCATGGATACGGTGGTGGACGGCATCATCACCATCGACGACACCGGCACGGTCCTGTCCTTCAACCCCTCGGCCGAACGCATCTTCGGCTACGACGCCACCGAGGTGGTGGGCCGCAACGTCAACATGCTGATGCCCGAACCCTATCATTCCGCCCATGACGGCTATCTGCGGCGCTATGCCGAAACCGGCGAGGCGCGCATCGTCGGCATCGGCCGCCAGGTGCGGGGACGGCGCAAGGACGGCGCGGAATTTCCCCTGGACCTGGCCGTCACCCAGATGCGCCAGGGCGACATGATCACCTTCATCGGCGTGGTGCGCGACATCACCGACCGCAAACGGGTCGAGGACGCGCTGGTGGAAAGCGAACAACGCTTCCGCGATCTGGCCGAATCGGCGTCGGACTGGTTCTGGGAAATGGACGCCGACACCCAGTTCACCTTCGTCTCGGGCCGGGTGCGACAGGTGCTGGGCGTCGGCCCCAGCTTCTTCATCGGCCGCCAGTTCATGGAACTGGCCGAAAGCGGCGCCCAGTTGGAGGAATGGGAACAGCAGATGGCCGTCATGCGCGGCCACCGGCCGTTCCGCGGCTTCGTGTTCTCGCACCGGCTGCCGTCCGGCGCCCTGAAATACGTGGAAATGGCCGGACGCCCGGCCTTCGACGCCGACGGCCTGTTCTGCGGCTATCGCGGCACCGCCACCGACATCACGCCGCTGAAGCGCCACGAACAGGAACTGGCCACCCAATCGGCGCAGCGTCAGGCCATCATCGACAACATGGGCCACGGCGTGGTGGTGTTCGACCGTGCCGAACGGCTGCTGGCGCTGAACCAGCCCGCCCGCCTGCTGCTGGATTTGCCCGAAACCAGCGGCGCCCCCGACACCCTGGAATCCCTGCTGCTGCATCTGGCGTTGCAGGGCGAGTTCGGGCGCGGCAACGTCATGATCAAGGTGACGCGGCGGCTGACCCGACTGCGGCGGTCGCCCCATCAGGTGTTCGAACACGCCCGCCCCAGCGGCATGGTGCTGGAAGTCCGCTCGACCGCCATGCCCGGCGGCGGGCTGATCCTGACCTTCGGCGACATCACCGACCGCAAGAAGGTCGAGGACACCCTGCGCGAAGCCAAGGAAGCGGCCGAGCGCGGCAACCGCGCCAAGGCCACCTTCCTGGCCAACATCAGCCACGAACTGCGCACGCCGCTGAACGCCATCATCGGCTTTTCCGAACTGATGAAGCACGAGATCTTCGGGCCGATGGAACCGGTGTCGTACCGGTCCTACGTGGACGACATCCACGAAAGCGGCATGCACCTGCTGGAACTGATCAACGACATCCTGGACATGTCCAAGGCCGAGGCGGGCATGACCGATCTGGTGGACAGCGTGGTGGACGTGGCCGCCATCATCCGATCGTCGCTGCGCATGATGGGCCGCCGCGCCGGGGCCAACGGCGTCGAACTGGTGGAACGCATCCCCGACGACCTGCCGTTCCTGCGCGCCGACGAACGCCGCCTGCGCCAGATCGTGCTGAACCTGGTGTCCAACGCCGTCAAGTTCACCGAGGATGGCGGTTCCGTCACCGTCGCCGCCGCCAACGATGCCGAGGGGTTCCACCTGACGGTGTCCGATACCGGCATCGGCATGACGCCCGAGGATCTGGAACGGGTGATGCAGCCCTTCGTCCAGGCGGATTCGCGGCTGTCGCGCAAATACGAAGGCACCGGCCTGGGCCTGCCGCTGACCAAGGCGCTGGTGGTCGCCCATGGCGGCACCATGATCATGAAATCCGTGCCCGACCAGGGCACCACGGTGGACATCCTGCTGCCCGCCAGCCGCGTCATCACCAACGCGGCCGAAGCCATCGCCGCCGAGGAAGTGATGCGGCGGGGGTAAGGGGGAACGGAAAGACGGCAACAGGCGGCGCCGCGTGGATGCCCGTGTCAAGCACACTGCTGTCCGGTTTAGGTTTTCGCGGAGAGTGCCTGAGCGGGAATGCTGTGCCACGAGACACGGATTGCACGGATGCCCGCTGGCGCGGGCCACGGACGAACACGGATGGGCACCGTCCCGCCGACATGTCGTGCCCTGCATTCATTGGGGAAGTCGTCATCCCGGACAAGCGGAGCGCAGATCCGGGATCCATGGTGCCGCTTACGACCATGGATGCCGGGTCAAGCCCGGCATGACGCAATTCTGATGATCTGTGCCCATCCGTACGGAAAAAGGCGCGGATAGGTCAAAATGGACTTTTCCGCAACCTGCCAAAGCCGGTCAGATCAGATCGGCCAGGGTCTTGCGGTCGAGCACGCCGAGAAAGGCGCCCAGGGCCTCGTCCACCACGCCCGCCAGCTTGCAATCGACCATGGGGCAGGTGTCGCCCACTTCCTTGCACGGCAGCAGCGCCAGATTTTCCTCTTCGCGCATCAGCCGTCCCAGATTGATGGTCTCCGGTTCCACCGCCAGCCGCAGGCCGCCGTTCTTGCCACGGATAGTGGACAGATAGCCCAGGTCGGACAGGCGGCGGACGATCTTTTTCAGGTGTTCCGACGAGATGCCGTAGAACTCGGCCACCTCGCGCACGGTGCACACGCGCTCGCGCCGCCCGGCCAGATACAGCATCAGGCGCAGGGAATAATCGGTGAACTGGGTGATCTTCATATCGGCCTGATTTTCATGTCGGCTTGGGCCCAACGATCCGCTCATATAGCGCAAGTTGGTTTGATCGCTCAATAACCTGCGCGCTCAACTCCGCCATGCGGCTGGAATCGCCCGCCAGGGCCAGTTTCTCGACCACGGTCAGCAGGTCGTAAAGACGGTTCTCGCCGAACAGCCCGGCCTTGCCGCGCATGGCGTGGGCGTGCTCGGCCAATTCCTCCAGCGACGCGCCGACCAGGGCGGCCAACCGGACGGCATCCTTGGCCATCTCGGCAACGAACTGGGGCAGCAGGTGTTCCAGTCCCTCGGGAATTTCCGGAGGGGGCGGCAAGTCGTGCGACATGGGGGGCCTCACACGTCGGGGTGGCAATTATTTCGCCGGACGGGGCGGGCGATGTCAAACCGCTTCGCCCCGTCCGGTCCGCATGGCTGTGCTGTTCAGGCCGCCTTCACCCGCGTCAGGAAGTCGTTGACGATGCGCCGCAAATCGTCGGTGCGGGTGGAAAGCTGGTCGGCGGCCTGGGCCACCACCCCCGCCGCCGATTCGGTGGCGACCGCCGCCTCCTCGACGTCGCCGATGGTGTCCGTCACCGATTGGACGCCGTTGGCGGCCTGATTGACGCTGCTGGCGATCTCGGCGGTGGCGGCGCCCTGTTCCTCGACGGCGCTGGCGATGGTGGTGGAAATGCGGCTGATCTCGCCGATGGTGCCGGTGATGCCGCCGATCACCGTCACCGCCTCGCGGGTGGAATCCTGCACCGCCGTCACCTGACGGGCGATGTCCTCGGTGGCCTTGGCGGTCTGGTTGGCCAGGCTTTTCACTTCGTTGGCGACCACGGCGAAGCCCTTGCCGGCATCGCCCGCCCGCGCCGCCTCGATGGTGGCGTTCAGGGCCAAAAGGTTGGTCTGGCTGGCGATGTCGTTGATCAGGCCCACCACCTCGCCGATGCGCTGGGCGGCCTCGGCCAGACCGCGCACCTTGTCGTTGGCGCGTTCGCCTTCGTCGGCGGCGGCGCGGGCCACGCCCGAGGCGTCGCTGGTGCGGCGGGCGATCTCGGCGATGGAGGCCGACAATTCCTCGGTGGCCGAGGCCACGGTCTGCACGTTGGCCGAGGTCTGTTCGGCCGACACCGCCACCGATGCCGCCTGTTCCTGGGCACGCGACGCCGTCGCGGTCAGGCCGCGCGCGGTGGTGGTCAGCGACACGGCAGCCCCGGACAACGCCTCGACCACCTGCGACACCTGACCGTCGAAATCGCGGGTCATGGCCTCGATGGCGGCGGTGCGGCGCTCGCGCGCCTTTTGCTGTTCGGCCTCGTGCGCGGCCAGTTGGTCGGCCTGGACCATGCTGTCGCGGAACACCTCGACCGCGCGGGCCATGGCGCCGATCTCGTCACCGCGATCGGTGTCGGGAATGGCCACCGTCAGGTCGTGGCCGCGCAACCGGTCCATCACCATGGTCATGCCGCGCACCGGGCGGGCGATCATGCGGCTGGCGATCAGCCACGACACCAGCACGCCCAGGGCGACACCGCCCACCAGCACCCCCAGGCTGAGCGTGCGCGCCCAACCATAGGTGCTGGACAGGGAATCGGTCTGGACCTGGATGTCGTCGGCGTTCAGCTTGGCGAAACGCTCGACCTGGGCGTTCAGGGCCTGACGGCTTTTGCGGTTGGCGTCGTTGTCGCCGAACATGCGGGCCGCCTCAGGCCCCTCGGCACGACCGATGCGCACGGTTTCACGGCGGAAATCGATGAACTGGCGGGCGGCGGCGGTCAGCTTGGCGAAATCCTCGCGCTGTTCCGGCAGGATCAGCGGGTCCCACGACCGCAGCCGTTCCTCCATGCGATCCAGGTTGACCAGCAGCGGCTTGCCGAATTTCTCGACGTCCTCGACGGTGCGGCCCATGTAGATGCCGCGCGAATCCATGACCACCGCCAGCACCAGGGCGTTGACCTGTTCGCCCAGCAAGGCCCGCGCGGCGGAATCGCGCATGGTTTCCGCCCGGTCCATGAAGGTGCCCAGCACCGTCAGGCCGATGATGCCCACCGCCCCGGCCACCGTCGCCATCAAGGCGACCACGGCATAGATTTTCCCCGAAATACCGATATTGCGCATGATGACCTCCGAACCCGGCGCCCCAGCACAATATATTCCTAAAGCATTACCCTGACGATTGGACGGAAGTCGCAACCAATACAGGAGCGGCCCGGACAGAAATACGTGTTTATACGGATTCCCGCACGAATTGCCGGAAGCGGTCGGCGATCAGCGGCGGGCTGAAGCGGTAGCCCTGGACCAGATCGCAGCCGCGCTTGGCCAGGAATTCCATCTGCTGTTCGGTTTCCACGCCTTCGCCGACGATCTGCATGCCCATGGAATGGCCCAGGGCGATGATGGCTTCGATCAGGCGGGCATCGTCGCCGCCGTCCAGGGCGCCCGCCACGAACGAGCGATCGACCTTGAGGATGTCCACCGGGAAATGCTTGAGATAGGACAGCGAGGCATAGCCGGTGCCGAAATCGTCCACGGCGATGCGGGCGCCGATGTCGCGGATGCGGTTGATCTTGCGCAGCACTTCCTCGCCCGAGGCCAGCAACAGGCTTTCGGTGATTTCCACCGTCACCAGTTCCGGGTCCAGGCCGGTAATGGACAAGGCGCGTTCCAGCGCCGCCGCGATGTCGCCCTGCTGCACCTGGCGCGGCGAGACGTTGATGGCCACCTTCAGCCGCCGTTCGCCCAGGTCGCGCCACGACGCCGCCTCGCGGCAGGCGGCGGTCAGCAGCCAGTCGCCGATGGGCAGGATCAGGCCCATTTCCTCGGCCAGCGGCACGAATTGTTCCGGACTGATGGCGCCCAGATAACGGTTGTGCCAGCGCAGCAGCGCCTCGGCCCCCGCCACCTTGCCCGAGGCCACCTCGATCACCGGCTGGTAGACCAGGGTGAATTCGTCGTGTTCCAGCGAATCCGACAATTCGCTGGCCAGCCGCGAGCGGGCCTGGGCGCGGGCGTCCATGCTGGGGGTGAAGAAGCGACAGGTGTTGCGCCCCGCTTCCTTGGCCTTGCGCAACGCCGAGGTGGAATTGCGCATCAGCGCCTCGACATCCTCGCCGTCGCCCGGCCACAGGCTGATGCCGATGGAACACGAGATCAGGATCTGGTGGGCCTCGACCAGGAACGGCTCGGCCAGGCATTCCAGCAGCGAACGCCCCACCCGCTCGACCTCGTCCACGCTGTCGATGGCGGTCAGGACGGCGGTGAACTCGTCGCCGCCGAAGCGGGCCAGGGTGTCGCCCTGGCGCAGCGCCGACTGAAAACGCCGCGCCGCCTCTTCCAGCACCTTGTCGCCGATGGTGTGGCCCAGGGTGTCGTTGATGTTCTTGAAGCCGTCCAGGCCGATGAACAGCAGCGCCGCGCGGTGATTGCTGCGCCCGGCCTGCACCAGCGCCTGCAACAGGCGGTCCAGGAACAGCGAGCGGTTGGGCAGCAGGGTCAGCGGGTCGAAATTGGTCTGCCGCCACAATTCCTCGGCCGCCGCGCGCATTTCCGACACGTCGCGGAAGATGCCCACATGGCGGCGGATATGGCCGTGATCGTCGCGTTCGGTGGCGATGGACAGCCAGGTCCGGTACACCTCGCCGGATTTGCGGCGGTTGTACAATTCGCCTTCCCAGCGGCCGTGGCGGGCGACATCGGCCCACAATTGCTCGAAGAAACTGGCGTCGTGCAGACCCGACCGCAGGCAGCGCGGCGTCTGGCCGATCACTTCCTCGGGCTCGAAGCCGGTGATGACGGTGAAGGCGGGGTTGACGGCCAGGATGCGGTTGTCGGCATCGCTGACCATGATGCCCTCGGCCGCCATGTCGAAAACGGTGCGGAACAGGCGCAGTTCGGCGTTTTCACGCTCCAGCCCGGCGATCCGCCCCAACTCGCCCTGGTCATGTTGCCCCAAGCCCGCCTCGTCCGATAGTCGTAACGTCCCGGACACAGGATAGCGGCGCCAAGCGCCGATGCAAGGGAAGATCGCGCCATGGCGCGGCGCCGTCCGTCTACGCCGTTCGAACTACGCCCAATTACAATGCAGTGACAAGGCATGCTTAAAATGCATGCAAACACCCCTTGCCGTTCCCGGCATCGCGCCGCATGATGGCGACGAACGAGCAGATAACCTTCTTCCCGCCTTTCAGAACGAACGACGCGCGGTCCGCCCCCCGGACCGCGCGTTTTCGTTGGTCGGCCGGGTCAGGCGCTCCACAACAGCAGCGCCACCACCTGCGGCGCGATGACCCGCAGCACCATCACCAGCGGATAGACGGCGGCATAGGCCAGGATCGGCGCTTCCGACGACGACAGCCCCTGGGCGAAGGCCAAGGCGGGCGGATCGGTCATCGAGCCCGACAGAACACCGCACAGCGACAGGTAATTGGGCCGGGCCAGCACATAGCCGACCACCCCCACCACCAGCAGCGGCACCAGCGTCACCACCGCGCCGAACGCCATCCATTTCAGGCCGTCGCCATGCACCAGGGTATCGACGAAGCCGTGGCCCGACTTGACGCCGACGGCGGCCAGGAACAGGGCGATGCCCAGGTCGCGCATCATGTGGTTGGCGGGCGGCGGCATGAACCACACCAGCTTGCCCACATGGCCCAGCCGCGACAGCAGGATGGCGACCACCAGCGGGCCGCCGGCCAGACCCAGTTGCACCGGGGCGGGCAGCCCCGGCACCGCCAGCGGCAGCGACCCCAGCACCATGCCCAGGGCGATGCCGATGAAGATCGGGATCATCTGGGTTTCCTGCAACGCCTTGGACCGGTTGCCCACCAGTTCCGCCACCTGGGCAAAGCTTTGCGGGTCGCCGACCACGGTCAGCATGTCGCCGAATTGCAGCTTGAGATGGGCGCCCGGCACCAGTTCATGGCCGCCACGGCTGACGCGGCTGATCACCACGTTGTGGTTGGCGCGGAAATTCAGCTCGCCCAGGCTTTTGCCCAGCACGGCGGAATGGGTGACGACCATGCGCTCCCACGCCACGTCCTTGCTTTCCATGGCCTTGAGGTCCACGTCGGCGATGGGGCCGATCAACCGCTTCAGCCGCTCCAGCTTGTTGCGCGGGCCGATGGCCAGCACCACGTCGTTCTCGGCCAGCACGTCCTCGGCGCTGACCACGTGCTGGGTGCCGTCATGCAGGACGCGCGACAGCACCACGCCCATTTCCTTCAGTTCCTCGAGCTCGCGCAGGGCACAGCCCACCACCGCCGGGTTCTTGACCACCACGTTGACCGTCTCGACGGCGGTGTATCCGGCGGCGCGGGCCGTCTCGAAATCCTGGGCGGCCTGCCTGGCGTTCAGGCGGAACACCACCCGCACCAGCAGCATGCTCAGCAGGATGCCGACGATGCCGAACGGATAGGTCACGGCATAGGCCTGGCCCAGCACCGTTCCGGCATTGGCGATCCCCAACTGGCCCAGCACCTGCTGACCGGCGGCCAGGGACGGCGTGTTGGTGACGGCGCCCGACAGGATGCCCAGCGCCGCGGGCAAGTCGATGCCGCCCAGCAGGTGCACCGCCACCGCCGTCAGGGTGCCCAGCCCCACGATGGCCACCGCCATGCCGTTCAGCGCCAGCCCGTCCTTCTTGAACGCCTCGAAAAAGCCGGGACCGACCGAGACGCCGATGGCGTAGACGAACAGCACCAGCCCGAATTCCCGGGCGAAGCTGAGCATGGACGCCTCCATGCCGATGCCGAAATGGCCAAAGGCCAGACCGGCGAACAACGCGCCGCCCACTCCCAGCTTGACCCCGGCGATCTTGATCTGCCCCAGGCCAAGCCCCAGCGCCGCCACTGCCGACAGAACCAGCAGCGCCTGCGCCACACCGTGCAAATGCATGCGTATTTCCCCCTAGTGCATCGCACCATGGTTGAATCGGCAAACGGTCTTCGGCAAGAGAAAAGCGCGTGACGCGATCAGCGCGCCGCCGGGAAATGCGCCGAACCGCCCTTGCAGCGCGGGCGGACGTCGCGGCCGCAGGCGCGGAAATTCAGGTCGCGGTCCAGGCACAGCCGCAATTCGGTGGCCTGCGACCCGCGACAGATCAGCGCCATCCCCTTGCGGTCCAGGCCGGGATTGGCGGCGATGAACAGCTTTTCCACCTGCTCGACCGTCATGGTCTGCGGCTGGTCGGGGTTCTGGAACGGCTTGGGCAGACGCAGCCGGTCGAACGCCTGACGGGTGCGGGCGAAGAATTCCGCCGGGGCGGCGCCATCGCAGGTGCCATGCTTGGACCATTGGTGCTGCACCAGCTTGCGGCTGGGCATGACCGGCAGCATGTCCTCGACCACCTGATTGGGCAACGGCTGCGGCGCGGCGCATTGCGCCGGATAGCCGCCCTTGGCGTGTTGCGGCCACAGGCCGTGCACCACGAAGCCATAGCGGCGGGGGCCGCCGCATTGCTCGCCGTCGCTTTTGCCCGCCTTGCCCGCGCACCAGGTGGGCGACCACGACAGCGCCAGGACGTAATAGTCGAACTGGCCGGGCGTGCCGCCTTTCTCGCGCGCCAGGACCGGCGACGCGGCAAGGGCCAGAACGGAAAGCAGAACGGCAAGAACACGCATGGCGGCAATCCCGGGATGCATCAGGGCGGCGCCATGGTGGCACAAGCGTTCGGCCAGAACCAGATGACGAAACCGGGAAAAAACGTCCACCACAGCCGAAACGCGTGGCCGCGCTTGCATTGCCGCCGCCCGGTCCGTAGCGTGGACGCCATGATCGCAACCACGGCGACATGGCGGCGGCATCGGCCGCGCACCGGTACCCCCGTCCGCCGGACGGCATGGGCGGGGCTGCTGCTGTTTCTGGGGCTGCTGGCGGTGCCCGCCGCCGCCGTCCGGGCCGAGCCGCTGGCGCCGCTGGTGGTGGCGGTGGACGACAATTATCCGCCCTACGTCTTCCGCGACGCCGACGGCCACCTGCAAGGCATCCTCAAGGATCTGTGGGATCTGTGGTCGCGCAAGACCGGCATCCCGGTGCAGATCGAGGCGGGCGACTGGGCGGCGGCCCAGGCGCGCATGGAGGCGGGCGACGCCCACGTCCTCGACACCCTGTTCCGCACCCCGGCCCGCGAACGGCAGTACGATTTCTCGGCGCCTTACGCCACCATCGACGTCCCGGTCTTCTTTCACCGCGACCTGTCGGGCATCACCCAGGACCCGGCCTCGCTGCGCGGCTTCACCGTCGGCGCCAAGGACCGCGACGCCTGCGTCGACTGGCTGCGGACGCGCGGCATCGACACCATCACGCCCTATCCCAGCTACGAAGCACTGGTCCAGGCGGCGGCGCGGGGCGATGTCCGCGTGTTCTGCCTGGACAAACCGCCCGCTTTGTACCTGCTGTACCGCCACCGCCTGGACGAACGCTTCCGCCAGACGCCGCCGCTGTATGCCGGACAGTTCCATTGGGCGGTGCGCAAGGGCGACACCGCCACCTACCGGCTGGTCGAGAACGGCTTCGCCCAGATCACCCAGGCCGAGCGCGACACCATCGAACAACGCTGGCTGGGGGCGCCGCTGTCCAGTCGGCTGGATTACGGGCTGCTGGTCCGCGTCGCCCTGGCGGTGGCGGCGGCGGCGGCACTGCTGCTGGCGTGGAACTGGTCGCTGCGGCGGCAGGTGGCGCAGCGCACCCGGTCGCTGATGGACAGCGAAGCCCGCTTCCGCACCATCTTCGACAACGTCAACGACGCCATCTTCATTCACGACATCAGCGACGGCCGCATCCTGTTCGTCAACCAGCGCATGCGCGAGATGTACCGCGCCGCCGCCATTCCCACCGACGAACTGACCCTGGACCGGCTGAGCGAGAACGCGCCGCCCTACGACATGGAGGCCGCCCGCACCCGCATCGCCCGGGCGGTCGCCGGTCAGCCGCAGGTGTTCGACTGGCACGCCCGCACCCTGGACGGCACCCTGTTCTGGGCCGAAATCGGCATGCGCCGCGCCCATATCGGCGGCCTGGGCGACGCGCTGCTGGTGGTGGCGCGCGACATCACCGAACGGCGCGACGCCGAAAGCGCGTTGCGCGAAAGCGCCGAGCATCTGGGGCTGGCGGCGCGGCTGGTCGGGTTGTCGGCGTTCCGCCACGACGGCCATCTGCGCTATACCTCGGTGATCGAGCCGCAACTGGGCTTGCCCGCCCCGGCCATGCTGGGCCGCACCGATGCCGAGATCCTGTCCGCCGCCGAGGCGCAGCCGCTGACCGGCCTGAAGCGTCAGGCCATGACCGAGGGCGTGCCGCAACGGCGCGAGATCAGCCTGAGCATCGACGGCGAGCCCCGCCACCTGGACGTGGCGGTGGCCCCGGTGCGCGCCGCCGACGGCGCCATCACCGGACTGATCGGCGCCAGCCTGGACATCACCGAGCGCAAGGCCGCCCAGGCGCGCATGGATTTCCTGGCCCATCACGACCCGCTGACCCGGCTGCCCAACCGCCTGCTGGCCCGCGACCGCTTTCACCAGGCCACCTCGCGCGCCGAACGCCAGGGCCGCAAGGTGGCGGTGATGGTGCTGGACCTCGACCATTTCAAGACCATCAACGACACGCTGGGCCATCCGGCGGGCGATTCCCTGCTGCTGGAGGTGGCGCAGCGGCTGGGCCATTGCCTGCGCGACACCGACACCGTCAGCCGCCAGGGCGGCGACGAATTCCTGGTGCTGCTGCCCGACCTGCACGAATCCGAGGAAGCGGGCGCCATCGCCGAAAAGATCGTCGCCGCCCTGGCCCATCCGGTGGAACTGCATGGGCGGGAATTGGGCACCTCGATGTCGGTGGGAATCGCCATCCATCCCGACGACGGCGCCGATTTCGACACCCTGATGAAAAAGGCCGACACCGCGCTGTATTCGGCCAAGGAAGCGGGGCGCAACACCTACCGTTTCTTCGACGCCCGCATGAACGTGGACGCACTGGAACATCTGGCCATCCGCAACGACCTGCGCCGGGCGCTGGAACGCGACGAATTCGTGCTGCACTACCAGCCGCAGGTGGCGGCGGCGGACGGCCGCGTGCTGGGGGCCGAGGCGCTGGTGCGCTGGAACCACCCGACGCGCGGATTGGTGCCGCCGGGATCGTTCATCGCCATCGCCGAGGATTGCGGCCTGATCGTGCCGCTGGGCGAATGGGTGCTGCGCCGGGCCTGCGCCGACGCCGCCGAATGGTGGGCGGCCGGGCATGAAGTCACCGTGGCCGTCAACCTGTCGGCCTTGCAGTTCAAGCGCGGCAATCTGGAAGACAGCGTGCGCGCCGCCCTGCACCAGACCGGATTGTCGCCGGGGGCGCTGGAACTGGAACTGACGGAATCCATTCTGATCAAGGACACCGACAACGTGCTGGCCAAGGTGCGCAGCCTGCACGCCGTGGGCGTCGAATTGTCCATCGACGATTTCGGCACCGGTTATTCCAGCCTGTCCTATCTGCAACGCTTTCAGGTGGACAAGCTGAAGATCGACCAGTCCTTCGTGCGCGCCCTGACCCACGAACAGGACAGCGCCGCCATCGTCACCGCCATCATCCAGATGGCGCACGGCCTGAACCTGAAGACCATCGCCGAAGGCGTCGAGGACGACGCCACCCTGGCGGCCCTGCGCCGCCAGGGCTGCGACCAGATCCAGGGCTATCTGACCGGGCGGCCCATGCCGGTCGGCGCCTTCCGCGAATTCCTGGCCGCGGCATTCCGTACAAACCGCAGGTCGCCCCGCGACGGTTGACGGGGCACGGCGCCTTGCGCTTGGATGGGACCATGGTTGTGTTCGCGCCCCTTCGCCGTTTCCAGTGCCACGCCGGGTGCGTGCGAACCTGCACGCCCGCCCCGGCGGCGGCCGTCTAGACCACCGCGCGACGGCGAAGCCGGGGCCTTTCCAGCATTCCATTTTTTTTCATCCCGTTCCGTCCGCCGCCCCCGGCGCGGACGGGAGTGCCTGCGCAAAGGAGCCGCCATGTCCGCCATTCCCGAATCCTCGCTGCCGCCCATCACCCTGTCCGCCACCGACGTGGACCGGCTGTGGGTGTTGTCCGCCGCCAGCCGCCGCCAGGCCCCCGACGTAGTGGATTTCCTGGAAGGTGAACTGGAACGCGCCCGCGTGCTGCCGCCGGAATCCCTGCCCGACAGTTTCGTGCGCATGGGGTCGCGGGTCAGCTTCCGCGACGATGGCACCGGACTTACCACCCAGGTCGAACTGGTCTATCCCGGCCAGGAAGATGCGGAAGCGCGCCACATTTCCGTCCTGTCGCCGGTGGGCGCCGCGCTGATCGGGCTGTCGCCCGGCCAGTCCATCGTGTTCGTCAGCCCGCACGGCCGCCGCCGCAAGCTGACCGTGCTGGCGGTTGAACAGGGGGGAAGCGGCTTTTCCGCCGCCTGAGGCGGCGTATGAAAAGAAACTTTCCATGTATGGAACTTAAATAACCACAAAGGGCGATCATGCTGCATCGCCCACTTTTCCGGGCCTTTTCGGCTTAGCCCTTGGAATCCCACCCGTCCGGCCCCACCCGCCCCCATCGGCCGCCTACCCGATGGAGTTGGCACGGGTCTTGCGGATGGGAAACCAGGCAACCGAGAAGAGGAACGCCGGGAGGTTTTGGGAACAGCGCAAGCGCGGCCGGGTGCCGTGCCGCCCGTCCCCCGCCCCCCGCCGTTCGCCAGACCTGGAGAGGTGGGGTAGAGCGATGTACGACGACAGCGCCAACATTGACGGAACCGAGATCGAGACCCGCTTCGGCGTGTCGCGCCGCGATTTCATGACGTTCTGCGCGGCCATGGCCGCCACCATGGGTCTGCCCAAGGGCGCCGACGCCCAGATCGCCGAGGCGATCACCAAGAAGGACCGCCCTTCGGTGATCTGGCTGCATCACCAGGAATGCACCGGCTGTTCCGAATCGCTGCTGCGCTCTGAACATCCGACCCTGGAAAAGCTGATCCTGGAAATCATCTCGCTGGATTACCACGAGACGCTGTTCGCCGCCGCCGGCCATCAGGCCGAGGCCGCCCGCAAGGCCGCCATGGAGAAGAACAAGGGCAAGTACCTGCTGGTGGTCGAAGGCGCCATCCCCATGAAGGACGGCGGCATCTACTGCAAGATCGGCGGCCAGACCTCGCTGGAGCTGACCCGCGAGGTGGCAAAGGACGCCGCCGCCATCATCGCCATCGGCTCGTGCGCGTCGTGGGGCGGCATGCCCTCGACCCCGCCCAACCCCACCGGCGCCACCGGCGTCGGCGAGGCGCTGGGCCGCAAGGACGTGGTGACGATCCCCGGCTGCCCGCCCAACCCCTATAATTTCCTGTCCACCGTGGTCCACTTCCTGACCTTCGGCAAGCTGCCCGCCTTGGACAAGGAAAACCGCCCGATCTTCGCCTATGGCCGCCTGATCCACGACAATTGCGAACGCCGCGCCCATTTCGACGCCGGCCGCTTCGCCATGGAATTCGGCGACGAAGGCCACCGCAAGGGCTATTGCCTGTACAAGCTGGGCTGCAAGGGTCCGGAAACCTGGGCCAACTGCCCGGCCATCGGCTTCAACGACGGCGGCCAGGCGTCCTGGCCGGTCGCCACCGGCCACCCCTGCATCGGCTGCACCGAAAAGGGCATCGGCTTCGCCAAGCCCATCCACGCCTTGGCCGACCTCAAGACCAACCCGCCGATCTCGTACCCGCGCATCGTCGAGGAAAAGGGCGAGGGCGCGTCGCTGGGCGCCGCCGCGCTGGTGGCGGGCGTGGCCGGTCTGGCCGCCGGTGCCGGTTATAAGCTGGCCGGCAATCTGGGCAAGGCCGACGCCAAGGACGAGGGCGAGGAGTAAACCGCCATGTCGGTCAATCGTCGAGACTTCCTGAAAGGGGCCGCAGGCGGCGGCGCCGCGCTGGCGACAGCGGCGGTGGCGTCCGCGCCTGCCCAGGCCCGCGAGAACAAGCCCATGCCGCCCAACGCGGTCGGCCTGCTTTACGATTCCACCCTGTGCATCGGCTGCAAGGCGTGCGTGCAGGGCTGCAAGGACGCCAACGGCCTGCCGCCCGATTTCAACACCGCCGAGCAATTGTGGGACACCCCCATCGACATCGGGCCGAAGACCTATAACGTCATCAAGCTCTATGCCCATGGCACCGCCGAGGTGAAGGACCAGGAGCAGAACGGCTACGCCTTCGTCAAGAAGTCGTGCATGCACTGCGTCGATCCGTCCTGCGTCTCGGTCTGCCCGGTCACGGCCATGACTAAGGACCCGCAGACCGGCATCGTCGCCTATGACGCGGACATCTGCATCGGCTGCCGCTATTGCGTGCTGTCGTGCCCGTTCGGCGTGCCGCAGGCCGAGTACGACACCCCGACGCCCAAGATCAAGAAGTGCGAGATGTGCCGCCACCGCCAGGCGGAAGGCAAGATCCCGGCCTGCGCCGAGGTCTGCCCGACCGGCGCCACGGTGTTCGGCCCCATCACCGCCATCGATGCCGAAATCGCCCGCCGCCGCGCCATGAAGCCCGGCGAAACCGCGACCTTCGAGCGCCGCACCCTGGGGTCGGGCGATGTGCACGAAAAGGCCGCGCCCCAGTATCTCCAGCATGTCTACGGCGAAAAGGAAGTGGGCGGCACCCAGTTCCGCTTCATGTCCAGCGTCGATTACGAAAAGCTGGGCATGCCCGACCTGCGCGAGCGTTCGTACCCGGCGGATTCCGAGGGCATCCAGCACACGCTCTATAGCGGCATGATCGCCCCCGCGGTGGTTTTCGCCGGTCTGGTGTGGGCCGCCAAGCGCGCGTCCCACGTCGAAGACGAGCACCCGGAGGAGTAGGCCGCCATGGGCAATTTCCATAACGAACACGAACCCCTGGGCGGCAAGCTGGTCAGCAAGACCACCATCGTCTGCGCCATCCTGGCCGCCATCGCCGTCTTCCTGCTGGCCAAGCGCATGGTGCTGGGCCTGGGCGCCGTCACCAACCTGAACAACGGCTATCCCTGGGGCATCTGGATCGCCTATGACGTGGTGATCGGCACCGCCTTCGCCTGCGGCGGCTATGCCATGGCGCTGGTGTGCTACATTCTGAACAAGGGCGAATACCACCCGCTGGTGCGCCCGGCCCTGCTGGCGTCGTGCTTCGGCTACACCCTGGGCGGTGTGTCGATCCTGTTCGACCTGGGCCGCTGGTGGAACGCCTGGCACATCCTGGTGCCCAAGTACATGCAGACCAACTCGGTGATGTTCGAGGTGGCGCTGTGCGTCATGAGCTACATCCTGGTGCTGTGGATCGAGTTCGCCCCGGCCATCCTGACCAAGTTCCACATGACCCACCTGCGCAAGAAGCTGGACAAGGTTCTGTTCGTCTTCGTGGCGCTGGGCTGCCTGCTGCCGACCATGCACCAATCGTCGCTGGGCACCCTGCTGGTGGTGCTGGGCTACCAGATCCATCCGCTGTGGCAGACCCCGCTGCTGCCGCTGCTGTTCCTGTGCTCGGCCATCTGCATGGGCTTTTCCATCGTGGTGTTCGAGGCGGTTCTGGGCTCGGCCGGGTTCCGGCGCTCGATCAAGCACGAGATGCCGCAACTGGCCAAGATCGCCCGCATCGTCCAGGGCTTCATGGTGGTCTATCTGGTGCTGCGCTTCGGCGATCTGATCGTGCGCGGCGAATTGGGCGCCATCTTCACCTCGGGCCTGCGCTCGCTGATGTTCATCATCGAGATCGCGCTGTTCGCCACCCCGGTGGTGCTGTTCAGCCGTGCGCGTGCCCGCACCGGCAAGCAGGGTCTGTTCGTCGGTGCCGTCGCCATGCTGCTGGGCGGCGCGCTGTACCGCCTGGACGCCTTTCTGGTGGCCTATGACACCGGTCCCGGCTGGCACTATTTCCCCAGCGTTTCCGAGCTGATGGTGACGTTCGGCATCATCGCCGCCGAGATCCTGCTCTACATCGTCTTCGTCCGGACGCTTCCGGTCTTCTACACCCACAAGCTCACGCCGGCCGAACTGGCCGCCGCGCACGAAAAGTAAGGAGCCACTGCCTTGTCCAAGCGTATTACCATCGACCCCATCACCCGGATCGAAGGGCACCTGCGCATCGACGTCGAGGTCGATAACGGCAAGGTGTCCAAGGCGTGGTCCTCTGGCCAGATGTGGCGCGGCGTCGAGCTGATCCTGCTCGGCCGCGACCCGCGCGACGCCTGGGCCATCACCCAGCGCATCTGTGGCGTGTGCACCACCGTGCACGCCATCACCTCGGTGCGCGCGGTCGAGAACGCCCTGAACCTGGAAGTGCCGGTGAACGCCCAGTTCATCCGCAACATGATCGCCAGCGCCCACGCCCTGCACGACCACATCGTGCATTTCTACCACCTGTCGGCGCTGGACTGGGTGGACGTGGTTTCGGCGCTGAAGGCCGATCCGGTCAAGGCGTCGCAACTGGCGGAATCCCTGTCCGACTGGGGCATGAATTCCAAGCACGTCATGACCCAGACCCAGGAAAAGCTGAAGACCTTCGTGGGCTCGGGCCAGTTGGGTCCGTTCACCAACGGCTATTGGGGCCACCCGGCCATGAAGCTGCCGCCCGAGGTCAACCTGCTGGCGGTCGCCCACTATCTGCAAGCCCTGGAAGCGCAGCGCCACTGCTCGAAGATCGTCACGATCCTGGGGTCCAAGTCGCCGCACATCCAGAACCTGGCGGTGGGCGGCGTCGCCAACCCCATCGACACCAACAGCCAGTCCAACCTGACCATCGAGCGTCTGCTGAAGGTCAAGGAACACATCGACGCGCTGTCGGAATTCGTGCGCAAGGTCTATCTGCCGGACGTGTGCGCGGTGGGCGCCTTCTATTCCGACTGGACCAAGTACGGCAAGGGCATCACCAACTACATCTCCAGCCCGGACTTCCCCATCGATTCCAAGGGCACCCAGTTCATGGTGCCGGG
Source organism: Pseudomonadota bacterium (assembly GCA_023458315.1). Lineage (GTDB taxonomy): Bacteria > Pseudomonadota > Alphaproteobacteria > Rhodospirillales > Magnetospirillaceae > Magnetospirillum. Next base: position 24,594 of record JAEXAH010000123.1, read on the forward strand.
CGGCCACGTCCCCGACGGCGACCTGGGCAAGTACAAGCCGTTCACCCAGTTCGGCGACCAGTACCTGCGCGACGGCGTCGAGGAATCGGTCAAGCATGCCTGGTACGAATATTCCAAGCCCGGCCCGCTGCACCCCTATAAGGGCGAGACGACGCCGCACTACACCGACTTCCAGGACGACGGCAAGTATTCCTGGTTGAAGGCCCCGACCTTCTATGGCAAGCGCGCCCAGGTCGGCCCGCTGGCCAACGTGCTGTGCGGTCTGGCCGCCGGCCACCAGCCGACCGTCACCTACGCCACCAAGGCGCTGGATACGGTTTCCTCGCTGCTGGGCAGCAAGGTCGGCCCGGAAATCCTGCATTCCACCATCGGCCGCCACGCCGCCCGCGCCATCCGCTCGGGCGTCATGACCGAGGTGCTGGCCCAGAACTGGTCCATGCTGATCGAAAATATCGGCAAGGGCGACAACACCACCTTCAACAAGCCGGTGTTCCCCAAGGGCGAGGTCATGGGCTTCGGCATGCACGAGGCGCCGCGCGGCCTGCTGTCGCACTGGACCGTCATCAAGGACGGCAAGATCGCCAATTACCAGTGCGTGGTGCCGTCCACCTGGAACGCCGGTCCGCGTGACGAGAACGACGTCATCGGCCCCTACGAGGCGTCGCTGATGGACAACCCCATCGCCGATCCGGAACAGCCCCTGGAGGTGCTGCGCACGGTGCACTCGTTCGACCCCTGCCTGGCCTGCGCCGTGCACGTGCACGACGAGGACAAGCGCGAGGTCGTGCAGGTGAAGGCGCTGTAAAGGGCCAATCCTCCATGTCGTCATGGCCGGGCTTGACCCGGCCATCCACGCCGCACCGTCCGGGCGGAAATACGTGGATGCGCGGATCAAGTCCGCGCATGACGACCGGAGGGGGCAAGCAGTTGAAGAGTTCCGCTCGGACGCGCTAGGCTCGTCCGAGTTCATTTTTCCAAAGGAAGCCGTACATGCGTGTCGTGGTTCTGGGGGTCGGCAATATCCTGATGTCCGACGAAGGCGTGGGCGTCCACGCGGTCGAGGCGCTGGCCAATGGCTACGACATTCCCGACGAGGTCGAAATCATCGACGGCGGCACCTCGGGCATGGATTGCCTGGACCGCATCGCCGATGCCGATCTGCTGCTGATCGCCGATTGCATGCGCTCCAAGGACAAGGCGCCGGGCACCATCACCCGCCTGGAAGACGGCCAGATCGATTCCTGGTTCAAGACCAAGATTTCGCCCCATCAGGTCGGCCTGTCCGACGTGCTGGCGGCCTGTAATTTCCATGGCATGTCGCCCAAGCGGGTAGTGCTGCTGGGCGTGCAGCCCGCATCGTTCGAAACCAGCATGGACCTGACCCCGGCGGTCGCCGCCGTGCTGCCCGATTTGCTGGGCCGCATGATCACCGAGGTCGAGGCCATGGGCGTGACCCTGGCGCGCAAGGCGGCCTGACGCCCATGTGCATGGCCGTTCCCTCGCGCATCGTCGCCATCGACGGCTTCACCGCCACGGTCGAAGCCTTCGGCCAGCAGCGCCAGACCAGCCTGATGCTGCTGACCGAGGACGCGGCGGTGGGCGATTACGTGGTGCTGGGCGCGGGCGGCAATTTCGCCGCCGAGATCGTGCCCGAGGCCCAGGCGCAAGAGGCTTTGGCCTATCTGGCGCAAGTTCTGGCCGACGGCCAAGCCTGATGTTCCCCGAGGCCCGCCTGGAAATCGTCCTGCGGGTCCGCGCGGGCCGCGTCGCCGACGTGACCGTGCGTTCCACCCGGCTGGTCCAGGCATCGCGCCTGTTCGCCGGGCGCCGCCCCGACGAGGTGACGGCGCTGCTGCCCACCGTGTTCTCGCTGTGCGGCACCGCCCAGGTTCTGGCCGGGCTGGCCGCCATGGAACAGGCGTCGGGCCTGCCGCCCTCGGCCGCCCAGACCCCGGCCCGCTCGTTGCTGCTGCTGGCGGAAATCGTGGCCGAACACGGCATGGGCATGGCCCGTGACTGGCCCGCTTTGGTCGGCTTGGACCCCGATCTGGCCGCCGCCCGCCGCATCCGCGCCGCCATGGCCGCCATCCGCCCGGCGCTGTACCCATCCGGCGACTGGACACGGCCCGGCGGCGGCACCGTCCACCCCGATGCCCGCGCCATCGCCGCCGCCATCGCCGCCGCCCGCGCCGCCCTGGCCGATCTGCTGGGCGCCGATGCCGAGGCGCTGCTGGCCGATCCCCATTCCTTTCAACTGTGGCACCGTTACGGCGACACCCCCGCCGCCCGCCTGCTGGAACGCCTGAGCCGTCCCGACATGGCCGGGTTCGGACGCGGCCCGTTCCTGCCCATGCCGGAACAAGGCCCCGCCGATCTGGCCGCCCGGCTGGAGGCCGACCGCGAGGGCGCCTATGTGGCCCGCCCCGATTCCAGCGGCCGGGTGTTCGAGACCGGGCCGCTGGCCCGGCTGTCCTGGCACCCGGCGGTCGCGGCGACCATCGGTGCCCATGGCCCCGGCCTGCTGGCCCGCATGGTGGCGCGGCTGGCGGAAGTTGCCTCGTGCTTGCAGGAAATGGACGACCTCGTGCACTCTCTGGACGAGAGCCAGCCGCCCGCCGCCTGTCTGGTGGACGGCAGCGGCCTGGGACTGGTCGAGGCGGCGCGCGGCCTGTTGGTCCATCGCGTGGAATTGGAGGGCGGACGGGTGAAGCGCTATCAGATCCTGGCCCCCACCGAATGGAACTTCCACCCCGACGGCCCCCTGGCGCGCGGCCTGCGCGGCGCCGAGGCCACCGACGGGCTGGAGGAGCGCGCCCGCCTGCTGGCGGTGGCGCTGGACCCCTGCGTCGCCTGTGCGGTGACGGTGGAGAACGCCGATGCATGAGATGAGCCTGACCGAAGGCGTGATCCGCATCCTGGAAGATCAGGCCGCCGCCCACGGCTTTGCCAAGGTCAAGACGGTGTGGCTGGAAATCGGCGAGCTTTCCAACGTCGATCCCGAGTCCATGCTGTTCTGCTTCGACGCGGTGGCCAAGGGCTCGCCGGTGGCGGCCGAGGCCAAGCTGGAAGTGGTGCGGGTAGCGGGCCAGGGCTTTTGCCTGTCCTGCGGCCAAAGTGTCGCGGTGTCCAACCGCTTCGACCCCTGCCCGCAATGCGGCGGCTTCGGCCTGCGCATCACGGCGGGCGAGGAGATGCGGATCAAGGAATTGGAGGTGGAGTGATGTGCACGGTGTGCGGCTGCGGCGAGTCCAAACTGGAACACTCCCATGATCACGACCATGGGCATCATCACCACGACCATGATCACCACCACGATCATGACCACGGGCACGGCCATTCCCACGACCTGCATTACGGCACCGGCATCGCCGGAGTGCATGTGCCGGGCCTGAGCCAGTCGCGCATCATCCAGATCGAACAGGACATCCTGGGCAAGAACGATTCGCTGGCGGCGCGCAACCGCGCCTTGCTGGCCGATCGCGGTATCTTCGCCCTGAACCTTGTTTCCAGCCCCGGCTCGGGCAAGACCACCCTGCTGTGCAAGACCATCGAGATGCTGGCCGGGCGCTTCCCGGTGGCGGTGATCGAGGGCGACCAGCAGACCAGCAACGACGCCGACCGCATCCGCGCCACCGGCGCACCGGCGGTGCAGGTCAACACCGGCAAGGGCTGCCACCTGGATGCCGACATGGTGGCCAAGGCGTGCGAGCGTCTGAACCCCGCCGACGATTCCGTGCTGTTCATCGAAAACGTCGGCAATCTGGTGTGCCCCGCCGCCTTCGATTTGGGCGAAGCCTATAAGGTGGCGATCCTGTCCATCACCGAGGGCGAGGACAAGCCGCTGAAATATCCCGACATGTTCGCGGCGGCGGGCATGATGATCCTGACCAAGATGGATCTGGCGCCCCACCTGGATTTCGACGTGGAGGCCTGCATCGCCAACGCCCGCAAGGTCAACCCGGACATCGTGGTCCTGCAACTGTCGTCGCGCGGCGGTCAGGGCATGGACGAATGGCTGGCCTGGATCGCCGAAGGCCGCAAACGCGCCGTCACCGCCCGCATTGCCACCCTGGAAGCCAAGCTGAAGGCGGCCAAGGCCAGTTTGTGATGACCCACGGCTTGCAGCCAGCAGTAACACGGATGGGCACGGATGCCGCTGCGCGGCTGCACGGATGGGCACGGATGAATGATATTTTTTATCCGTGCCCATCCGTGCCCATTCGTGTTCATCCGTGTCACGGCTGGACGCCCATCGCACCATGACCGTCATCGCCACCGCCATTCCCCTGCCCCGCGCCGTGCCGTCGGTGCTGGCGGTGGGGGCGTTTCTGAAGAACACCGTGTGCGTGACGCGCGGCGACATGGCCTATCTGTCGCCGGTGCATGGCGATCTGGGCACGCCCGATTCCATCGCGGCGTTCGAGGCTTCGGTGGAGGCCATGGTGGCCGAATTGGGTGTCACCCCAATCCGCGTCGCCCATGATCTGCACCCCGATTTCCATTCGACCCGCTTCGCGCAAAGCCTGGACCTGCCCGCATTGCCGGTGCAGCACCATCACGCCCATGCGGCGGCGGTGGCGGCGGAACATGGGCATGACGGGCCGGTGATCGGGCTGTCGCTGGACGGCTTCGGCCTGGGGCCGGGCAACCAATCCTGGGGCGGCGAGTTGCTGTTTTGCCAGGGGACGGAATACCGCCGCCTGGGCCATCTGGCGCTGTTGGCCCAGCCGGGCGGCGACGTGGCGGCGCGCGAGCCGTGGCGCATGGCCGGGGCAGTTCTGCACAAACTGGGGCGCGGTGCCGAGATCGCCGGGCGCTGGCCCGCCTATGCCGCTTCGCAACGCCTGGGCCTGATGCTGGAACGCGGGCTGAACGCGCCCTTGACCTCGTCCGCCGGACGGCTGTTCGATGCCGCCTGCGGCCTGCTGGACGTGCACCCGGTGGCGGAATTCGAGGGTCAGGCCCCCATGGCCCTGGAAAAGCTGGCCGATGCGCCGCGCGTGCTGGCCGATGGCTGGAGTCTGAATGGCGGCGTGCTGGATTTCGCGCCGCTGCTGGCAACCCTGGCCTCTTGCCGCGACGCGCGCGACGGTGCCAATCTGTTTCACGGAACCCTGGCGGCGGCTCTGGCGCAATGGTGCGGCTGGGCGGCGGCGGAAACCGGGTGCCGCACCATCACCCTGGGCGGCGGCTGCTTTTTCAACAAGGTGCTGGTCGGCCTGCTGGTCCCGGCGCTGGAACGGGCCGGGCTGCGGCCCTTGACGGCGCTCAAGGCGTCGCCCGGCGACCCCGGATTGTCTGTGGGGCAGGCGTGGATCGCCGCCCAAGTGGAGAACTGAGCAATGTGTCTGGCCCTGCCCTCGCTGGTGACGGAAATCCTGCCCGATGATCAGGCCAAGGTCATGCTGGGCGGCGTCGCCAAGACCATCTCGCTGGCGCTGGTGGCCGATGTGGCGCCGGGCGATTACGTCATCGTCCATGTGGGCTATGCCCTGACCAAGGTGGACCCGGCGGAAGCCGAAAAGACGCTGGCCCTGTTCAACGAGATGGCCGCGCAATGAAGTATATCGACGAGTACCGCGACGGCGAGCTGGCGCAGGGCATCGCGCGCACCATCGCCGCCGAGGCCGATCCCGCCCGCGCCTATCATCTGATGGAATTCTGCGGCGGCCACACCCACGCCATTTCCCGCTACGGCCTGGAAGACATCCTGCCGCCCAACGTGCGCATGGTGCACGGGCCGGGCTGTCCGGTCTGCGTGCTGCCGGTGGGCCGCATCGACGCCGCCATCTGGCTGGCCCGCCAGCCCGGCGTCATCCTGTGCACCTATGGCGACATGCTGCGGGTGCCGGGATCGAAGCGCCTGTCGCTGCTGAAGGCCAAGGCCGAGGGCTGCGACATCCGCATGGTCTATTCGACCATGGACGCGCTGAAGCTGGCTGAGGCACATCCCGGCCACAAGGTGGTGTTCTTCGCCATCGGCTTCGAGACCACCACGCCGCCCACCGCCGTGGCGCTGAAGCAGGCCCAGGCGCTGGACCTCAAGAATTTCTTCGTGTTCTGCAACCATGTACTGACCCCCTCGGCCATCGCCCAGATCCTGGACAGCCCGGAAGTGCGCGAGTTGGGCACGGTCAAGCTGGACGGCTTCATCGGCCCGGCCCACGTCTCGACCATCATCGGCTCGGCGCCTTACGAGTACTTCGCCGAGGAATACCAGCGCCCGGTGGTCATCGCCGGGTTCGAGCCGCTGGACGTGTTGCAGGCGGTGCTGATGCTGGTGCGCCAGGTCAATCAGGGCCGCTTCGCGGTGGAAAACGAATTCGCCCGCGCCGTCACCCGCGACGGCAATGCCAAGGCCAAGGCCCTGGTGGCCGAAATATTCGAACTGCGCAAAAGCTTCGAATGGCGCGGCCTGGGCCGTGTGCCCTATTCGGCGCTGCGCATCAAGCAAGCCTATGCCGCCTTCGACGCCGAACGCCATTGGGACGTGCCCCAGGACAGCGTCGCCGACAACAAGGCCTGCGAATGCGGCGCCATCCTGCGCGGCGTCAAGAAACCCACCGATTGCAAGCTGTTCGGCACCGTCTGCACCCCGGAAAACCCCATGGGCTCGTGCATGGTCTCCGCCGAGGGCGCCTGCGCGGCGCATTGGACCTATGGCCGTTTCCGCGACATGAAGGCTGAATAATGACCCTGCCCCGCCGCTCCCATCCCCGCCCGCTGGACATCGCGGGCGGCCGTGTCGATCTGACCCATGGCGGCGGCGGCCGCGCCATGCAGCAATTGGTCGAGGAATTGTTCGTCGCCGCCTTCGACAACGAGGCGCTGAACCAGCGCAACGATCAGGCGGCGTTCGACGTCCCGGCGGGCCGCATGGTGATGACCACCGACGGCTATGTGATCAGCCCGCTGTTCTTTCCCGGCGGCGATATCGGGTCACTGGCGGTGCACGGCACCGTCAACGACGTCGCCATGGCCGGAGCCAGGCCGCTGAGCCTGTCGGCGGGCTTCATCATCGAGGAAGGCTTCCCGCTGGCCGACCTCAAGCGCATCGTCGACAGCATGGCCAAGGCGTCGCGCGAGGCCGGGGTGCCGGTAGTGACCGGCGACACCAAGGTGGTGGAAAAGGGCAAGGGCGACGGCATTTTCATCACCACCGCCGGCATCGGCATCGTGCCGCCGGGCGTGACCATTTCCGGCGACCGGGCGCAAGCGGGCGATGCCATCCTGGTATCCGGCACCATGGGCGACCACGGCGTGGCGGTGATGAGCCAGCGCGAATCCCTGGGCTTCGAAAGCACCATCCTGTCGGATTCGGCGGCGCTGCATAAGCTGGTGGCCGAGATGGTGGCGGCGGTGCCCGACATCCATGTGTTGCGCGACCCGACGCGCGGTGGTCTTGCCGCCACCCTGAACGAGATCGCCTCGCAGGCGGGCATCGGCATGGCGCTGAAGGAGCGCGACATCCCCATCAAGGACGAAGTGCGCGGCGCCTGCGAATTGCTGGGCCTGGACCCGCTTTACGTCGCCAACGAGGGCAAGCTGATCTGCATCTGCGCCCCCGAGCACGCCGAGCCCCTGCTGGCGATCATGCGCGCCCACCCGTTGGGCCGCGACGCGGCGCAGATCGGCGTATGCCGCGAGGATTCCCATCATTTCGTCCAAATGCAGACCGCCATGGGCGGCAACCGCGTCGTGGATTGGCTGGCGGGCGAGCAATTGCCGAGGATCTGCTGATGCGCATTCTCCTCCTCTCCCACTCCTTCAACTCGCTGACCCAACGGCTGTGGGTCGAGCTGGATCAGGCCGGGCATGAGGTCAGCCTGGAATTCGACGTCAACGATGCCGTCACCATCGAGGCGGTGGAACTGGCGCGGCCCGACGTGATCATCGCGCCGTTCCTGAAGCGCGCCATCCCCGAGGCGGTGTGGCGCCGCCACAAATGTCTGGTGGTGCATCCCGGCCCGATCGGCGATCGCGGCCCGGCGGCGCTGGACTGGGCGATCCTGGAGGGGCGCGAGGAATGGGGCGTCACCGTGTTGCAGGCCGAGGCGGAAATGGATGCCGGGCCGGTGTGGGCGCACCGCGCCTTTCCGCTGCGCGCCGCGACCAAATCCAGCCTGTACCGCAACGAAGTGACCGAAGCGGCGGTCGAAGCGGTGTTCGAGGCGCTGCGGGTGGCCGAGCCCATCCGCCCGGACACCACATGGTGGAAACCGGCACTGACCCAGGCCGACCGCGCCATCGATTGGGAGCAGGACGACAGTGCCGCCGTGCTGCGCAAGCTGCGCGCCAGCGACGGCACCCCCGGCGTGCGGGACGGCGATCTGTATCTGCATGACGGCGCCCCGGCCGACGGCTTGACGGTGTGCGGCCGCCCCGGCGACTGGATCGCCCGCCAGGGCGGACGGCTGGCGCGGGCCACCCGCGACGGTGCGGTATGGATCGGCCATGTGCGGATCGCGGAAAAGGGCAGCCTGAAACTGCCCGCCGCCACAGTGCTGGCCGACATCGCCGCCGGTCTGCCGGAACAGCCCGGCCATCACGACATCTGGTATGACGAGAAGGACGGGGTCGGCACCCTGCACTTCCCCTTCCACAACGGCGCCATGAGCACCGACCAATGCCTGCGGCTGAAAGATGCCTTTGTCGCCGCCACGCAGCGCCCGACCAAGGTCATCGTGCTGGCGGGCGGGCCGGATTTCTGGTCCAACGGCATCCACCTGTCCACCATCGAGGCCGCCGACAGCCCCGCCGACGAATCCTGGCGCAACATCAACGCCATGAATGATCTGTGCGAGGCGATCATCACCTGCGGCAGCCATTTGACCGTGGCGGCCATGGCGGGCAATGCGGGCGCTGGCGGCGTGTTCATGGCCCTGGCCGCCGACATGGTGCTGGCGCGTAGCGGCGTGGTGCTGAACCCCCATTACAAGGGCATGGGCAATCTGTACGGCTCGGAATACTGGACCTATCTGCTGCCGCGCCGCTGCGGTCACGCGGCGGCCCAGGCGCTGACCCAGGCCCGCCTGCCGCTGGGCACCGCCGAGGCCCGCGACTGGGGCCTGATCGACGCCCATTTCGGATCGAATGTCGCCGAGTTCCGCGCGGGCGTCGAAGCCTTCGCCGCCGATCTGGCGTCAAAGCCCGATCTGGAGGACCGGCTGGCCGCCAAGCGCCTGTCGCGGCTGGCCGACGAGGCGGAAAAGCCGCTGGCCGCCTATCGTGCCGAGGAACTGGAGCACATGAAGCTGAATTTTTACGGCTTCGATCCCAGCTACCACGTCGCCCGCTGGAACTTCATCCGCAAGGTGCCGAAATCGCGCACGCCGCTGTATCTGGCCCGACATCGCAGTAAGACAACAGCGCCTTGAGTTCCGGCACGCAGGACCCGCAGCCGGTCCCCGCCTTCAGCGCCGCACCGATCTCGGCGACCGAGGTCAGGCGCTGGTCGCGGATGGCGGCGGCCAGGGTGTTGATGCCCACCGAGAAGCAGGCGCAGATTATGCGCCCGCCATCGACCGCGCCCGAGGCGGCGCGGCCCGCCAGGATGGCGGCGCGGTCGGCGGGACCGGACAAAGCGTGACCGATCTGCGCCGCCAGCCAGTTTTCCGCCAGTTCGGGACGGCTGGGCGCCAGATACAGCGCCGCCAGCAAATGGCCGTCGCGGGTCCAGGCGATGCGGGTGGTGCCGCGCCGTGGGTCCAGAACCTCCAGCCGCTCGGTGCCGAAGGTGCGGTCCAGGGCGGCGACCAGGATGTCCTGCTGCTCGGCGGCATCGCCCGCCATTTCCACCATCTGGCCGCCGTCGCCCTGGCGGCGCACCCACCACGGCGCGTCGGGCACCGGCGGATCTTCCGCCACCAGCACGCCATTCCAGGCGGCATTCCACGGCTCGACCCGTACCGGCACATGTTTGGATTCCGGCTGGCCGGATAGCGGGTCCACATGGCCGGGCAGCAGGCGGCCGATCACCGCCTGGGCGGCGAAGGCATCGTTCCAATGCATGGGCAGGAACACCTCGCCCGGCCGCGGCTCGGTGGTGACGCGTACCCGCGCCACATAGGCGCCCAGGCGGCTGCTGATGCGGGCCAGCCCGCCATCGCGCAAGGCCCCGGCATCGTCGGGATGGATGTCCAGCAGCGGCGCGGGCCGGTGGCCGGACAGGCGCGGCGACAGGCCGGTGCGGGTCATGGTGTGCCATTGGTCGCGGGTGCGCCCGGTGTTCAGGCGTAGCGGATAGCGCAGCGACAGGGTTTCGACCGGCGGGCGGTGGCGCACCGGCACCAGCCGGGCGCGGCGGTCGGGGGTGAAGAAGCGGCCATCGGCGAACAGCCGCTTGCCGCCCCATTGGAACGGTTGCAGGGACTCGTAATCGCTGACGTGGTCCAGGCGGAAATCGCGGTCGCCGTCATTCTCGAACCGCGACAGCGCCGCGTGCTCGGCATAGATGTCGGCGGGGCCGCGCCAGCCGAAGGCGGCGCCGTGACCCAGGGCGCGGGCGATCTCGGCTACCTGCCACCAATCGGCGCGGGCCTCGGGCGGCGGCGGGGCAAAGGGCCGCTGGCGCGAGATGGTGCGCTCGGAATTGGTCACGGTGCCGTCCTTCTCGCCCCAGGCCAAAGCGGGCAGCTTGATATGGGCATAGGCCATGGTGTCGGTGTTGGCGACGCAATCGGACACGATCACCACCGGGCAGCGGGCGAGGGCACGGCGCACCAGATCGGCCTCGGGCAGACTGACCGCCGGGTTGGTCGCCATGATCCACAACGCCTTGATACGGCCGTCATCCACGGCGCGGAACATATCCACCGCCTTCAGCCCTTCCCGCGCCGCCATGCGCGGCGCCTGCCAGAAGCGGCCGACCCGATCCACCGAAACATTGTCGAAGCCCATATGGGCGGCCAGTTGGTTGGCCAGCCCGCCCACCTCGCGCCCGCCCATGGCGTTGGGCTGGCCGGTGACGGAGAACGGCCCGCTTCCCGGCTGGCCGATGCGGCCGGTGGCAAGGTGGACGTTCAGGATGGCGTTGACCTTGTCGGTGCCGGAACTGGACTGGTTGACGCCCTGGCTGAACATTGTCACCACCTTGGCCGTGGTGGCGAACCAATGGAAGAAGCGGCTCAGATCGACCGGGTTCAGGCCGGCGGTTGCCAGATCGGCCTCGCGCGCGGCGGCCAGGGTCTCGGCGAAGCCTGCGGTATGGTCGGCGATGAAATCGTGATCCAGCACCCCCGCCGCCTCGCAATGGGCCAGCAGGCCGTTGAACAGCGCCACGTCGGAACCGGGCGCCAGGGCCAGATGCAGATCGGCGATGTCGCAGCTTTCGGTGCGGCGGGGATCGATGACCACCACGCGGGTGCCCCGTTCCTCGCGCGCCTTTTTCAGCCGCTGGAACAGCACCGGGTGGCACCACGCCAGATTGGAGCCGACCAGCACCACCAGATCGGCCAGTTCCAAATCCTCATAGGCGCCGGGCACGGTGTCCGAGCCAAAGGCGCGGCGGTGCCCGGCCACGGTCGAGGCCATGCACAGCCGCGAATTGGTGTCCACGTTGGCGGTGCCCAAAAAGCCCTTCGCCAGCTTGTTGGCGGCGTAATAATCCTCGGTCAACAACTGGCCGGACAGGTAGAAGGCGAAGGCATCGGGGCCGTGCAGTTCGACCACCGAGCGGATGCGCCCGGCCACTTCGGCGATGGCGTGGTCCCAATCCACGGCGCGGCCGTCCACCATGGGCGATTTCAGCCGGGTCTTGTGGCCCAGCGTCTCGGCCAGGGCGGCGCCCTTGGAACACAGGCGGCCGAAATTGGCCGGATGGTCCGGGTCGCCGCGCACGCTGACCCCGTTCGGCCCGGCCTCGGCGATGATGCCGCAGCCGGTGCCGCAATAGGGGCAGGTGGTGCGGGTGGTGGTCATGGAGGATGCTCCCGGAATTTCCGCATGCGTTTCGTTGGTGTCTCCGTCATGGCCGGGCTTGTCCCGGCCATCCACGCGGTGGTGCCCCCCAATGGGCGGAGCAGGCGGAGCAACGTGGATGCCCGGATCAAGTCCGGGCATGACGTCAGGCATTGACGGCTCTTTTCTTGACGGCCAAGCCCAGGAACAGCGCCGTGCCCTCGACCTTGACCGGCACGCTGGTGGTGCAGCCTTCGTCGGGGGCGATGGCTTCGCCGCTGTTCAGGTCGATGACCCAATTGTGCAGCGGACAGGCCACCTTGCGGCCCGAGACGATGCCGTCCGACAGCGGGCCGCCGCGATGGGGGCATTTGTTGATCAGGGCGAAAACCTCGTCTTCCGCCGTGCGGAACACCGCCACCTGTCCCAGCGGCGTTTCCACCGTGCGGGCGCCCAGGCGCGGGATGTCGTTGATGGTGCCGATCGCGGTCCAATCCATGGTCAAGCCTCCACCACGGCCAGGGTGTTGAATTCCTGGGCGTCCACGCCCGCGGCGCGTTCGGCCCACGGATCGTCCTGGGCAAATTTCTGGGAAAACACGAAGCGGGCGTGCAGCGCCTTGCGTCCGGCGGCATCGTCCAGGATGCGGCGTTTGACGTAATCCAGGCCGACCCGCTCCACATAGGGGGCGGTGCGTTCCAGATAGCGGCCTTCCTCGCGGTACAGCTGCATGAAGGCGGCGGAATATTCCAGCACCTCCTCTTCGCTGGACAGGCGGCACAGGAAATCGGTGCCGCGCAGCTCGATGCCGCCATTGCCGCCGATCACCATGTCGTATCCGGCCTCGACGCACAGGATGCCGATATCCTTGATGGTGGCCTCGGCGCAGTTGCGCGGGCAGCCCGACACCGCCAGCTTGACCTTGTGCGGCGTCCAACTGCCCCACATCAGCCGTTCCAGCTTGATGCCCAGGCCGGTGCTGTCCTGGGTGCCGAAGCGGCACCATTCCGAGCCGACGCAGGTCTTCACCGTGCGCAGGCCCTTGGCATAGCCGTGGCCCGACACCATGCCCGCTTTGGTCAGGTCGGCCCACACGGCGGGCAAATCCTCTTTCTTCACGCCCAGCAAATCGATGCGCTGGCCGCCGGTGACCTTGACAGTGGGGATGGCGAATTTGTCCACCACATCGGCGATGGCCCGCAATTCGGCGGCATTGGTGACGCCGCCCCACATGCGCGGAATGACCGAGAAGGTGCCGTCCTTCTGGATATTGGCGTGGGCGCGTTCGTTGATGAAGCGTGAGCGGTAATCGTCCACGTATTCGCCCGGCCACGCGCACAACAGATAGTAATTCAGCGCCGGGCGGCACTTGGCGCAGCCGTCGGGGCTGGACCAGCCCAGGGCCTGGCGCACCGCGTCCTGGGTCTTCAAACCCTGTTCCAGGATGGCCTTGCGCACATGGTCGTGGCCGTGTTCGGTGCATTTGCACATGGCTTCGGGGGCGGCGGCATCGCCGCCGGTGACATGGGCCAGGATGGCCTGGACCACGCCGGTGCACTGGCCGCATGACGCGCTGGCCTTGGTGTGGGCGCGGACTTCATCCAGGGTGGTCAGGCCCTTGGCCTGGATGGCGCCGACGATGGCGCCCTTGGAGACGCCGTTGCAGCCGCAAACCTGGGTGTCGTCGGACATGGCCGCCACGTCCAGGCCGCCCTTGCCGCCGCCGCAGCATCCGGCCTCGGCGAAGGCTTGTCCCAGGATCAGGCGGTCGCGGGTCTCGGCCACCGAGGCCCCCTTGCGCATCAGGTCGAAATACCAGCCGCCATCCGCCACCTCGCCATAGAGCACGGCGCCGACCAGCTTGTCGTCGCGGATCACCAGCTTCTTGTAGATGCCGCGCGCCACGTCGCGGAACACGATTTCCGCATCGTCCTCGTCCTCGGCGGCCAGCTTGCCCGCCGAAAACACGTCGATGCCGGTGATCTTCAGGCGGGTGGACAAGGGCGGCGTGGCATAGGCGGCGACGCTGTCGCCCGCCAGCCGGGCGGCGCAGATTTTGGCCTGTTCCCACAGCGGCGCCACCAGACCGAAGACCTGACCGTTATGCTCGACGCATTCGCCCACCGAATAAACGTCGGGATCGCTGGTCGCCATGTCGTCACCGACCCGGATACCGCGATTGACGTCCAGGCCGCATTGCTTGGCCAGATCGACGTTGGGACGAATGCCGATGGCGACCACCACCAGATCGGCGGGGATTTCGCGGCCGTCGGCCAGCTTCAACCCTTCCACCTTGCCATTGCCCAGGATGGATTCGGTCTGGCCCGAGGTGAAGAAGTGCAGGCCGCGCTCGGTCAGATCCCGTTGCAGCAATTGCCCGGCTTCCACGTCCAGTTGGCGTTCCATCAGCGTCGGCATCAGGTGCACCAGCGCCACCGGCATGCCCTGGCGCTTCAGGCCCCAGGCGGCTTCCAGGCCCAAAAGGCCACCGCCGATGACCACCGCGCGCTTGCCGTCCTGGGCCGCCTTCATCATGGCATCCACGTCGGCGATGTCGCGGAAGGCGACCACGCCCGGCAGATCGAGGCCCGGCAGCGGCGGCATCAGCGGCTTGGAACCGGTGCTGATCAACAGCTTGTCATAGCTGACGACTTTGCCCGAGGCGGCGGTGACGGTCTTGGCGGCACGGTCGATGGCGACCACCGGGTCGCCGGTGTGCAGGGTGATGCCGTTCTCGGCGTACCAGGCGCGCGGATTGATGACGATGTCATCCACGCTCTTTTCGCCCGCCAGCACCGACGACAGCATGATGCGGTTGTAATTGGGGTGCGGTTCCGAACCGAAGACGGTGATGTCGTAGCGCACCGGGGCGCGGGCCAACAGCTCCTCGACGGTGCGCATGCCGGCCATGCCGTTGCCGATGACGACCAGACGCTGGCGGGGGATGGCGTTCATGGGGCGGTCTCCGATCTCAGGCGGCGGTGGCGTGCGGGGTGTTGCCGTGCAGGAAGCGCAGCACCTCGGCGCGGCAATGGACATAGGTGGGATCGTCGGCCAGCTCCATGCGGCGGCGCGGGCGCGGCAGGTCCACCTTGAGGATCTGGCCGATGGTGGCGGCGGGGCCGTTGTTCATCATGACGATGCGGTCGGACAGCAGCACCGCCTCGTCCACGTCGTGGGTGATCATCATCACCGTGTTGCCAAGGCTGCGGTGGATATCCATCAGGCTGTCCTGAAGATGGCCGCGGGTCAGGGCGTCCAGCGCGCCGAACGGCTCGTCCAGCAGCAACACCTTGGGTTCCATGGCCAGGGCGCGGGCGATGCCGACGCGCTGCTTCATGCCGCCGGAAATCTCGCCGGGCTTCTTGTCGATGGCGTGATCCATGCGCACCAGCGACAGATTGTGCATGGTCCAGTCGTGGCGCTCGGCCTTGCTTTTGGTGCCCTTGGACACCTTGTCCACCGCCATGCGCACGTTGTCGTAGACCGACAGCCACGGCAGCAGGGAATGGTTCTGGAACACCACGGCGCGGTCGGGGCCGGGGCTGTCCACCTCGCGCCCGTCCAGCAGCACGCCGCCCTCGGTGGCCTGCAACAGACCGGCGACGATGTTCAGGATGGTGGACTTGCCGCAGCCGGAATGGCCGATGATGGAAATGAACTCGCCCTTGTCCACCTTCAGGCTGACGCCGTCCAGCGCGCGGAAGCTGCCCTTGTCGGTGGCGAAGGTGATGCCGACATCCTCGATGGAAAGATAGGCGTTCATGGCGTGATCTCCTGGAAAGCGGACGTGACGGCGGCCAGGGCGGCATCGTCCTGCGCCCCCACCTGTCCCCAGCGGCGCATCTGGGCCAGCAGCAGCATGGCCTGGGCCGGGTCGGGGCGATTGATGCCGAAGAAGCGGATGAAGCCGGGGCGGCCCAGGCCGCGCAGCAGCACCTCGGCCGGAACGTTCAGCCATTCCGGCTGGCTCAACAGCTCGGCCAGTTCGGCGCGGTTGTCGTCGCACCAGCGGCAGGCGGCCAGCAGGGAATCAGCCAGGGCGGCGATGGTCGCGGGGTTTTCCCGGGCGAAGCGGGCGGTGACGCCCAGCACCTTCTCGGCGCGGTCGGGGAAGATGTCCTGGCTGGTGGCGACCACCCGGCCCAGCCGTTGCTCGGCGGCCAGCCCGCCCCACGGTTCGCCGACGCAGAACCCGGCCACCTTGCCCGCCGCCAGATGGGCGACCATCTGCGGCGGCGGCACCACGGTCAGGCGCACGTCACGGTCGGGGTCGATGCCGCCCGAGGCCAGCCAGTCCCGCAATTCCAGATGATGCGGCGACACCGGGTAGACCATGGCGAAGGTCGGCGGCTCGGCGCCGCACAGCCGGTCCTCGGCCAGCACGGCGGCCAGATTGCGCGACGACAGCCCGCCGAACGCTTCCATGCGGCGGCACAGGCTTTCCGACAGGGTGATGGTGTTGCCGCCCTGGTTCAGCACCAGCACCGCCACGGTCGACTCGCGCAGGGCGCCCAGGCCCAGGCTCAGCGACAACGGCATGGTCGCCAGCATCTGCGCCCCGTCCAGCGCCCCCACCGCCACCTTGTCGCGGATATTGGCCCAGGACGGCTCGCGGCTCAGGGTGACGTCCAGCCCGGCTTTGGCGAACAGGCCCAGCTCGGACGCCACCACCAGCGGCGCGCAATCGGTCAGCGGCACGTAGCCGAGGGTGAGTGCGGTCTTCATCAGCCCGACACCTTCTTGCCGATCAGGGTGATGACGCGGTCCAGCATGAAGCCGACCAGACCCACATAGACCAGGGCCAGGATGATCTCGCTCATCAGCGAGCTGTTCCAGGCGTCCCAGATGAAGAAGCCGATGCCGACGCCGCCGATCAGCATTTCCGCCGCGACGATGGCCAGCCACGACAGGCCGATGCCGATCTTCAGGCCGGTGAAGATGTAGGGCACCGACGACGGCAGCACGATGCGGACGAAGAATTCCAGCGGGCTGAGGCGCAGCACGGCGGCGACGTTGCGGTAATCCTGCGGGATGTTGCGCACGCCGACGGCGGTGTTGAGGATGATCGGCCACACCGAGGTGATGAAGATCACGAAGATGGCCGACGGGTCGGCGGCCTTGAACGCCGCCAGCGAGATGGGCAGCCACGCCAGCGGCGGCACCGTGCGCAGCACCTGGAAGATGGGGTCCAGCGCCCGCATGGCCAGGCGGCTTTGGCCGATCACCACGCCCAACAGGATGCCGATACCGGCCGACAGGGAAAAGCCCAGGGCGACGCGCTTCAGGCTGGCGGCCAGATGCCAGAACAGGCCCTTGTCGGTGCCGCCATGGTCGAAGAACGGGTTGGCGATCAGTTCCCAGGTGTCGCGCACCACCTTGATGGGGCCGGGCAGCATGGCGCCGGGCTGGGAACAGGCGATTTCCCACAGGCCCAGCAGCACCACCAGACCAACCAGCGGCGGCAGGACCACCGCCGCCGCCGCGCGCACCTTGCGCAGCACGGGGACGGGGCGCGGGGCGGCGGGGCGGCTTTGCGCGGCGGCGGCCAGGGGCGTCATCTTGCTTACCAGGGTCATGGTGTGATCCTCCGTCACGCGGCGGTACGCTTGATGGTCAGCGACTTCAGGTAGGCGGCGGGATTGGCCGGGTCGAAGGTCTTGCCGTCGAAGAACTTTTCCACCCCGCGCGAGGTCGAGGCGGGGACGTTGCCCAGGCCCAGCGCCTTGGCGGCGTCGCGCCACAGATCCTCGCGGTTGGTGGCCTTGATCAGCGCCTTGGTGTCCAGATCGGCGGCCAGATAGCCCCAGCGCTGGTTCTCGGTCAGGAACCACAGATCGTGGCTCTGGAACGGGTACGAGGCGTTGTCCTGCCAGAACTTCATGCCATAGGCGGCGCGTTCGACCTTGCGGCCGTCGCCGTAATCGATGTTGCCCAGGATGCGGCCCGCGATGTCCTCGACCGCCACCTTCAGATATTCGCGCCCGGCGATGATCTGGCTCATCTCGGCCAGATTGGCGTCGCACCACGCCTGCGCCTCCATCACCGCCAGGATCAGGGCGCGGGCGGCCTTGGGGTTCTTCTCGACCCAGTCCGAGCGCACGGCCAGCGACTTTTCCGGATGGTTCAGCCACAACTCGCCGGTGGTCAGGGCGGTGGTGCCCAGCTTCTGGCTGACCAATTGCGCGTTCCACGGCTCGCCGACGCAAAAGGCTTCCATGGTGTCCACCTTCATGTTGGCGACCATCTGCGGCGGCGGCACCACGATGGTGCTGACGTCGCGGTCGGGGTCGATGCCGCCCGCCGCCATCCAATAGCGCAGCCACAGATCGTGGGTGCCGCCGGGGAAGGTCATGGCGACCTTGATGTCCTTTCCGGCGGCCTTGGCCTTGGCGAAGGCGGCGGCCAGCGGCTTGGCATCGGCGGCGACCTTGAGGTCGGCATATTTGCCGGAAACCGAGATGGCCTGGCCGTTGATGTTCAGCCGCGCCAGGATGCTCATGGGCACCTTGGTGTTGTTCTTGGTGATGCGCCCGGCGGCCATCTGGTAGGGCATGGGGGTCAGGATGTGGGCGCCGTCGATGCCGCCGCCCGCGCCGCCCAGTTCCAGATTGTCGCGGGTGGTGCCCCAACTGGCCTGCTTGTTCAGCACCATTTCGGTCAGGCCGTATTTGGCGAAGAAGCCCTTTTCCTTGGCGATGATCAGCGGCGCCGAATCGGTCAGGGCGATGAAGCCGAGGGTCAGCCCCTTGACCTCGGGCGCGTCGCCAGCGGCGGCATGGGCACCGCCGGGCAGGACCATGCGGGCGGCAGAGAACAGCGCGGCGGTGGCGGAAACCTTCAGCAGCGAGCGGCGGGTCAAGGTGTCGGTCATGGGTGTGAACCTCGTCTGTGCCAGGGCGAAAAAAAACGGCGTCCCACGGTGCCGCCGCCTCTGAGCCAGAGGGGGCAAATCCGTGGAACGCCGTTGTTCCGTGTCCCCCCACGGGCATCATCGCCCACGGGGGTCTATGTTCTATGGGCGCCATCTCGCCGTTGAGCGGCGCCGTCGGTTAATTAAAAGCAAGCGCCATGCCAGAATGCGAATGGCGGAAACCCTGATCTTGCCACCGATGAATTGCACATTCCATGACCACATGTGCAGCACATGATTAAATTATGTGCAATCATCCCAGCAACTCCGCCGCCTCGATGATCCTGGCGGCGATGTCGCCCAGCCGCGCCTTCTGATCCATGGCCATGCGCCGCATCAGGGCGAAAGCGGCTTCCTCATCGATGCCGCGCCGCTTCATCAGAATGCCCTTGGCCTTCTCGATACGCTTGCGCTCGGCCAGGGTGGTGCGGGCCTTGTCCAACTCGGCGCGCAATTCGTGGAACTGCGCGAAACGGGCGATGGCCACATCCACCACCGGGCGGACGCGGTCGGGCTTCAGCCCGTCCACCACATAGGCGGCGACGCCCGCCTCCACCGCCGCGCGGATGGTTTCCGGCTTGCCGTCCTGGGCGAACATCACCACCGGGCGGCGCTGTTCCAGGCTGACGCGGCGCATGTCCTCCAGCGTGTCGCGGTCGGGGCTGTCGATATCGACGATGATGACGTCGGCGCGCAATTCCGCCACCCGCGCAGGCAGATCGTCACCGGTGCGGCACAGCGCGACCACGGCGCAGCCGTTCGCTTCCAGCGCGTCGCGCACCGAAAGCGCCCGGTCCCGGTCGTCGTCCACCACGATCACCCGCAACGTCATGCCACCCCCTGCCCGCCATTCATGCCCGCGAACACCTTGCACGGGACATGCCAAATCAGGGATTGGAAATACCCCATAATCGCCGGGGACAAACGAAACGGGCCGACACCCGGTGGGGTGTCGGCCCGTAATCGTCGCGCGGGGCGAAATCAGTAAGCGCGGGCGATCAGGATGGATTCCTTGCCGCGCTTGCCGGTGAACACGCACGGCCCCAGATCCTTCTTGGACTGGCCCAGCGGCGCGTTGCGGATGGTCAGTTTCAGCGCCTTCAGCTTTTCCTCGACTGCGTCCAGTTCGGCGCCGGTGGGCTTGCACCACGGCACCTGCACCCAGCCCCGGAAGCCGTCGGTATCGTCCTCGCTGGCCGGGCCGAAATAGGCGGCGATGTCCTGGAAGCTGGTCAGGTCGGTGCGGATGTTGCCGTCCAGCCGTTCCTTGGCCTGGGTGTACAGGCTGTTCTGGATGTCGGTCATCATGCCGCGCACACCCTTGACGAACTCGTCGATGGGCAGGTTCATCCAGTTGATACGGCCGTCCTCGGTGCGCAGGCGGTCGCGGCGCAGGACCGAGACGACGCCGTTCTGGGCGTCGCGCGGACCGACCTCGACGATCACCGGCACGCCCCGGCGCACCCAGTTCCAGCGCTTGTCGGCGGCCGAGGTGTCCTTGGTGTCCAACTGCACGCGGGTGCCGCGTCCCAGGCGCTTTTGCAGCTTCTGGCAATAGGCCAGCACTTCGGCATCCTCGGGCTTGCCGCGCAGCATGGGGATGATCACCACTTCCTTGGGGGCGATCTTGGGCGGCAGGCGCAGGCCGTCATCGTCACCGTGGATCATGATGACGCCGCCGATCAGACGGGTGGAGACACCCCAACTGGTGGTGTGGCACAGCTCGACGCCGCCATCGGCGGATTGATAGCGGATGCCCTGGGCCTCGGCGAAATTGGTGCCGAGATAATGCGAGGTACCGGCCTGAAGGGCCTTGCCGTCCTGCATCATGGCTTCGATGGAATAGGTGTTGACGGCGCCGGGGAAGCGCTCGTTCTCGGGCTTCTCGCCCGCCACCACCGGCATGGCCAGGATCTTCTCGGCCACTTCGCGGTACATCTTCAGCATGGCGCGGGTTTCCTTGACCGCGTCGGCGCGGTTGGCGTGGGCGGTATGGCCCTCTTGCCACAGGAATTCGGCGGTGCGCAGGAACAGGCGCGGGCGCATTTCCCAGCGCACCACGTTGGCCCATTGGTTGATCAGCAGCGGCAGGTCGCGGTAGCTCTTGACCCAGCGGGCAAAGGCGTCGCCGATGATGGTTTCCGAGGTCGGACGCACCACCAGCGGTTCTTCCAGCTTGGCGTCGGGATCGACCACCAGTTCGCCGTCCACGTTCTTCAGGCGGTGGTGGGTGACGACGGCCATTTCCTTGGCGAAGCCGTCGACGTGCTTGGCTTCCTTGGCGATGAAGCGCTGCGGGATGAACAGCGGGAAATAGCAATTCTCGTGGCCGCTGTCCTTGATGCGGCGGTCAAGGTCCTTCTGGATCAGTTCCCAGATGCCGTAGCCCCACGGCTTGATGACCATGCAGCCGCGCACCGGGCTGCTTTCGGCCAGGTCGGCCATGCGCACCACCGCTTGGTACCACTCGGGGAAATTCTCGGCCCGGGTGACGCTCAGGGCATGCTTCACGTCCTTCATGACTTTTCGGTCCTCTGCCTGGGAAATGGGAAATTGGCCGCAACCCTCTTGCGCGGCGGGCTTCGTGTCAAGTGCCGTATGGGCCGGGTTTGTCGTGGCCTTTGCATTTCCACGCCGAAATGGGCACCATCGCCGCCCTGTGTTTTATCCTTGCGTGAACGGTACCCGAAAAATGCGTGACACCCCCGCCCCGACCTGGCTGAAGCCCGCCGTCGATTTCGGCCCGCTGGCCGTGTTCCTGGCCGCGTTCTGGCTGCACGGCATGCTGGCCGCCACGGCGGCGCTGATGGCGGCGACGGCGGTGGCGCTGGCGGTGTCGTATTTCTTCACCCGCAAGCTGGCGCTGATGCCGCTGGTGACGGCGGTGATCGTCGGCGTGTTCGGCGGCCTGACGCTGTGGCTGCACGACGACACCTTCATCAAGATGAAGCCGACCATCATCTACGCCCTGTTCTCGGCGGTGATCGCGGGCGGCATGGCGCTGGGCAAGCCGACGGTCAAGCTGGTGCTGGGCGAGGCGATGCAACTGGATGCCGACGGCTGGAAGCGGCTGTCGCTGCGCTTCTGCCTGTTCTTCCTGGCCATGGCCGCCACCAACGAGGTGGTGCGCCGTGTCGCCAGCGACAACATCTGGGTGCTGTGGAAGGTGCCGGGCAGCATCGCCGCCACCTTCGTCTTCATGCTGACCCAATTGCCGCTGATCCAGCGCCACAAGATCGAGGACCAGACCGCCGGGGCGGAGTGATCAAACACCCCGCCCGGAATGATCGGCAGTGGCCATGACCTCGGCCGCCTCCAGCGCCCAGACCGACACGTCGAGATCGCCATTGAATTCCTTGGTGGTGTAGCACAACCGGCTTGGATTGGTCCGCCGCCCCAGAGGGGTGTCGCGGAACGCCTGATAGGCCGAATTGACCAGATACAGCATCCCGGCTGGGGCGGGATCGGCGGCCCGGCAGGCGTTGACCACCCCGCGCCCCACCACCATGGGGTTGCCCTCGAGATCCACACCCCAATAAGCGTCAGCGATGGCGATGCCGACCCCGGCACCGAACTTGCCGCAATCGTTCAGCAAAATCTTGCGCAACTCGTCCAGTTTGTGCTGAACGCAAACCACCATCCGTGCCGCGCAAATCACGGCCCGTTCCATGGCCTCGGCCTCAGCCGGCTCCGCATCCTTCTCCTGCTCATCCCAAGGCGGGTTGACCGGGAAATGGATGATGACGCCATCACCGGTGAACTTGTCGAAAATCGCCCCGGCGCTTTGCGCCAAAGTGGTCAGGGCGGAAATCACCCCCGTCATCCAGGTGGCGAAACGCGTGGCGTCGCGCGCCTGTTCCATGGCGAAAGTGGATTTCCGCAAATCGAGTGAAATGGTGATGGTGGTGCAGGACTTTTGATCCTTGAGCCCACCGAGCCCCCCCCCCTCACGCCCATCACCACCCTGTCCGCCCCGTTCAACCCGAAGCCAGTCATGGATGGCCTTTTTGTCAGGCAGGCGACCATAAGATTTTGCCCGTTGCCGGAAAATTTCACGGATGGTCGCAGCGACCGGAAACCAGGCAACCGTGATTTCCCTGCTCATCTCCGGCTGTTTATTGAAAAACCTCTTCCCGATATCAACAAGAACCACAACATCACCATCAATATACTGTATAAAACATTTAACAAATCTCTCTTCTATTGTAATGTCCAGTGTATTTGAGTGATCATCAAGCCCAAGATCAATGTTTTTATCAATGCCATCAATCACGATATCACGCACACAACCAAGCTCTCTTGAGAAGCAACCAAGCCATTGCCCATAGCGTTTCTGCCTGACGAGAACCGCCGAAACATCAATCGCCGACAACGCCGTCGACAATTCCATGTACAGTGCCGCATCGCTGATCGCATCGACACCACGCTGCTGACCATCAAGACGCGAAATAAAACGCATAGCGCCCTTTTTGAAAGACGCATAACGCTCATAGATCAGCGCTTCCGCCCTGTCTTTATTTCTCGGCTGCTTATCACTACTCATGACAAATCTCCGACATGGCAGAGAACAAGGCTCCGACAATCTTCCCTGGATCAACGGGCTTTTCCAGGATGTGGTCCTTATGAAGCCCCGGGAAAGCCCTAAACGGCAAACGTCCACCATAGGCCGTCAGCAAGTAAATCTGCTCGGGTGAAACCTTGGCAGCAAGCAAGTCCGCATAATGACGAGGCGCCACCGCCTGCAATTCATTCCCCACCGTGCGCATAACATCGAGAACGATCACAGCATTGGACAGATCGTCACCCTTCAGCAAATCCTCGTGATTCACCAAAACATAGCACAATTGGACATCCTGCTTGTCCACCCCCCATTCCCTCAGGACAAAGCGGAAGGTCTGGCGCCCCTTGCCATCATCCTCTTCTTCCCACCGATCCTCCGTCGGCAGGAAATTCGGGCGCTTGACGTAATGCGCGTTGCGCAAAGCCTCGGGGACCCAACTCACCCGGTCAGGCTCGTCATCGACATGAAAAATACGCAAAATCTTCATGACACGTCCGACTTCTTCAAATTGTGGGGCACGGACAAGGTAAATACGGTTTCAGCACAAGGCATATCGACAAAGGGGGTCGAGGTGACAGAGATCGATGCATCCGGCGCATGGGCCTCCATGACCGCACGGCAGATGGACAACCCCAACCCGGTCCCCGGGAAATTATCAATCTCACCACGATCAATAGCATCATGATCAATAATTCTAATGCCAGGCTTAAATATCTCCTCAACATCTTTTTCCTTAATTACCTTACCTATATTTAAAATAGAGATTTTCCAAAATTTTTTATCAACTGATAGTGATATTAAAATTTCAGTTTCCTTCAAACCATACTTTATGGCATTTTCAACAATATTTTGAACGGAAATAAGTATCCCTCCGCGATCACATTCAACAGTGTCCTGTTCCGTCGGAACCTTGTTCTCGACCCGAATTCGCATGCGGCGCGCCGCCGCCTCGATTCGGGCGAAGCGAACCACTTCGGTAACGATGGCGGCCAGGGAATGGCGGCCAAGGCGCAGCACCTCGGCCTTGCCCTTGGTGGTCCAGCGCGTTTCCTCAAGCAAGGCCATGGCATGGACCGCCGAAACCGCCGCGTTTTCCAGCGCCTTGCCGAAGCTCTTGCGGCGCACCAGCAATTCCTCGGCGGTCTGCGGATGTTCGCGCGCCAGTTCATAAGTATCAAGGGCCGTGCGGGCATAGCCCACCATGCCCTGGATGCTGGAGCGGACCGCGTGGCGGATTTCCATCAAACGGCGACCGGTGGCGCTGTGAATCAAGGCACTCTGGAACAGCAGGGCGATACCGCCGGCGGCATGTTCCAAAATCTCGTATTCATGCAGCGGCATATTCTTCTTACGCATCTGCACCAGCAACGCACCGTGACCGACCCGAATGGCCACGACGAACAGCTCTGGCGGAGTGAGCATCGGGTGCAGGGTGCGCAAGGCAAGTTTGCGCCACGGCACCGTTTGCAACAAATTGGCAGAGCTGGACACTACCGGCGGAAAGCCGGGAATGCTGAAGCTGAGACCATCGATGCCATGGACATACGGTGCCAGGACGGCGACCAGCAGATCGGCGGCATCGGTCAGATCCAGATTCTCGGTGGCCGCCAGCTCGGCCAGGACGTTGGCCAGGACACCCTGCGCCCCGAATTGTTCGCTGCGCGGCAGAAATTCGACCACGCAATCCACCAGCGCCCGGATGATGTCCTGGTCGGTGCGGGTGAAGGCATCATGCAGGTAATGGTCGTTGCTTTTGTCCAGCAGCTTGATCTGCAAGGCCCCCAAGGGATGCCCGCGCAACGATCTGACCGCCACCGTCGCCGCCATCCAGGCCCGTGTCTTGCCCGCCACCTTTTGCAGATTGTCCAGCATCAACGAATTGGGCGGCGCATAGCCCAACCGCTTGATCTCCTCGGGATCGTTGATGTCACACAGCCGGACACAATCCAGACGGCTAAACACCGTGAACGTCAGGGTTTCCTGACCAGCCATCAACAGGCGCCGGTTCTGGGCATTGTCGGCGGCCGCGCCGTCCAGGGCGGCCACCGCCAGTTCCCGCCCCAGATCGGCGCCTTGCGGCCGGTACAGGATGGCATGGCGGGCGGTGGTGAAATGGCGGGCGGTTTCCGCCAGAAGCTGCAATTGCTTGTGCTGGTCGGCCGTGGCGTTGGCGCGGGTCTGGAAATGCTGTACCGCCATGGCCGGGCGGCTACGCCGTTCAGCGGTGATGGTGTCGGCGAACACCTGCCCGACCAGGGCCAGCAAATCCCAATCTTCCGTGGCCCCAGGCCCCAACAGCAGGTGCAGACGGCCGATATCCTCGCCGTCGCGCTGGATGGGCAGCCATTTCTGCACCGGATCGGCGCCATGCAGACGACGAAACCACCCCAAAACCCGGCTGAGGGACGGGCTTTGCAAGTCTCCCGGTTCGTCCGCCACCGGCTGCGCGATGCGGCGCAGCAGGCTGGGCCGGGGATCGTCCTCTTTCGGATCATAGGCGTAACTGAGGCGCAATTCCGGCAGGCCGGAAGGACCGTCATCCACCAGCCAGAGCAAGGCCGAGGCCGCCCCCTCCTTCACCGACTGAACCGCCAATTGCAGCAAGGCCCGCCGGTCGCTGCCCAAACGGCCATGATCAACCTCGCGCGAGGAGATTTTCAGCAGATCAGAGAAGAACGTCAGCGGCATCGATCCTGAAACCTTTAGCCAAGAGGCATTACACAATTATCATATGACATTTCCATGAAGCGTTCTACCACCTAAGGATGCCATGCCGCACGCCCTGTGCCGCCCTCATGGGAGCAGGCGAAAGCGTGTCTTCCATTCAGGGGGGGCGATTTTGCTGCTCCACGAACATGCAAATATTTTGCATGTTTTGGCGCGGAGACGCCTCATGCCGGGGCCGCGCGGCTTATGCTGCGAAAGGCAAGCGGGCGGGATGGCCCGCGCCCGCCACCGAGGGCATCGGAGATCGCTTCCGATCACCGGGATATATGATCAGCGCCCACGTTCCAGCATGGGCTTGATGCCTTCCAGCGCCTGGGCGATGCGGTCGGGCGGCACCGCGCGCAAATCCATGCCCAGCCATCCGGCCGGCAGTTCGAACTTGCGGTCGTCCACCGCGCCGACCCGCAGGTTGGACAATTCCATCTCCACCTGGCTTTCCTTGCCGCCGCCCTCGCTCAGCCAGCCCTCGGCGCGGACCAGGATGCCCTCTTTCGAGAACCAGGCGTCGCCGTCGAAGCGGGCGCCCTTGGCGCCGGTGGCCGCCACCTTGTAACGGGTGGCGCGGATGGCGCCGACTTTTTCCTCGGCCAGCTTGCGCCGCTCGACCACCAGCCCGTCGATGCCGCCCGCCAGGGCGCCCACCGCCTGGAAGCCCAGCCCCACATACCAGCGGCCCGACGGCTTCATCAGATAGGCGGAATCGGTGTCGCGGCGCAGCAGCACCGACTGGCCGCCGCCCGCGGTGCCGAAATCGCGGCGCTCGCGGCCGAAGGCGTGCCACACCGTGCCGGAATAGGTGCCGCGATCGCTGCTGACGGTGAAGTCGGCGGTATAGGAGACCGGCACGTCCAGCAGATCGATGGCCTTTTCGGCGGCCCGCGCCGGCAGGCAGGCCAGCATCGCCGCAACCACACCCAGACACAATCCGCGCAGCATCCGCATCCTCCTTGGCGACCGTTTCACCCTGGCACCGCTTCGTGGCAGGGATAAGGCCGGTATTAACCCCTAAAACCGCTTCGGCGGCGCAGCGGCAAGGGGTAGCATGTTTCCCCGAAACGACAAAAGCCCCAAGGACAGCCGCCCCACATGATCGCCCATAGCGTCGCGGACCAGTTGCGGCTCATCGACCGCGCCGTCACCACGCTGACCCGCTCGACCGAGGCGCTGTTGCGCGCCACCGACGAGACGGCGCTGCTGGAAGACATCTGTCGGGTGGTGGTCGAGGTGGCGGGCTATCGCCTGGCCTGGGTCGGCTATGCCCGCGACGACGCACCGCTGAGCGTCGCGCCGGTGGCGGTGGCCGGGCGCGGGCGCGGCTATCTGGATCAGGTGGCGGTGTCGTGGGCCGACCAGCCGCTGGGCCACGGCCCCACCGGCGCCGCCATCCGCGGCGGTCAGGCCCAGGTCTGCCAGGATATCGAGCAGGACCCGCGCATGGCCCCCTGGCGCGAGGCGGCGCGAAACCACGCCCTGCGCTCGGTGCTGGCGCTGCCGCTGGGCCAGGGCGCCGGGCGCATCGGCGCGCTGACCATCTACGCCTCGGAAACCGACGCCTTCGATCCCGACGTCATCCGCCTGATGGAAGACGTGGCCCGCAACCTGACCTATGGCATCGGCGCCCTGCGCATGAAGGCCGAACACGACCGGGCGGTGCGCGAACTGGCGGAATCCGAGGAACGCTATCGCTCGCTGGTGGAACTGACCCCCGACCCCATCCTGGTGCACAGCCAGGGCACGGTGCTGTACGCCAACCCCGCCGCCGCCCGGGTGTTCGGCGCCGAGGGCGACATCCTGCCCGGCCTGCCGCTGCTGGGGCTGTTCCATGTGGACGAACGCGAACAGGTGGCCCGCGCCCTGCCGCTGCCGTCGCCCGCGCGTCAGGTCAGCGAACACCGCATGGTGCGGCTGGACGGCGGCGAGTTCGAGGCCGAGATCACCGCCACCACCATCACCTTCCACGGCCTGCCCGCCCGCATCCTGGTGGTGCGCGACATCACCGAACGCAAACAGGTGCAGGCGCAACTGGTGCAGACCGCCAAGCTGGCCACCCTGGGCGAGATGGCCGCCGGTCTGGTGCACGAATTGTCGCAGCCGCTGAACATCATGCGCCTGACCGCCGAGGGCGCGCTGCTGTTCATCGAACGCGGCAAGGCGACGCCGGAATGGCAGGCGCAGCAATTCCAGCAGATCGCCGACCAGGCCCAGCGCACCGCCGAGATCATCGACGACATCCGCATCTTCTCGCGCCGCGACACCAGCCCCATGCTGGTGTTCGACGCCCTGGCGGCGGTGTCGGCGGCGCTGGGCGTGCTGGCCGGGCAATTGCGCCCCGACGAGATCACCCTGATCACCGACCTGCCCGCCCAGCCGGTGCTGGTGCGCGGCCGCCCGGTCCAGTTGGAACAGGTGGTGATGAACCTGTTGTCCAACGCCCACCACGCCCTGAAGGAAAAGCGCGAGCGCGAAACCCCGCCCGCGGGCTGGACCGCCTGCATCACCGTTTCGGCGCGGCGCGACGGCGGGCGGCTGCTGATCACCGTGGCCGACACCGGCCCCGGCATTCCCCAGGCCATGCGCGCCCGCATCTTCGAGCCGTTCTTCACCACCAAGGAGGCCGGGCGCGGCACCGGCCTGGGCCTGTCGGTCAGCTTCGGCATCATCGCCGCCATGGGCGGACGGCTGGAGGTGACGGACCGCGCGGGCGGCGCCTGTTTCGTCATCACCCTGCCGGTGGACGAGGAAGGCACCCTGGCGGCCAGCGAATTGCGCGACCGCCCGCCCAGCGCCGCCACGCCGCTGGACGGCCACATCATGGTGGTCGAGGACGAACTGACGGCGGGCGAAACCCTGGCCCGCTATCTCAAGGAACTGGGCTACCGCGTCACCGTGTGCGGCAGCGGCAACGAAGCCTGGGACACCTTCATGGGCGATCCCGCCGACGTGGTCATCACCGATCTGCGCATGCCGGCCGGCGGCGGCGAGCAATTGGTGGAAAAGCTGCGCGACTATGACCCGCTGATGCCCATCGTCATCGTCACCGGCCATCTGGGCGCCACCGAACGGCTGGCCGAGAACCTGCAAGACGACCGCTGCGCCGTGCTGAAAAAGCCGGTGCCGCTGGGCAAGCTGGCCGACATCATCGCCGACTTCCTGAAGCCGCCCTCGGATTAGAAGCATTTTCGTGGTTTTAAGTAGACCCCGCAAACAGTCCGGCTATACTTTCCCGACGCCGCGGACTCCGGTTCCGCGAAGGGGAGAGGTCCGATGAAAATTCTGGTCGCCGACGACCACAAGCTCGTCCGGGACGGCTTGAAGCCGTTCCTCCAGGAACTCGCCCCCGACGTCGAAGTGCTGGACGCCGCCAACATGGACGAGGCGCTGGCCGTCGCCGCCGCCCATTCCAACCTTGGCCTGGTGCTGCTGGACCTGATGATGCCGGGCATGGACGGACTCAAGGGCCTGGAAGCCCTGCGCGCCAAATGCCCCGGCGTGCCGGTGGTCATCGTCTCGGGTTTTTCCAGCCGCGACCACGTGGTGGCGGCGGTGCAGGCGGGCGCGGCGGGCTTCATCCCCAAGACGGTCAGCGGCACCGCCATGGTCAACGCCCTGCGTCTGGTGCTGTCGGGCGAGAAATACCTGCCGTCCTCGACCTTCTTCGAAGAAGCCGGCAGCCAAGGCATGATGATGCCCACCTCGCCGGCCCGTCCGGCCGGTGGCGTCCCCGCCCCCTTCGACAAGCTGTCGCGGCGCGAGGCCGAGATCCTGGCGCTGCTGATCGAGGGCCGCACCAACAAGGAAATCGCCCTGTGCCTGGACTTGCAGGAAATCACCATCAAGGTGCACCTGCGCAACGTCTATCGCAAGATCGGCGCCGCCAACCGCGCCCAGGCGGTCCGCATCGCCATGTCGTCCGGCTGGGTTCCGGCGGGCGCCGCCTGATTCTGTGTTTTATAGGGCATGTCTGCGCAGGCTGTTGGTGGTTCATGTGGGGCGCCACCAGCGACGTTTCGCGGGACTTTGCTGCCCAATACAGCCGCCATGCGCGGACTTGATCCACTGGTGTCCGGTTTAAAATTCCGTAGTGCGGCGGATGTGCCCAGCCGACCTGGGGTTGACCGCTTCCGTCCTGCCAAGAGACACGGATTGCGCGGATGCCGCTTCGCGGCCACGGATGGGCACGGATCATCAGAATTGCGTCATGCCGGGCTTGACCCGGCATGACGATTTCCCCAATGAATGCAGGACACGACATGTCGACGGCACGGTGCCCATCCGTGCTCGTCCGTGGCCCGCGCCAGCGGGCATCCGTGCAATCCGTGTCTCTTGGCACAGCATTCCCACCCAGGCACTCTCCGCGAGAACCTAAACCGGACAGCCGTGAGTCAAGCCCGGCCATAACGAGCACTTCCCGGAAATCTGCGAAGAACCTATTTATTACGTCCCTCGCCGGGCGCGAACCTCCGGTTCGGCGGATCACTTCCGCCATGTCCCAGGCGCAGCCTTCCCCCGACACAGCCCGCCCTTGCGTTGACGACCGCTTTGGAGGATGTTGCGCCCTTCCACGTTTCGGGCAGGGATCATGGCGACCGTTTTCCTAGGGCTGGGCACCAATCTGGGCGACCGCGCCGCCAATCTGCGCGACGCCCTGACCGCGTTGTCGGCGCTGGGCGAGGTCGCGGCGGTTTCCGCCGTCTATGAAACCGCGCCGCTTTACGTCACCGATCAGCCCGCCTTTCTGAACATGGCGGCGC
Organism: Pseudomonadota bacterium; assembly: GCA_023458315.1. GTDB lineage: Bacteria > Pseudomonadota > Alphaproteobacteria > Rhodospirillales > Magnetospirillaceae > Magnetospirillum. The sequence continues at coordinate 55,444 of JAEXAH010000123.1, forward strand.
GGCTGGATACCGCCCTGGCGCCGCGCGAGTTGCTGGCCCGGCTGAAGCGGCTCGAGGCCGAGTTGGGCCGCGTCGCCTCGGTGCGCTATGGCCCGCGCCTGATCGACCTGGACATCCTGCTGTACGATTCCCGGGTGGTGGACGATCCCGACCTGGGCATTCCCCACCCCCGCCTGCACGAACGCCATTTCGCCCTGGTGCCGCTAGCCGACATCGCCGCCCAGGTGACGCACCCGATTCTGGGCCGCACCGTCGCCCAGTTGCTGGCCGCCCTGCCCGGCGACGGCGACGTGGTTCCGTCGGCCGTCACCCTGGCCTGATTTTTCCGTTTCCGCCTGCAAGGACCCGCCATGTACGCCACCAACCCGGACGCCAAGCTGTATCGCATCCTGGTCCGTGATCTGGTTCTGAAATGCCTGATCGGCATCCACGCCCACGAATTGCTGGCACCGCAACGGGTGCGGATCAACGTCGACATGGCGGTGCTGGAACAGGCGGGGCCGATGTCCGACGACATCGCCAACGTCGTGTCCTATGAAGATGTGATCGAGGGCATCAAGCACATGCTGAGCCAAGGCCACATCAATCTGGTCGAAACCCTGGCCGAGAAGATCGCCGCCCTGTGTCTGGCCGACGAACGGGTGTCGTCGGTGCGGGTGCGGGTGGAAAAGCTGGACGTTTACGCCGAGGCCGCCTCGGTCGGCATCGAGATCGAACGCCGCCAGGACTGAGCCCGGTCGCCCCTTGCCGCCGGGGGGCCAACCTGCCAAAGTTGACCCGTTCGGGGGAGAACCGAGGCACCATGGGGCTGTTTCAGGGAAACACGCGTATCTGGCTGGGCGCCATTCTGATGGCGGCGGCCTGTTCCGCCGCCTCGGTGTGGCAACTGGCCGTCAGCCGCGAAGCCCACATGCGCGCCGCCGAGCAACTGGCCCTGTCCCTGTCCAGCGCCGCGGCGCAGCGCATGGCCGTCAGTTTGCGCGGCATGGACGTCATGCTGACGGAAACCGTCGAGAAAATCGGCGACCCCGCCCATCTGGACGCCATGCAGCAGGCGACGCTGCTGGCCAAGCTGGACGTGTTTCCCGAACTGGACAGCATGGGGCTGGTGGATTCGCGCGGCTGGCTGCGCCACCTGATCCACCGCGACACCGCCCCCCGCCCGGTGCCCGAGGACATTTCCGACGCCCCGCATGTGCGCGCCATGGCCAATTCCTGGCAAGACCGCGCCCTGTTCATGACGCCGCCGGTGCCGGAACGCTTCACCGGCCAGATGGTGCTGCTGTTGTCGCGGCCGATCGTCGGCCCCCATGGCGACTTCCTGGGCAGCGCCGGGTTGGCGGCGCGGGTGGATTTCATCGCCGACGCCCTGGCCTCGGTGGTGCCCGAGGCGGGCGACGCCGCCGGCGCCTTCACCCCCGACGGCATCCTGCATGCCCGCTATCCGCGCGACGACCGCTTCATCGGCCGTTCCATCCGCGACAGCGGTCTGTACCGCGCCTATGCCGCCATCGGCGGCGCGGGCACCAACCGCCGCGCCCCCAGCTTTTCCGATGGCATCGAACGCATCGTCGGCTTCACCCCGGTGCCCAACTATCCGGTGATCGCCGCCGTCGGCATCGAACGGTCCAAGGTGCTGAACCGCTGGCGCCAGGAAATGTGGGTGCATGGCGGCATCCAGGCGCTGTTCGTCGGCGTCATCTTCGCCCTGGCCCGCCGCCTGTCGCGGTCGGAACTGCGCCGTCAGGCGCTGGTCGGGCAGATGCTGGCCGCCGAGCGCGCCCATGTGGAAACCCTGGAAAAAGCGGTGGTCGACCGCACCGCCGAACTGAACGCCTCGCTGGAGGCGCTGGGGGAAAGCGAGGAACGTTTCCGCCGCATCGTCGATATCTCGCCGCTGCCGCTGGTGCTGACCCGGCGCCGGGACAGCCGCGTCGTCTATATCAACGAACGCGCCGCCGAAACCTTCGGCGTGCCGCAGCACAAGGCCGAGGGCGAAGTCGCCCCCGATTACTGGGTCAATCCCGAGGACCGCGCCCGCATGGTCGCCACCCTGGCTGCAGACGGCCTGGTGCGCAATCAGGAGGTGGTGCTGAAACGGGCCAGCGGCGAACGCTTCACCGCCCTGCTGTCGGGCGCCACGGTCAGCCTGCGCGGCGACGATCTGGTGCTGATCGCCGTGCTGGACATTTCCGAGCGCAAGCGGTTGGAAGAGGATTTCGCCCGTTCCAACCGCGACCTCGAACAATTTTCCTATGCCGTGTCGCACGACCTTCAGGAACCGTTGCGCATGGTCGCCAGCTATCTGGGATTGCTGGAGCGGCGCTACCGCGACAAGTTGGACGACGACGCCCGCGAATTCATCGGCTATGCGGTGGACGGCGCCACCCGCATGAGCCGCATGATCACCGATCTGCTGGATTATTCCCGTGTCCACCGGCGCGGCACGCCGTTCGGCCCGGTGGCGCTGGACGACGCCCTGCGCGAAGCGCTGGCCAACCTGTCAACCGCCATCGCCGACAGCGGCGCCGACATCCAGGCCGCCCCCCTGCCCGCCGTCACCGGCGATTCCAGCCAGTTGATGCGGGTGTTCCAGAATCTGGTGGGTAACGCCCTGAAATACCGCCGCCCCGACGCCCCGCCCCACATCACGGTATCGGCGCAGCAGCAGGACGGCCAGTGGGTGGTATCGGTAGCCGACGACGGCATCGGCATCGACCCGGCGGTGGCCGGACGACTGTTCCAGGTATTCCAGCGCCTGCACCCGCGCGGCGCCTATGAAGGCACCGGCGTCGGCCTGGCGCTGTGCCGCCGCATCGTGGAACGCCACGGCGGCCGCATCTGGGTGGAATCGGGCGGCGAGGGCCAGGGCTGCACCTTCCGCTTCATCCTGCCGCTGGTGCCGCCCGCCGAACCGGCGGCGCCATGAAAAAAGGGGCCCTTCGGCCCCTTTTCCCCTTCAGCATGACAGGCGCTCTCAGGCCATGCCCAAAGCGGCCTTGTAGAGATCCAGCAACTGCTCGGTTTCCTCGCGTTCCTGATCTTCCATACGGCGCAGGCTGATGATCTTGCGGATGATCTTGGTGTCGAAGCCCTGGCTCTTGGCCTGGGAATAGACATCCTTGATGTCGGCGGAAAGCGCCTTCTTCTCTTCCTCGAGGCGCTCGATGCGCTCGATGAACTGGCGCAGCGCCTCGGCCGCGATGCCGCCGATCTGGCTGTTGTTCTGTTCGTCGCTCATGGTGGACCCCTCGGGTAAACGTGCGGGTGCGACCATAGTTCGCGGCGGAACGCGGATCAAGACGCATGTGGCGGCAACGCGGCATCGATGACCGCCACACCACCCCATGAAAAGCACCAATAAACTTGTCCCTATTATCAGGGCGATACCCGATAAACTTCACGATAAGCTTATATTTGATAAGTTAATCACCCTAAAAAATACAATCAATACCCGACAGCACCCTATGCCGAATCCATATTCATTCAAGGCGCTATAAAACATAAATTCACTTACGCACAGAAACACCTTTCAGAAATCAAAGACCATGGGAAACTTTTCACCGAACACGCGCATCCTGGTGGTCGACGACATTCCCGCCATGCGTCTGATCGTGCGTCAGATGCTGCGCAATCTGGGCATCCAGCAGGTCGTGGAGGCGGCGGACGGCTCCAGCGCGCTGATGGCGCTGCGGGAACAGCCGGTGGACATCATCCTGTCGGATTGGAACATGATCCCCATGACCGGGCTGCACTTGCTGATGGCGGTGCGGGAAGATCCGCAACACCACGCCACGCCGTTCATCATGATCACCGGCCAGAAGACCACCGACTATGTCGCCCGCGCCCGCCAGGCCGGAGTGTCGGGCTACCTGCTCAAGCCGTTCGGGCTGGACGCCCTGGCGCGGCAATTGCGCCGGGTGCTGGACGAACGGCACCAGGCCGCCTGAGCGGACGCACTACGCCGCCCGAAGCACCCTTCCTAGGTCTTTGGTATAAAAGGACTGTGCACGGACCTTCCAATGCCCAGCCCCCTCATCTTTCCGAATGGCTGACGGCACAGGGCGAAACATGGGATCACAGTAAGGCACGATCCCGCTCGCACCACGAGCACCGCCCCCGGGAAATCCGCCATGACCGACCGCTTCACGATCCTGCTGGCCGAAGACAGCGCCCTGATGCGGTCGCTGATCCGCGACATGCTGCGCCCGGCGCCGCAATTTTCCGTGGTCGAGGCCGCCAACGGCCAGGAGGCCCTGGCCGCCCTGCGGGCGCAGCCCATCGATCTGGTGCTGTCCGACTGGAACATGCAGCCCATGAACGGCCTGCAATTGCTGCATGCCATGCGGGCCGAGCCCGGGCTGACCGCCATTCCCTTCGTGCTGATGACCGGCGAGCAGACGCCGCAAACCGTCACCCACGCCATGGCGGCGGGGGTGGCCGGATTCCTGACCAAGCCGTTCGGGCGCGATCAGTTGGCCAAGCTGCTGACCAGCATCATCCTGAAACGGCCGCGGGCGGCCTGAGCCGCCCGCCGCTTCCCCGCGACGACAGGCGTCAACCCGCCACGCCGCAGATGTACTTCAGGGTGCGCAGCCGCTTGAAGGCCCAGCGCAGGCGATTGCGCATGTGCTTGCTGAACCGCTTGGGCTCGATGTTGGCCGAGGGCGGAACACCCGCCGCCAGGTCCACCAGTTGCTGGTCCAGCATCATGCGCATGACCACTTCGCGGATTTCCAGGAAATCGCGCCAATCGTCCTCGTGCAGAACCTCCTGCTCCTTCAGCGCGCTATAGCGTTCGTCGGTGCCGGTCTGCATGACATGGGCGCGGATGGCGCGGAAGCGGGCGGCCGACACCAGCGGCAACAGGCCGAACTTCTTGGCGTTCAGACGACCCTGCTTGGTGACGAACTCGCCGAAAAAGCCCAGCGACACTTCCATCTTGGCCACATGCTGGGCCAGATATTGCATGAAGAACGCCGATTGCGCCGCCTTCTCCACCGCATAGACGCGCAGTTCCTCGGCCAGGGCGCGGTCGCCCCACACCGGCTGGAAGTCGAAGAAGATGTCGCAATACATCACGGTCTGGTTCTCGACCGAATAGACCCAGTGGTGGACCTCGTCCTTCCACTCGTCCAGGCTCTTGCGCCACTTGCTCTCGCGCGCCATGACGCCGCCGTCGCAGAACGGGATGCCCGCGTCGTTCAGCATCTGGTTGACGCGCTTGCCCAGTTCGGCGAACCACACGTCGTCGGCCGGGGTGCCGCGATGGACGATGGCGTTGTCCTGGTCGAACACCAACAGGCTTTCGCCGCGCCCGCCCGAGCCCAGCACCAGCATGGCATAGGGCGCGGGCGGCTGGCCCCAGCCGTCCGCGGCCCTGGCGGCCTCGGCCAGTTGGGTGGCCCGGGCCGGCAGGT